>DATLZM010000416.1:0-3437 GCA_035573995.1 Actinomycetota bacterium | reverse complement strand
CCGGGGGCCTCACGGCCCCCGCCGACCTCCGCCCGGGCACCATGGTCCGAGCGGAGTTCGCCGGCATCGGCGCGGTCTCCGTTCACATGGAGGGGTGAGGAGGATGCCGCTCGTCCGGATCGATCTCCTCGAGGGCCGCCCGCGGGAGAAGCTCAAGCGGCTCATCAGGAACGTCTCGGAGGTCGTCGCAGGGACCCTGGACACGCCCATCGAGCGCGTCCGGGTGGTGATCAACGAGGTGTCGCCGGATCTCTGGGGCATCGCCGGGGTCCCGGCGTCGGAGACGGACCGCGGGCCCGGGCACCGCGAGCCCGAGGACGGCTGAGGAGGCGGAGATGCTGCGGATCGAGCACTTCATCGACGGGCGGTTCGTGCCTTCGAGCTCGGGGGAGACCTTCCCCTCGGTGAACCCCGCGACCGGGGAGGTCCTGGCGGACGTGGCCGCGGGGGGGACCGAGGACGTCGACCGCGCGGTGACGGCGGCGCGTCGCGCCTTCGACGAGGGCCCCTGGCCGAGGATGAGCCCCGCGGAGCGGAAGCGGGTGCTGCACCGGATCGCGGACCTGATCGACGAGCGGCGGGAGGAGCTGGCGACCCTCGAGTCCCGGGACGTCGGCAAGCCGATCGCGGAGGCCCGCACCAAGGACATGCCGCGGGCCGCGCTCAACTTCCGGTTCTTCGCCGACCTCGCGGAGCTCGCCCACACCGAGGCCTTCCCCAAACCCTGGGAGGGCGTGCTCACCTACGTGCTCCGCGAGCCCCGCGGGGTGGCGGCGCTCATCACGCCGTGGAACTTCCCGCTGATGCTCGAGACGTGGAAGGTGGCCCCGGCCCTGGCGTTCGGGTGCACGGCCGTGCTGAAGCCGGCCGAGCAGAGCCCCGTGACCGCCTGGAAGCTCGCCGAGATCTGCGCCGAGGCGGGGCTCCCCGAGGGGGTCCTGAACGTGGTCCACGGCTTCGGGCCCGACGCCGCGGGCGAGGCCCTCACCCGCCACCCGGGCGTGGACCTCATCTCGTTCACCGGCGAGACCAACACGGGGCGGGCGATCATGGCCGCGGCGGCGCCCACCCTGAAGAAGCTCTCGTTCGAGATGGGCGGGAAGTCGGCCTCGATCGTCTTCGCCGACGCCGACCCGGACCTCGCGCTCGAGGGCTCGATCGACGCGCTCTTCCGCAACCAGGGCGAGGTGTGCCTCGCGGGGAGCCGGCTGCTCGTCCAGCGGCCGATCTACGAGGAGTTCGTGGCCCGCTACGTCCAGGCGGCGGAGGCCCTGCCGGTCGGCGACCCCCTCGACCCCGCCACCAAGGTCGGGCCCCTGATCACGCCGGAGCACCTCGAGCGGGTCCTCGGCTACGTGGAGCTCGGTGAGCGGGAGGGCGCGAAGCTCCTGACCGGCGGGAACCGCGTGACGGTCCCCGGGTGTGAGGGGGGCAACTTCATGGCCCCCACCGTCCTGGCCGACGTCGACAACTCGATGCGCGTCTGCCAGGAGGAGATCTTCGGGCCGGTCCAGGTCTGCATGCCGTTCGATGACGAGGCCGACGCGATCCGGCTGGCCAACGAGAGCCGGTACGGCCTGGCCGGGATGGTGTGGACCCGGGACCTCGCCACCGCCCACCGCGTGGCCCAGGGCGTGCGGACCGGCACGATGTGGGTCAACTGCTTCTTCGTCCGGGACCTCCGGGCGCCGTTCGGCGGGATGAAGGAGAGCGGGATCGGGCGCGAGGGGGGCGCCTACAGCCTGGACTTCTACACGGAGGCGAAGGCCGTCGTCGTCAAGCTCCCGACATGAGGCAGGTGGTCAGGGTCCCCGTCGACGCCCTGCCCCCCGGATCGGCGACCGTCGTCGAGGCCGGGGGCCGGGAGGTCGCGGTGTTCAACGTCGAGGGCACGCTCCACGCGGTGGACGCGCGCTGCCTCCACCGCGGCGGCCCGCTCGCCGAGGGGCTGGTCCGGGGCGGGGTGGTGACCTGCCCCTGGCACTGGTGGCGGTACGACCTCCGGACGGGGGCACGCCTCGGCGCGCCGTGGCTCCGGCTGCGGCGCTACCCCGTGCGGGTGGAGGGCGGGCGGGTCGTGGTGGAGGTCCCGCCCGCCGAGCCGCCCGCGTCGATCCGGGAGGTCCTGCTCCGGGAGGCGGCACGGTGGCGCGCGGAGCGCGAGGGCGGGTCGTGAAGCGCTCAGGACCAGGAGCGATCCGCGGGGTCATCTGGGACATGGGGGGCATCCTGCACCCGACCCCCTTCGAGGTCCTCCCCGAGGTGGAACGAGCCCTCGGCCTCCCCCCGGGGATCGTGCCCCGCGGCCCCTTCGACCCCGGGGGCGACCCGGACTACGCGGCCCTCGACCGAGGGGAGATCGACGAGGCCGCGTACGTGGCGCGGCTCGAGGCCAGGGTCCGCGAGCGCGGCTACCGGCTGGACCTCAGAGGCTCGATCGACTGGGAGGGCCGGGACCGCCCCGAGGTGGTTGAGGCGATCCGACGGCTCTCCCGGCGCTTCCGCCAGGCGCTGCTCACGAACGACGCGACCACGTGGTTGGGCCCGGGGTGGTGGCGGGGCTGGTACCTCCGGGACTGCTTCGCGGCGATCCTCGACGCGGCGGAGGAGGGCGTCCGCAAGCCGCACCCGGAGATCTACCGGCGGGCCGCCCAGGCCCTCCGCCTCCCCCCGGAGGAGTGCCTCTTCATCGACGACCTCACGGTGAACGTGGAGGGCGCCCGCGCCGTGGGGATGGCCGGGTTCCGGTTCCAGGTCACGGACCCGCGGGGGAGCGTCCAACGCCTCTACGCGATGCTCGGGGTGGACGACGGGTAGGAGGGGACCGTGGCGGACGTGATGCAGGTGAGGACGGTGACGCTGGAGGCGGCCCGGAGGGCCGTGACCGCGTGCGTGGAGCGGGCGGAGGAGCTCGGCGTCGAGGCCGCGATCGCCGTGGTGGACCAGGCCGGGAACCTCAAGGCCTTCGCCCGGATGGACGGGGCCCCGCTGCTCTCGAGCCGGATCGCGCAGGACAAGGCGTGGACCGCGGCGGCGTTCGGGATCCCGACCCACGCGTGGTGGGACCTGGTCAAGGACGAGCCCCCGCTCCTCCACGGCATCGTGAAGACCGATCGCCTGATCGTCTTCGGCGGCGGGGTGCCGCTTCGCTCCGGGGGCGAGGTCGTCGGGGGGATCGGGGTCTCCGGGGGCTCCGCCGACCAGGACCGCGAGATCGCCGAGGCCGGGGCCGCCGTGATCTCCTGACGCTCGGTCAGCCGCCGGCCGCGCCGGCGGCCTCCTCCGGCGCGCGCCGATCCCGGTCCTGCCGGGCGAGCTGCTCGGCGCGCTCCGCCGCGAGGAGGGCATCCACGAACGGGTCGAGGTCGCCCTCGAGGACCTCGGGGAGCCGGTGGAGCGTGAGCTTGATCCGGTGGTCGGTGACCCGGTTCTCGGGG
>DATLZM010000415.1:0-2419 GCA_035573995.1 Actinomycetota bacterium | reverse complement strand
GTCCGCGCGTAAGCCGGCCCCCTCCTTCAGCGGGCTGTCTTCGCTCGCCCCAGGCCCAGCGAAGGGTGCTCACCCGTCTTCGGCTCAGCCCGTCGGCCAGATCCGCGCTGGGGAAGGCCGTTCTTCAGCACGCTCCTAGGGTGTATATCCGGTCTCTCGCGGCCGGAAGGGCGGTGGGGCCACCGATGGGCGCGGGGCACGTCTCCGGGCCGCAGAGCGGCTCCTGGGCGCCTCATGCGGGTTCGACGACGTCGCTCAGGAAGCGCCGTGGCCCTGTGGCGGGAGCCTGCCGATGGGTCTGTCTGTGCCGCGGGCCCCTCGAGGGCTCCCGCGTCGAGCGGATGCGCGCCCACCAGCGGGTCCAGGAGGGCGGGGTCCTCCGGGACGTGGGAGAGCCGGTCGCGGTGAGCGTCTGCGCGTCCTGCGCCGCCGAGATCGCCGCCTCGAGGGCGTCCCGTTCCTCGAGGCCCTGGCCCCGGCATCCGTGGTGGAGGGGAAGGACGCGTGATGCCGGCGCTAAGTCACAGGTGTGTGATTTCGCGGGGACATCCGCGTGGGAACATCCGTGGCCGGCCCTGGACCAGCCGCGAGCTGGCCGAGCTACGGCGGCTCGCCTCCCGGGGGGCCCGGGCCGTGGCGGAGGCCCTCGGGCGCTCGGTCCGGGCGGTGCAGCAGCAGGCCCACCGCCAGCGGATCTCGCTCCGGCCCCCCGGCGAGCGGCGGGGGACCGTCCTGGGCCAGCCTCGAGGGGTGAGCCTCCGCGACGCCCGCCGGGCCGAGGCGGAGGCCCGGGCCCTGGCCGAGGCCCGCGAGCGCGTGCTCCGCGGGGAGCTCGACCCGGCTCTCCTCGACCTGGAGGTCCGCCGCGGCGCCCGGATCGCCCGCGGCGACCCCCTCTGCCCGTCCTGCTCCCGGGCGCCCCAGGAGACCATCCGCGGGTTCTGCCGCGACTGCCACCTCCGCGAGCTCGCCCGGGCACACCGGGAGCGTGCCCCGGAGCGGGCCCTCGAGGCCCGCAGGGAGTGGGACAGGGAGCGGCAGCGGGCCAAGCGGCGGCGGGACGCGGAAGCTCCCCGGTCGCCGGACGCGTGAGGCGCTGGTATAGACCCGAAACCTGATCGCGGAGCTCCGTCGGGCCGGCCTCGTCTGGCCACGCAGGGGGAGGAAGCGATGACCGAGTAGAGCGTCGAGGTCGAGGCGCGCGTCGAGCGCTGGCCCGAGGGCGGGGACGAGGCCGACGCCACGTTCTCGCTCCTCGAGGCTCTCGACGCGCTCGGGGCGATGGGCGCGGTGGCGCACGGGCGGGTCTCGGAGCTCGTGGGCGCGCGGTTCCACGTGGTCGCCTGGAGCCCCGAGGACTCGGTCCCGCGGGCCCTTGAGCTCTTCCGGGCCGCGGCCGGGAAGGCCGGCCTCGGCCTCGGCGAGGTCGAGCGGGTCGAGGCGACCGACGAGCGGCTGCAGCGGGACCTCGAGGAGCCGGTCGAGCAGAACCCCTACCTCGGGGTGGTCGAGGACGCCCGCATGCTCGGGGTGTCGCGCCAGCGCGTCTCCGAGCTCCGCGGGCGGCCCGGCTTCCCCGAGCCTGTCGCCGAGCTCGCCTCCGGCCCGGTGTGGCGGGGCTGGCAGCTGCGGCGCTTCCTCGAGGAGTGGCCGCGTCGGCCCGGGCGGCCCCGGACCGACGAGGAGCTCGCCTTGGCAGCCCGGGACCTGCCGCCCCAGGCCCTCGAGGAGCTCGCGCCCCGGCAGCGCCCGGTCCCGGAGCTCGCGCGGCAGGGGTACCCGCTCTGGCGGATCGCCGAGGAGCTCGGGCTCGAGCGCTCGACGGTCAGGGCCTACCTGCGGGGGGCAGCCGAGAGGATGCATAAGGAATCCGTGGACGGTCGTTCCGCTCCTCGCGTGTAAACCCAGGACGGCGTGTAAACCCAGGACGGCGTGTAAACCCAGGCTAGGGGATATCCATCGCAGACAGCGATTCCACCGTGCATCGCGTCTCCGCCTGGCCGGGGCCCCCAGGTAGATGGGCGAGCCGGAAGGCGTAGGCCGCCGGGCGGGCGTCGTCCCCCGCGGGCGCCTCGGACCGCTGGGAGAGTGGCCCCTCGCCGCCTCCCCACCGAAGGATGGGCACCCCTGGCTATGGAGGGAGGGCTGCCCGATGCCGAAGTGAGTAGGTGCGGGCGACGCAGGCTGGCGCCCAGGAGGTCAGAGGGGGCTCGGTGCTCCAACAGGTCGAGGGCAGGCACGGGGAAAGCGGCCGGGCGGCCGGCCGTGCCCCGGGCCGGCCCGAGGTCGACCACCGCGCGCTCCTCGAGGAGATGCCGGCGGTGGCCTACGTCGCGAGGGTCGGCGACCCCGAGGGGTCCCCCGTCTTCTACATCGGCAGGGAGGTCGAGGAGGCCCTGGGCTACCCCCGGGAGGCCTG
>DATLZM010000414.1:0-1406 GCA_035573995.1 Actinomycetota bacterium | reverse complement strand
CCGGGCCGCGCGGGCCGGCGCCGACCTCGCGGCCGTGCTCGAGGAGGCCAGGGAGGCGGCCGCCCGCGCCCTCGCGCGCACCCCCGAGCTGCTCCCGGCCCTCCGCCGGGCGGGCGTGGTGGACGCCGGGGGGACCGGGCTGCTGCTGCTGTTCGACGCCCTCCTGTCGGTGGTGGCCGGGCGCCCGATCCCCGCCCTCCGGCCGGCTGCCCCGGCCCGTCCCGGTGAGGGGTGGGAGGCGGAGGAGGGGCCGCGGTACGAGGTGGCCTGCCTCCTGCGGGCCCCCGAGGAGGTGGTGCCGGCCTTCCGGGAGGCCTGGAGCCGGGCGGGGGAGTCGGCGGTCGTGGCGGGCGGCGACGGTCTGTGGCGCTGCCACCTCCACACCGACGCCCCCGGCGAGGCCCTGGAGATCGCGGCGGGCTTCGGCCGCCCCGAGGACGTGCGGGTCACCGACCTCGTCCTCCAGGTCGCCGAGGCCTGGGACCTCCCGGCGGAGGGGCCCGAGGAGGGGCGGGCGACGGCGGTGGTCGCGGTGGCGACCGGCGACGGGGTCCGCCGGCTCTTCCGTTCCCTGGGGGCGGAGGTCGTGACCGGGGTCGGCGCGCCCGTGCCGACCGCGGGGGAGCTCCTCGAGGCGGTCCGGTCGACCGAGGCGGAGGGCGTGGTCCTGCTCACCGGCGACGAGGCCGCCCGGGCCGCGGCGGAGGAGGCGGCCCGCTCGGCGCCCCTGCCCGCACGGGTCGTGGCCTGCCGCGGCCTCGCCGAGCAGCTCGCGGCCCTCCGCGCCTACGACCCCGACGCGCCGCCGGAGGAGAACGCCCGGGCCATGGCGGAGGCCCGCGCGGGGGTCCGCTCCGGCTGGATCGCCCCGGTCGGGGAGGGGGACGGGCGGGCCTGGGAGGCCGTGACCGCGGACGGGGCCCGGGCCGAGGCGCCGAGCGCCGTGGAGGCCGCCGCCGAGCTGCTCGGGATGCTCGTGGAGGAGGGGAGCGGGATCGCCACCATCCTGGAGGGCGAGGGCGCGAGCCCGGGGACCACGCGGCGGATCGTCGAGCTGCTGTCGCGCCGCTGGCCCGCCCTGGGGGTCCAGGTGCTCCGCGGGGGCCAGCCGCGGCGGGCCTACGTGGTGGGGGTGGAATGACCGCGTCGGCGTGCGTCCGTCGAGCGTCGTTCACGCACATCTTGGGTGGGTCCATCCGGCCTATTGACTTCGGGCGTCCAGGTACATCAGCGTTGGAGGCCTGGCAACGGGGGAGGCACGCATGCTTGCCGAGATCAGGCCGAAGGGGACGCTCCGACGGAGGATCCTGAGTGTCCTCGCGACGGCCGGGGTGGTGCTCGCGGGGACGGGGACGGTCCAGGCGGATCCGGGCAACAGCATCGGGGTGTGCTGCGCGTGGAACGAC
>DATLZM010000413.1:0-3160 GCA_035573995.1 Actinomycetota bacterium | reverse complement strand
GACCTCGGCCTCCGCCTCCCTGGCGCGGGCCTCGGCCTGGGCGGCCCGGGCGCGCTCCTCGGCGAGGGCCCGCTCGACCCCCGCGACCCTGGAACCGGCCTCCCTGGCGCGGGCCTCGGCCTCCGCCGCCCTCGCCTCGGCGTCCTGGAGCCGCTCGTTCGCCCGCGCGAGCGCCTCCTCCGCCTCCCGGACGGCCTGGGCCGCCCCCGGGACCGGTCGCCCGTCCGCGCGCTCGATCTCGGCCCGGCGGAGCTGGTTCGTGAGCAGGGCGATCTCCCCCTCCAGGGCGCCGATCCGCGTCTCGGCCTGCTTGAGCTTCCTGGCGAGGACCGCCGCGTCCTGGGCCCCGGGCGTGGCCTCAGGTGGTTGGGGGGCTCGTCGCGCCTTGGGCTCGTCCGGCGGAGCCCCGGCCGGCCGGGCGGGGCCGGCGGGTGCCTCCGCCCCCGTCCGCATCGACACCGCGAGCAGCCCGAGCGCCAGCGCGAGACCCGCCCCCAGCGCGACCTGGACGGGGCGCCAGGGCGCGCTCGCCGCGCTCGCCAGGTCGGCGTGCCGGAAGTCGATCTCGGCGGCGGCCGCGGGGGGTGGACCCTCGACGGTGAGGGGCACGAAGGTCCGGTACACGGGCTCGGCGTCACGCGCCAGGCCGCGGCGCGCCTCGTCCGCCCCGGACACGCCGCCCGCCGGCGTCCCCTCCACGGCGTCGGTGATCCGCACGTCGATCGGGGGGATCACCCTCCCGACGTCGTCGCGGGGGTCGGTGGAGAAGAGGAGGGTCCCGTCGGGCCGCCAGATGCGCACCCGGACGATCCGCGGGTCGGCCAGGATCGCCTCACGGACGGCCGCCCGCAGGGGCTCCGCCTCGGCCCCCTCGATGGCACCCCCCAGGAGGTCCCGGGTGAGGACCGGGGCGATGGTCGAGTCCGCGACGGCCTGAGCGCGGGAGAGGGCCTCGCGCTGCTCCCGGTCGACGCCCAGGCGAGCCATGACGATCGAGCCCGCCAGGGCCAGGGCGCACAGGAGGGCGGCGACCCCCCACAGGTCCCGGCTGAACCTCCCCCGGACGAGGGTCCTGAGCACCGGCATCGGAGCTGCATAGTGACCGCAGGGGGGCCGGGAGGGCAAGCGTCCGGGGCCCGTGGGTGGAGACGGCCGGATTCGAACCGGCGACCCCCTGCGTGCAAGCTAGAGACGCTGGGGAAACGTCGCCCCACGTCAGAGGCATCGTCGCAGGTCAGAGGCTATATGTGGTGGACGGGGAGGACGTCCATGGACGAGTGTTTGCGCAACGTTCGCGCAACGTTCGCGATCAAGAGGTCGGCTCGATCACGCGGACCCGAGCCTTGAGCGCTTGCCGACTGACCCTACCGGCCCTCGCGCCGCTCGATGCGTCGGAGCCTCGAGGCGAGGGCCTGCGGCGTGATGCCCATCGACCGCGCGCACGCCGCGATCCCGAGCTCCCGCACCGTCCGCGCCCACGCCTCCTCGGCCTCGAGGATGCGACGGGCGGCCGTCTCGAGGCGGCGGCGCTCGGCTGCGGTGAGCGTCTTCGGGCGTGGGCCGGGCACGGCCGGAAGCGTAGTCGGCACGGGTCCCCCTTCAACGACCGTCCGCATAACGTGACTACTTCTATCTTGACAAGGCTATGGCTTGGGGTCCAACATGGGCCGTCCGTTGTTCCATGGCGCCGATCCGACCTCGGGAGGTGAAACATGCCCATCATGATCATCGGCGACGCCGGCGGCCTCCGGGTCCGAGCGAACGGCCGGGAGGGCGAGATCCTCGCGCGCGTCCGCGAGGCCTACGACCCGGGCCGCCATCCGCTGTTCGGTCTGCTCGAGCACGCCATCGGCGACGAGGACTTCCGGGAGCTGGTCGCCTACGCGCGGTGGATGCTCCAGCTCGACCTCGAGGACGAGCTCGCGCGGCTCGTCGGGACCGAGCTCGACCTCGTGGCCTCCAACTACGACCCCGACCGCGCGGCGGTCGCCCACCGGATCCACGACCGGTCGCCCGAGGGTGCCTCGATCGTCTCGCCCGGTGTCGCCGCGCCCGAGCCGGTCACCTTAGACCTGACCCTCGCGCTCTGCGAGGCGGCACGCGAAGCGCTCCGCTGGGAGCTCAAGAAGGCCGACGTCCGCCCCGTGTCCCTACGCTCGGATCGAGCCGAGGCGCCGCAGCCGAACCAGGTCACCTAGGAGCCGCACCTCCACGCGGCGGAGCGCTACGACGTGCCGCGCGAGCGAGGCCATGACGGCCGGGAGCCGCTCCTCGCGCAGGTCGGTCGGCACGACCGGGGAGGGCGGGGGCGTCCGCGCGTCCTCGCGGCCCCAGCGGACGAACGTGGGGACGCCCACCCGCCGGAGCTCGCGCCAGACGCGGCGGGACGCGGCGGGCCCGAGGCTAGGCATCGGCCCCCTCGCGTGGGCCGGCCGCGCGGGCGAGCCCCGTCAGGTCCTCCAGGCGGGGTCGCTCCCCCAGCGGCTCGAACACCGGGAGACGCCGGTAGAGCTGGCGGGGCGCCGAAGGGTCCCACAGGCCCTCGCGGTACCGCTGGTAGACGCGGGCGAACCACGCCTCCCCCGACTCGCCCTCCTCCCGCGGCCACCGCTCCTCCAGGATCCGGCGGAACGCGAGCGCCGCGCCGACCGGGTCCACGTAGCCGTAGACGTGGGGCTCCTCTCCGAGGGTCGGGCCGAGGCCGGACCGGAGCGGCTCGAGGCCCTCGTGCCAGCGGGCGCAGGCCACGGGCTACCCCTGGACGAAGACGGGCCCGCGCGGGATCCGCGCCGCGAGCTCGCGGGGGTCGAGATCCTCGGGGCGGGCGCGGTGGCCGGCCTGGGCGAGCTCCTCCGCCGCCTCCTCGAGGAACGCGCGGGCCCCCCGACCGTCGCCCGCCTCGACGCGGGACAGCCAGCCGTCGAGGATCGCGGCGAGCTTGGCCTCGGGGACGTCGACGGTCCGCAGGATCTCGTCGCGGGCCTCCTCGACGCGGTCGGGGTCGGCGGGGCTGCCCAGGTGGAACGCGCCGCCGTACAGGACCCCGCCCAGGGCCCGGAAGATCCCGTGGGCGCGGCGGGCGAGCGCCTCCCGCTCCCGGAGCCGGCGCTGGTAGGCGGGGCTCAGTCGCTCGTACCGTTCCCGCTCGAGGCGCTCGCGG
>DATLZM010000412.1:0-10312 GCA_035573995.1 Actinomycetota bacterium | reverse complement strand
CCCCCCGCCCGCGGCGACCCAGGCCCGGAACTCCTCCTCCGGGACCACCCGGACCGGCATCCGCATCCCCGCGTGCCCGAACCCGCAGAGCTCCGCGCACTGCACCCGGAACGCGGGGTCGACCTCGAACTCCCCCACCCGAGTGGGCGTGACGTAGACCTCCGTGACCCTGCCGGGGACCGCGTCGATCTTCATCCGGAACGCGGGGATCCAGAACGAGTGGATCACGTCCACGCTCGTGACCTCGAAGCGCACCAGCCGGCCCACCGGGAGGACGATCTCGGGCGCGGCCTCGATACCGCTCCCCGGGTACGAGGCCTTCCACGCCCACATCGAGCCCTCGACCCGGACCACGACGTCGGGGTCCCCCCGGTGGCCCATGAGCTCCCCGAGGCCCACCAGGCCCGGGTTCACCATGATCCCCATCGCCAGGAGGCCGGTGACCCCGAGCCAGGCCCCCACCACCCGGGGCGAGCCCCACGAGGGCGGCCCGTCCCCCTCCGGCGCCCCCCGCGATCGGAACCGGAGGAGGGCCACGACGAGGGTAGAGACCACGAAGGCGAACACCGGCACCGCCAGGCGGACGAGCAGCCGGAACGCGTCGTCCGAGACCCTGGCCTCGTGGGCCGCCGCGGTGGGCAGGAGCGGCGCCCGCCACAGGAGCAGCTCGCCCAGGCCGGTCAGGACCAGCCAGAGCGCCAGGACGGCGGCGGGTGCGTACCTCGGTCGCGCCATCGCTCGGGACCCCGGTCGCACCGGGTGGGGAGGATGTTCGCGGCCGAACGGAGGGCGCCTCAGGGACGAAGGTCCCGCGGGTCCCGGGACCCCGGTCCCTTGGATCCCGCCGGCCGCGGCCCGGGGTGCCCGAGAGCTCCTACCGACGGGTAGTAGACTGTGAGGGCCGTGGAGACCGACCGCCGGGAGGGCCGCCGTCCGACGGCCAGCGCCCAGCGGCGGCGGGCCGGGGCGCCGCTACGGCACCCAGCCGAGCCAGCCGAGGAGGCTCGCCGTCCGGGTCGTCGTCGGGCCCACCCAGGCGAGCGCGACCGCGCCGATCGGGATCGCCATCGCGAGGTGCGCCAGGAGCGGCCAGATCGGGAACCACGCCGGGAACCGGATCGCGGGCATCATCACCGGCATCGCCACCATCATCGCGAGCCACACGAAGACGCCCCAGCCGATCGCGAGCGCCCAGCTCCCCCTCCCGGCGAGCATCGTGTACATCACGCCGAAGCTCATCCCGTTCAAGACGTGCCAGCCGTAGCCCCAGAGCGCGACCCGGGCCCGGGACAGCCCGGCCTGCTCGAGCGTGTCGGGGAGGGCTCGGGCCATCAGGTGCCGGAACGTCCCCATCGGGATCCCCGGGAGGCCGCGTGGCTGGGCGTAGGGGACCCCGTCGGGTCCGCCCGACGCCTCGTCCATCGTGCGGAGGAGGGTCTGGCGAACCGCCTCGGGGAGCTCCGCGAGCACCCGCATCTGGGTGGCCATCACCCGGCGGCGGGGCTCCTCGGGGAGCCTCGTGAGCCCCTCCATCATCGCCGAGACCACCGCCCGCCGCCTGGCCGGGTCCAGCCGCGCGATCGCCGGCAGCCGGGCGGACATCATCCCGGCCCGCCGATCCTCGGGCACCCGGGAGAGGTGCTCGACGAGGCGCGCGATCGCGTTCCGCTGGAGCCGCGGAGCCTGCCCCAGGGCGATGATGCCGAACATCATCGGCATGTCCATCGGGAACAGGCGGAGGGCCACCCCGAGCAGCCGGACCGCGTCCAGGGCCACCGTGGCGGCGAGGCCCGCGAGCAGCCCCCAGCCGACGAGGTCCACCACGGGGTCACCGACCCAGGCCCCGTACGCGACGAGGGCCGCGAAGGCGGCCAGGGCCGGTCCGCCCCACGCCCGGATCACCCTCGGGGCCGGGATCGCGAGGATCCGGTCCGCGAGCAGGAGCGTGATGGGCAGGGCGTTCAGCGCGAACAGCGCCAGCCAGAGCGCGCGGTTCATCTCGCACCTCCGGGATCGTCGGTTCCGGTAGGTTCGGTCGTAGGTTTCGTCGCGGATCCCCGGCCGGCGGGGTCGGGGGAGGAGGAGGGACGGGTTCCGTGCGGACCGATCCCACGCGGTTGAGCGACGAGGAGCTCGCGCTCCGCTGCGCGGAGCGGGTCGAGGGCTCGCTCGACGAGCTGATCCGGCGCTACGAGCAGCGGGTGCGGGACTGCGCCCGCCGGATGAGCCTGGATCGCCAGGACGCGGAGGACCTCGTGCAGGAGATCTTCCTCCGGATGATCACGGCGCTCCCGACGTTCCGGGGGCGCTCGGCGTTCGGCACCTGGATGTACCGGCTCGCCCACAACACCTGCATCGACGCGTTCCGGAAGGGGGCCAGGCGGGAGCGGCACCGCGTCCCGCTGCCGGGGGATAGCACCATCGACCCCCTGGCGCAGATCCCGGGCGAGCTCGGGGACCCGGAGGCGGAGCTGGACCAGGCGGTCCAGGAGTGCTACGTGGGACAGGCGGTCGCGGCCCTGCCGCCCTCCTACGCGGAGATCGTCCGGCTGCGCCTGGGCGAGGGGCGCTCGAACGAGGAGGTGGCCCGGCTCCTGGGGACCACCGTGGACGCCGTGAAGTCGAAGCTCCGCCGGGCCAGGAAGCTCCTCCGCGAGCGGCTGCGCGAGGCGAGGCCGTGCCCGTTCTGCCGGGGCCTCGGGGAGTTCCGGGTGGGACCCTCGGGCCTCGGGTAGCCGGGCCCCCGCCCCCGGAGGAGCCGACGGAGGATCAGGAGGTTCGGGACGAACCCGAGGGCGACCGACGCGACCGTGACGGCGTCCCCGATGGCGAGGCCGTGGAGCAGGTACAGCGACATCGAGGCGAGCAGCAGCAGGTAGGTGAGGGCCGAGACCCCGTGCCCCTGCTCGCGACGCAGCTTGAGGAGCTGCGGCCAGGCCACGAGCTGGCCGATCGCGAGCCCGAGCCAACCGAACGCGTCACCCACGGCGCCCTCCCGGGCTCGTTAGTCGCCCGGGGTGCCCGCCCGGTGCCGCGTTCCCGGCGGACCTCGGACCGGCGTGGCGACGATGCCTGACCCGGGGGACGGCCAGGGGCCGGCGACCGCCGGCCCCGGCGGGACGGTGAGCCTGGTCGAGGGCTCGACCTTCGCGATCTCGGATCCGCGGGGCGACATCCTCCCGGTGGGGGCCCACGGCCTCTTCCACGGGGACACCCGCTTCCTCTCCCGCCTCCAGCTCACCGTGGATGCCGGTCCGCCGGAGCTGCTCTCCGCCCGCACGGTCGATCCCTACTCCGCCCGCTTCATCTTCAGGATCCCGCGCCCGGGCCCGGGGGAGTCCCCCGTGGTCCTCGTGCGCAACCGCTTCGTCGGCGACGGGCTCCACGAGGACCTCGACGTGACCAACCACGGGCCCGAGCCGGTCGGGCTCCGGATCGGGCTCGCGGTCGACGCCGACTTCGCCGACGTCTTCGAGGTCAAGAGCCTGCGGGCCGCCGGGGTCCGCGAGGTCCACCGGCGGGTGCTGCCGGCGGAGGGGCTCCTGGAGATCGCGCACGGCTCGGGACCGGGCCGGCGGGCGACCGAGGTCCGGTTCACCGGGCGCCCGGCGGAGATCACCGAGGAGGGGGCGCGGTTCGCGGTGGTCGTCCCGCCCCGCTCGACCTGGCACACCTGCATCGAGGTCTGCGTGAACGTGGGTCCCGTCCGCTGCCTCCCCGCGTGTCGCTGCGACGCCTTCGGCACCCTGTCCCGGCCCCTCGCGCGCCGGGCGGCCGCCTGGCGGGCGCGGCTGCCGGCGCTCCGCACGGCCTGGGACGAGCTCCAGCACCTGTACCGGCAGGGCTGCGAGGACCTCGCCGCGCTCCTGATGGAGGACCCCGACGGCCAGGGCGACCTGGTGGTGGCGGCGGGCCTGCCCTGGTTCATGACGCTCTTCGGGCGCGACGCGATCCTCACGGCCCTGATGACGCTCCCGTTCGACCGCGAGCTCGCGGGCGGGGTCCTCCGGGCCCTGGCCCGTCACCAGGGACGGCGCACCGACCCGGCGACCGAGGAGACCCCCGGCAAGATCCTCCACGAGGTCCGCTCGGGGGAGGTCGCGGAGCGCCTCGGCCGCCGGATCTACTACGGGACCGTCGATGCCACCCCCCTCTTCGTGATCCTCGTCGCCGAGGCCCGCCGGTGGGGGCTCCCGGAGGAGGAGGTGCGCGGCCTGCTCCCCAACGTCCGCCGGGCCGTCGACCGGATCCGCGAGGACCTCGGCGCCGGCGGGTACCTCACGTACCCGGGCCGCGCCGACGGAGGGCTGCGGAACCAAGGGTGGAAGGACTCCTGGGACGCCGTGCGGTTCGCCGACGGCACCCTGGCGGAGGGGCCCATCGCGCTCTGCGAGGTCCAGGGGTACGCGTACCGGGCCCTCCTCGAGGCCGCCGAGCTCCTGGAGGCCACCGAGCCATCGACGGCCGACCAGCTCAGGGCCACGGCCCGGGAGCTCGCCGCGCGGTTCCGGAGGGACTTCTGGCTGGAGGCCGAGGGGTACCTCGCCCTCGCGCTCGACGGCCAGGGGCGGAGGGTGGACGCGATCGCCTCCAACGCCGGCCACGTGCTGTGGACCGGGATCCTCGAGCCGGAGCAGGAGGCCGCGGTGGCCCGGCGGCTCCTCTCCGACGACCTCTTCAGCGGGTGGGGCCTGCGGACCTTCGCCGCCTCGAACCGCGCCTTCAACCCGGTCTCCTACCACCTCGGCAGCGTGTGGCCGCACGACACGGCGATCGCGGCCGCAGGGCTCGCCCGGGCGGGTTCGCCGGAGGGAGCCCTGGCCCTGATCCGGGCCCTCGTCGGGGCCGCCCCCCACTTCGGGTACCGGCTGCCCGAGCTGTTCTCGGGCTTCGCCCGGGAGCCGTTCGGCTTCCCCGTCGGCTACCCGACGACCTCGAGCCCCCAGGCCTGGGCCGCGGCCTCGGTCCTCCTGATCCTGCGGACGCTCCTCGGGCTCGACGCCGACCTCCCGGCGGGGGTCCTCCGCGTGCGGCCGATCGCCCCGGCCGAGGCGCTCCCCCTCGCCCTCGAGGGCCTGTCGCTGGGACGTTCCCGGCTCCGGATCGTCGTGGGCAGGGACGGGGGCGTCTCCGTCCGGGGCGCGCCACGCGGCCTGCGGGTCGTGTCGACCTGACGCGGGACGCGGATCAGGCCCCGTGCTCGAGCCGGCTCCGCGGGAGGCGGCGCGTCTCCGACCGCTCGTCCTCCCGCAGCTGGCACGACAGGCACCGGCGGGCCCGCGGCAGGGCCCGCAGCCGCGCCGGATCGATCCGCTCGCCGCAGTCCTCGCAGCGACCGAACGTGCCCCGCCCGATCCGGTCGAGCGCGTCCTCCACCTCACGGACCGCGGATCGGAGGGCGGCCTCGAGCGCGTCCCTCGAGTCCAGGTCGGTGGGCGCGCACCCCGGATCGAGGACGCAGCGCAGCTCGGCGAGCAGGGCCTCCCGCTCGGCCTCGAGCCGCCCCCGGACCCGGTCGAGCCGATCGGGCACGGGAGCGTCCACCTGCCTCGATCGCATCTCCGTCCCTCCCGGCGCTCCCGCTCACGCGGCCCTGGCGGCCCCGCCCCCGCCCGCGGCGAGCCGCTTCGCCCGGCAGACCTCGGCGCAGCCCTCCTGCCGCCGGGGGTCGAGCGGGAGTACCTCCTCCTCGTGCGCGCGCCGCTCGCGCGGCGGTCGCGCCGCCCGCCTGATCCTCACCCGCTTCACGTCGACGACCTCCCTCCCGTCGGCCTCCGGGCTCCCGCCGGGCGGGCGACCCGTGGCTCGTCCCGTCATGAGGTTGGTCGTCGGACCGCGCCGCCGGTGGCCCACGGGTCCGCTGGACGCCCCCGGGATCGGCCGTGCCCGCTCAGCGGGCCGGCAGGTAGCACTCGTCCAGGAACTCGCAGACCTCGTCCACCAGGTTGAGCGCGAGGCACTCGCGGGCCGAGAGGTACCGCTCCCTCCCCGAGTAGATGAACCGGCGCCACCAGGCCTGCGAGCGCAGCCCCGTCCGGCGGTGGAAGAGCTCGGCGAGCATCCGCTGGTAGAGATCGGAGAGCTTCTTGAGGTCGCGGAAGACCTCGCGGTCTCGGCCGCTCACCTGCCACGTCGAGCTGTGGAGCATCATCGTGGAGAAGTAGCCCATGAGGCGTCGGTCCCCGGCCTGCACGACGGCCGCCCCCATCGAGTACGCGGTCCCCAGGACCACGGTCTCCACGGGCACCGCGAGGTCCCGCTTGACCTTGTAGAGCATCTCGATCATCGCGAAGCCGGCGGCCACCGCGCCGCCGCCGGTGTTCACGAAGACCGTGATGCGCCCGCCCCTCCCGGCGAGGATCTGCGCCGTCGTCCAGATCGTGCCGCAGAACCGGTCGGCCTCGGCGTCGTCGATATCCTTGAAGAGGCGGACGACGCCGAGCGGTTGCGCCGGGCCCGCGTCCGGATCCGGGCCCGTCCATCCCCCCGGGGCCTGGAGCAAGGCCGGCTCGCCCGGCGGCCTCATCCCCGGGCCTGGGCCGCCTGCATCGATGCGACCACCTCCTGGCGCACGTCGCCCGGGAGCGCCTCCAGGCCGGCCTGCATGGCCGCCATCTCCCGCTGCCGCGACCCCTCGGGGAGCTCCCCCAGGGCGGCCAGGTGGGTGCGGATCAGGCTCACCCTGGTCTCGTGCGGGAGCTGCGCGAGGGCCCACGTGCGGCTCGCCACGAGCCGGCGGTGGTCCTCGTCGGACAGCGTGTGGATGGCCTGGAGCATCTGGAGCATGCCCTGCCTCCGCTCCTCCTCGGCCATCGCCGCGAACGCCTCGAGCCGGCTGCGGAGCATCGTCCTGCGCGCGTCCTCGTCCAGGGCCGCCAGGGACGCCGCCATGTCGCGCATGTCCATCGTCATGTCGACCTCCTCCCTCCCGCGCTCGTCGCGGCCACCCGGGTTTCGTCGCCCGAGCGGCCGGGGCGGGGCGCTGCTCAGCCCATGTGCGACGCCATCGTCGCCATCACGGCCCGCCGCCCCTCCTCGGGGAGCTCGGAGACGGCGGCCATCATGTCGGTCATCCGGACCCGGCGGCGCTCGTCGCTGAGCTCCTGCAGGCAGGCGACCTGGGCCGAGACGACCGCCTCCCGCTCCGGGTCCGACAGGCCCGCGAGCTCCGCCACCACGGCCCGCGTCGTGGCGCGCCTCGCCTCGGGATCGGCGTCCGCCAGGGCCCGGTTCATCGTGAGGAGGTAGGCCCGGCGCTGCTCGAACGGGAGGTCGAGGAGCCCCTGGAGCATCCCGCGGACGAGCCTCCGTCGGTCGGCCGGCCGCTGGGCCGGGATGAGCACCGCGGCCATCTGGGCCACCAGGGCGTGCCGCTGGTAGTGCTGGGCCAGGACCCGGAAGGGGACGAGGACCACGAGCCCCCAGGCCAGGAACCCTACCCCGACCCAGTTCCAGGGGCCCACGTTCACGCCCTTGATCCCGGGCAGGATGAACCCGCTGCTGGGCAGCCGGTGCACCTCGGGCATCTCCTCCGCCCCGGGCATCGTCGCCCCGGGCGTCGTCGCTTCGACCTGGATGGCGCCGGCGATCGGGCGGTACCCGGCGTGCCGGACGTCCTCGATCTCGGTGTCGAGGATCGACATCAGGCTCCACATCATCACGACGAGCCCCGCCACGAGGAGGAGCTGCTTCACGAAGCTCTGCCAGATGCGCTCCCGGATGAAGGGATCGCCCACGCGCTTCTTGAACCCGCCCCTCACGAACACCAGCAGCCCCGCCCCGCCGAGGAGCGTGAGGGCCGGGACCCAGCTCCACTCGTGGAGCACGGTGTGCGAGGTGACGAAGGGGGCCCATCCCTTGAACACGTTGTGGAAGGCGAACCCGAGCGCGAGGACCGTGATCACGAGCCAGAGTTCGCGGAGGACGATCGCGCCCCACCCACGGGCCGCCCCGTCCCGCATCCGACGGAGTCGCATCACGACCTTCACCAAGCCCCGGAGCGCGATCAGGGGGATGAAGCCCAGCACGATGGCCAGGAAGATCGCGTACCAGTTCCAGACGGGGATCGGCACCGGGACCCCCGGGGGCGGCGGGTGGCCCACGAAGTACCGGAGCCCGAGCACGAACGCGATCGTGCCGCAGCACAGCACGCGCCCGTCCCCGAAGATGAGGTCGGGGCGGAAGATCATCGGCAGCGGCTCCCCGATCGCCTGCCGCAGGCTCGGGATGATGGCGAACACGGTGAGGTCGACGGGGAGGAGGATGAAGAGGACGAGCTTCGCGACGTAGGGGACGTCGGTGCCCAGCATGAAGCCGACGAACGGGATGTAGGCCATGCTGAGCACGCCCAGGATGAAGAGGGGAGTCCGGTAGCTCAGGTACGGCCGCCCCACGCGCCGCCCCACCGGCCAGAGCATGATCAGGCTCACGGTGGCCCAGGGCAGCAGGGTCCACAGGTAGTCCCTCCCGCTCGCCAGGTACGCGACGACGAGCCCCGCCCAGAGCACGGCGAGGGTCGGGAGGAGCTCGCGGGAGAAGCCCGCGAGGATCGGGAGGCCCCTCCGGTCCCCGCGCTCGATCGGTCGGACGACCGCCTCCATCGCTCAGCCCTCCTCCCCTTCTCGCCTGCCCGCCCCCGCGACGTGGGCGGAGGCGTAGGACAGGACCGCCCAGGCCACCCCGAGGAGGATGGCGATCAGGACGGGGGCCAGCGGCCAGGGCCAGGGCACGACCCCGGCGACGGTCGAGGCAGCGACGGCGAGGCAGCACATGGCATCTCCTCAGGCTCGGCCTTCCTGGTTTGGTCGCTCCAGGCCGCCCAGAGGGTCACGGCCCCCGGGCGGACGCGGACCGAGCGCCCTACCCCGCCCGAGCGGCGCCCCGCCGGAACAGTCCCACCAGCCGACCGTCGGAGGTCGTGACGACCGCCGTGGTGATGCCCCGCTCGTCCATGAACCTCGTCATCTCCTCGACGCTCACGTTCGGACGGAACGTGCTGGGGCCTGGACGCATCACCTGCTCGGCCGTCGCATCGGCATCGCCCTCCAGCTCGACCCGGAACAGCCGTCCGAGGACCACCCGCTCGGCGTTCACGACGAGGCAGGTGTCCCAGCCCGCGGCCCGCACCCGCTCCCGTACCTCGCCGATGCGCTCCCCGAGCCCGCAGGTCGGGACGTCCTTCCGGGCGGCCTCACCGATCCGTGGGATCTCCGCCGCCGCCCCCTCCACCGGCAGCCCGGCCGCGGCCCAGTCGGCCTTGCCCGCCGCGTAGTCGTACACCTCCGTGAACCCGAGGCTCTCGAGCCGCCACGCGGCCCGTGGGCTCATGTCTCATTGGTAGTCGTGGCAGTAGACGATCACCGGCGCGTCGCGGTCGAGCTGCCGGACGGTCTCGTCTCCGAGCTCCTTGAGCGGGATGTTGATGGCGCCGGGGAGGTGCTCCTCCTCGTACTCCGCCCGGGGGAGCACCTCGACGAGCTGCGCGCCGCGCTCGAGCAGGGCCCGGACCTCGTGCCTGTTGACCTCCTTCATCTCCTCACCTCCGCCTCGCGGGGCGCCGACGGAGCTCGAGGATCCGTCACCCCGAGGGGTCCCGTGGCTGCGCGAGCCCGCTCCCGTGGGCGGGGCACTCGGCCCTGCCGACCTCGGGGCCCTCGAACACCAGCTCGCGAGGGAACGCCCACGCGCAGCGGCGGCAGTAGCGGTCGCCCGGACGGAGCCACCCCCTGATCTCGGGCAGCTCGGTCGCCCGGACCGTGCGCCCTCCGCAGCAGGGACAGTCCACGATCACCTCCGGACCCAGGCCCGTCCAGGCACCCACCTCGACGCCCGTGGCTGCCCGGGCCGCGCCGGCTGCGTTCCCCTCCGCCTCCCCGGACCGGCGAAGACCGGACGATGGTAGCCCTCGCCGGGTCCCCGACGCCACGGGGGAGGCGCCATGACCGCGGCGCTCCGCAGGGCTCCTGCCCTCCCCGACGCGCGCGCCCGGACCGCACGGCGCCCCTCCGGCACCCCCTTCAGGCGGCGCAGCAGGAGAGCATGGCCGGGTCCTTGCGGAACGCCTGGGCGGCGAGCTTAAGCCCCTCCGCGATCGTGAGGTAGGGGTGAGACGTGTCCGCGACCTCGGCCACCGTGAGCCGGAAGCGGATCGCGAGGACCGCCGCCTGGATCGCGTCCCCCGCCCCCTCGGCCAGGATCGAGACCCCCAGGATCTCGTCGGTCGCCTCGTCGGCCACGATCTTCACGAGCCCCCGCGTGTCGCGGTTCACGATCGCGCGGGGCACGGCGGAGAGCGGCAGGACCGAGGTCCGCA
>DATLZM010000411.1:0-5075 GCA_035573995.1 Actinomycetota bacterium | reverse complement strand
CGGGTGGGAGCGATGCCACCGCGGCATCGGTCTCCTCGGCGATCGCCACCGCGAGCCTGGCCGCCTCCCCCGGCGGGATGGCGTGGATCAACGGTCTCGTCGCGTCGTTGATCCAGTCCACGTCCTCGGGCTCCACGTCCGCCGGCGTGAACGGCTCGCCCCGCTCGAGCTTCCGGGCCAGGGCGAGGGTCCGACCGTCCCAGAACGCGATGTGCCCGAGCACGCCGGCGACCGTCCAGTGCGGGTTCACCCGCGCCCGGAGCTCCTCCTCCCCGAGCCGGGCGACGAGCGAGCGCATCCGCTCGAGCTCCCGGGCGTTCGCCTCCACGTACGACCGGTCCACCGACGTCGTCGCGTCCCCCGCGCGGGACCCACGGCTGGGCGCGATCAGCCCACCGCCCTCTTCACGAGCGCCGCGATCCTCGCCTCCTCCGCCGGCGTGAGCTCCTTCAGCGCGAAGGAGGTCGGCCACATGTTGCCCTCGTCGAGGTTCGCGGCCGAGTTGAACCCGAACGTCGCGTACCGCTCCTTGAACTTGCTGGCCGGGGTGAAGTAGCAGACGACCTTCCCGTCCTCGTTGGCGTAGGCCGGCATCCCGTACCAGGTCCTCGGGGAGAGGGACGGCGCCGCCGCCTTGATGATCGCGTGGAGCCGCTCGCCCATCGAGCGGTCCGGCTCCGGCATCTCGGCGATCTTCTCGAGCACCTCGCGCTCCGCCTCCGCCGCGCTGTCGGCTCGGGACCGGCGGCGGGCCTCCGCCTTCAGCTCCCGGGTCCGCTCCTTCAACGCGGCCCGCTCCTCCTCCGAGAGCCCCGCGAACCGCTCGTCGGCCCCGGTTGCCCTCGCGCCCTTGCTCGCGGTCTTCCTCGTGGTCATCGCGGCTCCCTCCTTCGCGTTCGCGCTGCCTCCCGACCCCGTCTCGGGCCGCCTCAGCGGAGCTCCTGGATGCGGATCAGGTTGCCGGCCGGGTCGCGGACCGCGCAATCGCGGACGCCCCACGGCTGGTCGGCCGGCTCCTGGACGATCTCGGCCCCCGAGGCTTCCAGCCGCTCGAAGGCGCCGTCCAGGTCGGGGGTGGCCAGGATGATCATGGCGTACGTCCCCTTGGCCATCATCTCCCGGATCGTGCGGCGCTCGTCGTCGGTGATGCCGGGATCGGCCGCCGGCGGGTGCAGGACGATGGACGTGCCGGGCTGGCTCGGGGGGCCGACCGTGATCCAGCGCATCGTCCCCCGCCCCACGTCGTTCCGCACCTCGAAGCCGAGGATGTCGCGGTAGAAGGCGAGCGACGCCTCCGGGTCCTCGTGGGGGAGGAACGTCATGTGGATGGTGAGCTCCATGGGCCTCATGCTAGGAGGAGGGCGGGGGCCCGCGCTTCTCCGTTCCTGACCGGTCTCGTCACCTGCCGGGCGACGCAGGAGGGCAGCTCCGCCGGGGCGTCGGCGGCCAGGCGTCGGTAGACGCTGGGCGGCATCCCGACGAGCTCCGTGAAGCGGGCGCTGAAGGTGCCGAGCGACGAGCATCCGACGGCGAAGCAGACCTCCGTGACGCTCAGGTCGCCGCGACGGAGCAGCGCCATCGCCCGCTCGATCCGCCGGGTCATCAGGTACGCGTAGGGGGACTCGCCGTACGCGAGCCGGAACCGCCGGCTGAGGTGCCCGGGCGACATGTGCACGGCCCGGGCCAGCGCCTCGACGTCCAGGGGGCGCGCGTACTCCCGGTCGATCCGGTCCCGGACCCGGCGCAGGCGCGCCAGGTCTCGCAGCCGCTGCTCCTCCCTCCCCGTCACCCCGGCACTTCTACCAGCTCGCGCCGTGGGATGCCCAGGCCGTCCCTGGCCCGGGGCCACCCGGAGGAGCTGAAGCGCCTCCTCCGACGCCGCGGACCGGAGCGGGCGCTCAGCGGCTGCGCGGACGTCGAGGCGGGCGGTCGGGGCTCCCGCCCGACCCTGGATCGTGCAACGGGCGCGACTGCGGGTAGATGGTCTCCCCGCGCACCAGCATGTCGACGAAACGGCCGATCCGGGCGGCCCGGGTCGATGGCCGCTTGGCGCTGGCCACGCGGAACAGGATCGCGTAGCGGTTCCGGCTCGACAGGCGCTCGAACGCGGCCCGGGCCCTCGGTTCGGCCTCCAGGGCCCGCGCGAGGTCGTCCGGGACCTCGATCGTGCTCGGGCCCGCGTACGCCGCCTCCCAGCGACCGTCGGCCTTCGCTCGCTCCACCTCGGCCGCGCCGGCGGGCCGCATCCGGCCCTCCGAGATGAGCCGTTCCGCCAGCTCGACGTTCCGCTTCGACCAAGGGCTGCGGGGCCCCCTGGGCGTGAACCGCAGCCGGTATGTGCGCTCGTCGCGGCTCCCCGACCGGCTGTCGATCCAGCCGTAGCAGATCGCCTCCTCGAGCGCCTCGTCGAACGTGAGGCTCGTGGGCTCGCTCGTCCCCTTCTTGGCGAGCACGAGCCAGACGCCGGGCGCGTCGGCGTGATGCTCCGCGAGCCAGGCCCGCCACCCCGCGACGTCCCGGACCAGGAGCTCGGGTACCTCCGCCATGGGCGGGAGTATCGCATCGGACGGAGGACCGCGAGCCGGCCGGCATCCTCAGCGGGGCCGGGCGAGGGCACGCGAGCTCATCACGAGGACCGCGGCGGGATGTTGTGGTTGAGGTGGAACACGTTGTCCGGATCCCACCGCTGCTTCAACGCGGCGAGCCGCGACGCGTTCGGCCCGTACACCGCCGTCACGCTCGCCTCGGCGTCGTCGCGATCCAGGTAGTTCACGTACCGGCGCTCCGCGAGGTACGGCCGCATCGCCGCGTAGACGTCCTTCGTCCAGGCGACGTTCGCGTCCGTCGTGGACGGATCGCTCCAGAGCGACGTCAGCAGGAAGTTGAAGCCCTCCTCGCGGTGCGGGACGGCCGTCGCCTCCACGGGGACCCGCGTGGCCTCGCCGTGGAAGTGCTCCATCACGAGGCCCGACATCGGCGATGGGCACGCCGGGAACGCCTCGATCATCGTGTCGATCGCCGCGTCCTCGAGCCTCCGCAGGAAGCTCGACTTCCAGTGGTTGAGGGACCCGGTCGGGAACCCCTCGTCGAGCATCGCGTTGATCCGCGGATACGGCATCGGCCCCACCTGTACCAGCAGCGGGTCGCCGAACCCGAGCAGGGGCTCCAGGTCCGCCTCCGCCGAGGCCTCGTCGCCCGAGTGTCCGACGACGACCGCGGCCACGGGCGTCCCGGACCCGTCCGGCGCGTGCAGCAGGCCGCCGAACAGGTACAGCGCATCCGGCGCCTGGGCGGCGAAGTCGCGGAAGAAGCGCAGCAGATCCCTCGCCGCACCGAACGGGTGGACGACGAGGCCCCCCACGATCCGGTCGACCGGATGCAGCCGGTACTCGAGCGCGGTGGCCACGCCGAAGTTGGCGCCCGCGCCGCGCATCGCCCAGAAGAGATCCGGCTCGGTCTCCGCGTCGACCCGCAGGACGTCGCCGGCCGCCGTCACCACCTCGAGCGACAGCAGGTTGTCGGCGGCCATGCCGAACCGGCCCATCAGGTACCCGAAGCCTCCGCCCAGCGTCAGCCCGGCGATCCCGGTGGTCGAGACGACGCCGCCGGTCGTCGCCAGCCCGTGTGCGCCGGTCGCCGCGTCGAACGCGCCCCACGTCGTCCCGCCGCCCGCGCGGGCGGTGCGCGCATCGGGGTCGACCTCGACCGTGTCCATGGGCGAGAGGTCGATCATCACGCCGCCGTCCACGACGGCTCGACCGGCCACGCTGTGACCGCCCCCACGGATCGATAGCTCGAGCCCCTCGTCCCGGGCGAACGTCACCGCGGCGGCGACGTCGGAGGGGGTGCGGCACCGCGCGATCGCGGCGGGGCGCCGGTCGATCAGGCCGTTGTAGACGTGCCTGGCCTCCTCGTACCCGTCGTCGCCCGGCCGGAGGACCTCGCCGGTCAGCGAGCGCGCGAGCGCGGAGACCTTCGCCTCGGGGACACCTTCGCCTCGTTCCATCGCGAGCCTCCCGTCGTCCCGGTGACCCCCGCGCGGGTCCCCGCCGCCCGTACGCCATCGGCGCGACCCGGGGCTGGTTCCGCGCGGACCGACCATCACGGGGACATCGTGCGACGGGCCGCTCAGGCGCCGCTCAAGGGTCGCTCAAGGCGGTCGGGCAGCCCGGGTTCCCCTGGGGTCCGCATCGCGTTAGGGTCGCGGCGCGGATGGAGTACCGGATCCTCGGACCGCTCGAGGTGACCCACGACGGCCGCCCCGTCGCCCTCGGCGGAGCGAAGCAGCGGGCCCTGCTCGCCGTGCTCCTGCTCGAAGCCGGGCGGGTGGTGTCGCCCGAGCGCCTCGTCGACGCCCTCTGGGGGGACTCGCCCCCCGAGGATGCCCGTCACGCGGTGCAGGTCTACGTCTCCCAGCTCCGGAAGGCGCTGGCGGCGGGCGGTCCGGGATCCAACCCGATCGTCACGCAGCCGGGCGGCTACGTCCTCCGGCTCGGGCCGGACGACCTCGACCTCCACCGCTTCGAACGCGACGTCGAGGCCGGTCGGAGCGCGCTCTCAGCGGGCGACGCCCGCACGGCCGTCGACCTGCTCCGCGACGCGCTCCGGCTGTTCCGTGGGCCGCCGCTCGCCGGCCTGGCGCTCGAAGGTCCCGCGGGCGCCGCCATCTCGCGGATCGAGGAGCTCCGGCTGACGGCCACCGAGGACCGGGTCCGCGCCGAGCTCCAGCTGGGCCGCCACGCCGAGCTCGTCCCCGAGCTGCAGGAGCTCGTCTCCGCGCATCCCCTCCGCGAGCCGCTCCGGGCGAGCCTCATGCTCGCGCTCTACCGGTCCGGGCGACAGGCCGATGCGCTCGCCGTCTACCAGGAGGGGCGCGCGGTGTTGGCCGAGGAGCTCGGCATCGATCCGATGCCAGAGCTGCAGGCGCTCCACGGGTCGATCCTGCGCCAGGACCCGGCCCTCCGCGGGGACGCGCCGCCGTCGGAGGGGATCCCACCCGCGGGGGGCGCCGGCCCGCGTTCGCGCGCCGCTCATCGGCCGTGACGAGGAGCTGGCGTTGTTGGAGCAGACCTTCC
>DATLZM010000410.1:0-4674 GCA_035573995.1 Actinomycetota bacterium | reverse complement strand
TACGCGCTGATCGAGCACGGACGGGCGGTGTGCAAGGCCCCCACGCCCCGCTGCGAGGCGTGCGTGGTGAACCACCTCTGCCCGTCGAGCCGGGTCTAGGGACGACCGTCACCGCGTGGCGGCCATCCGCTGGCCACCGGCGAGCTTCCCGACCCGTCGGAGGGCGCGTCGCTCCTCCTCGGAGAGCCCGCCCCACACCCCCGCGTCCTGCCCGGTCTCGAGGGCCCACTCCAGGCACTCCAGCCGGACCGGGCAGAGGCGACAGATGGCCTTGGCCCGAGCGAGCTGCGACGCGGCGGGCCCGGTCGTGCCGATGGGGAAGAACAGCTCGGGGTCCTCGTCCCGGCAACGCGCACGACGGATCCAGTCCACGCGTCCCCCCCTCCCACGACGCCGCACCGACCCGCCCCGGCCGGGCCGGAGGTGGGCCGGACTATACTGCCCGCGCTCCGGCCCGGGCAACGCGGAGGAGGACGTGACGGGAGGACGGATCGACCCCTCGTGGTTCCCCCTCGTCGTCGCGCACCGGGGCGCATCGGCCAGCCACCCCGAGAACACCCTCGAGGCCTTCGAGGCCGCGGTCCGGGCGGGGGCGAGGATGGTCGAGTTCGACGTCCGGCTCACCGCCGACGGGGTCCCCGTGATCCTCCACGACGCGGACGTGTCGAGGACGACCGACGGGCGCGGCCTGGTGCACGAGCTCACCTTCGAGGAGCTGCGGCGGTTCTCCGCGGGCCGGTGGGAGGGGAGGCGGCTCGCCGTCCCGTCCCTCCGGGAGGCCCTCGAGCTGCTCTCCGGCCGGGCCGGGGTGGACATCGAGGTCAAGCACCTCCCGGGGGAGCCGGGCTACGACCCGGCGCGGGAGCCGGCGCTCCAGGCGACGCTCGCGGAGCTGGACCGGGTGGCGTTCTCGGGGCCCGTGGTCATCACGTCGTTCAACCCCTCCACGGTGCGCCGCTCCCGGCAGCTCGCCCCCGACATCCCCACCGGGCTCCTCACGACCGCGTCGCTCCCCGCCGAGGAGGCGCTCCGGCTGGCGGCCGGGGCCCGCCACGACCTGCTCCTGCCGGAGGTCGACGCGGTGCTCGCCGCGGGCCCGGCGTTCGTCGAGCGGGTGCACGCCGCGGGGCTCCGGCTCGGGACCTGGACCGTGGACGACCCCGCCACGATCGCCCAGCTCTTCGGCTGGGGCGTCGACGCCATCGCGACCAACGACCCCGCGACCGCCCTGGCGGCGGCGGGCTGACCCACGTGTTCCGCAGGAAGCGGCTCCCCGAGGAGCTCCTGGCTCCCTACGACGCCTTCCGGGAGGCGCTGCGGCACGTCGAGCGGGCCAAGCGGGAGCTCGCCGCGGCCGTGCCCACCACGCGCCTGCCCGGCCGGCCGCTCGCCGAGGCCCTCCTCGCCTTCGAGGACGAGGTCCGGGAGGCGGAGGCGGGGATGCGGGCGTGGCGGCACCCCGCCGTCGCGGAGGCGTGGGAGCGGTGCCGGTCGGCGCTCGCCGAGGTCCGGGCGAGGGCCGAGCGCCTCCGGCTCGAGGCCCCCGACCCCGGCGGGTTCGAGGGACTGGTGGGCCTCGTGGACGACCTCCTCGCCCCGCTCGAGGCCTTCGAGGAGGCGTCGGTCCGGTTCCTCGACCTGCGGGCCTAGGGGGAGGGGGCGGGCGAGGACGGCGTCGGGCTGGGCGAGGGCGGGGTCGGGCTGGGCGAGGGCGAGGGCGGAGGTCCGACCGTGAACGTGAGGAGGGCGGGCCGGGCGAGGCGCCCGGCGGCGTCCCGGGCCTCGATCGAGACGGTGTACGTCCCCGGGGTCGTGGGGAGCGCGGCGCCGGAGCCCTCCCCCCAGCGCAGGCGCAGCCGGTCGCCGCTCGCTCGCGGGAAGGACGAGATCAGCGCGCCCGCGGGGTCGTAGGCGGCGACGGTCCAGGTGAGCGGCTCCGAGCCCCGGGCCCGGATCCGGAGGTCGGTCTCCCCGGGGACGACCTCCTCGCTCGAGAGGCGGGGACGGTAGATCTTGGGGAGCCCCAGGGCGGCGACCCTCGGGCGGAGGTCGGGGAGCCGGGCGTAGAGCGCGTCGCCCGGGCAATCCGTGTAGCCGGTGTCCCGGTGCCCCGCGATGGTCGGGAGCCGGACCAGGGTCCCCGCCGCGTAGCGCGTGTTGTCGCCGCCCCCCGAGATCATCGTGGCCCGCCCGAGGGCCGGCACGTGCGCGACGTCGAGCCGCCACGCGAGCAGCCGGCGGAGGGCGCGCATCGCGGCCCTCGGCGGCGCCGCCTGGTCGAAGTTCCCGATCATCGCGACCGAGGAGCTCCCGGTGTTGAAGCCCTGGGTCGCGGCCCCGATCACCGGGAGCGTGGGGCCGCCCGAACGCCCCTCGAAGATCGTCCCGTACCGGTCGATCAGGAAGTTGTAGCCGATGTCGCACCAGCCGCGGCCGTCCGTGTGGTAGGCGTAGATCGCCCGGACCACGTCGTCGGACTCCTCGGGGGCGTAGTCGTTGGTCCCGGCGGTGTGGTGCACGAAGACCATCCGCACCTCGTCGGCCACCCCGGGGGTGCAGTTCATGCGGGCCGGGTCGGCGCCCCACTGGTCGCGGGTGACGAGGACGGGGTCGCGGGTCGCGGCCCGGGCCGCGGGGAGCCCGGCGGGCTCGGGGGCGGGCCCCAGGTTCGACGGCCCGGTGCCGGGGCCCCGGGCCGTGCCCGAGCTGTTCAGGAACAGGACCCGGAGGCCGCGGACCGTGGCGCCGCGTGGCAGCGCGAGCGAGACCCGGGCGCACCGCGTGCCGCCGGTCCAGAGGAGGTTCGTCCCCCGGTCCCCCTCGCGGAACTCCGGCGTCCCGGGGTCGGGCCCTCCCTCCGCCGCGAGGCGCGCGGACCGGCCCCCGGTGTGGACCAGGGCCCGAACGACGCCGCCCGCCCCCTGGTCCCAGGTGAGGGCGAGCGCGGTCGCCCAGATCGGGGAGCACACGCGGACGGCCTGGGTCCGGGTCCGGGCGGCCGCCCGGAGCCCCTCGGGCCGGAGCGCGAGGCCGGGGCCGGTCGGGAGGAGCGCGCGGGCGGGGAGCGCGACGGCCCGGAGGACCGTCTCGGGGATCCTCGCCCTCCCCGCGAAGGGCAGGCCGACCACCACCAGCGCGGCGGCGACCGCCGACGCGAGCGCGAGCCTGGGCGCTCCGGGGAGGATCCGTCTCTCGGCCATGGGCGCCGGCGGAGCCGGCCCCCACCTTCTACCCGACGCCCGGGGCCGGGGCAAGCGGTCGTTCGGGGGAGGATGCGTCCCGAGGGAGGTTCCTTGGAACGGGCCCGAGGAGGCACCAGGCTCACCCCAACGGATAGGCCCTCGAGGGGCAAGGAGGTGAGCCCGGTGCAGGTCTCAGTGTCGCTCACGGTGCAGGTGCCCTCAACCGCCACGATCGAGGAGATCGAGGAGGCGTGCGTGGCGGCCTCCAGGCGGGCGGGCAGGGAGGCCATGGGCGAGATCATCGGCCGGATGGAGCGCGCCCGCGGGCGCCGCGCCCGCAGGTCCGGGGGTGGGAGGCGACGCACGATCCTCACGCGCTGCGGCTACCTCACGATCACCCGTGGAAGGGCCCGACGAGCCGACGGCACGAGGTTCTTCCCCCTGGATGAGCGCCTGGGGCTTGCCCCGCACCACGAGGCCTCCCCGGCCGTCCGCCGGCGGGGGTGCGAGCTCGCCGCGGAGCACCCCTACCGGGAGGCGGCCAGGCTGCTGTCCCGCGAGGTGGGGGCGCAGGTGGACCACCGGGCCATCTGGCGGTGGGTCCAGGCCGACGGTGATGCGAAGCTGCGGGAGCGGGCCGAGCGGGTGCAGGCGATGTTCGGCGACGGCGAGGCCCCGCCCGCGCCGGACCGGCCGGTGCCCGAGCACCTCACCGTGGCGGTGGACGCCACCGGGATCCGGCTCCTCGAGGGGCAGGGATCGGTCAAGCTCGCGGTCTGCTTCACCCGGACCGAGCAGCTCACCGGCTCCAGGCGGGCCTTGGCGGACCGCCACGTCTTCGCCGACATCTGCGAGCCCGATCCCTTCGGCCAGGCCCTGGCCTACGAGCTCGAGCGCACCTATGGGGCCCACCGGATTGAGCGGTGCCTGCTGCTTGCCGACGGGGAGGCCTGGATCAAGAACCTCGCCGGCGACTGGCTCCCCACCGCCCGCTACCAGTGCGACCACTGGCACCTGGCGGTCAGGATCAGGGAGTTCTGCTCCCGCGAGGAGCGCAGGTTCCGCCGGATGCTCGAGCGGGCGTTCGCCTCGCCCCACCGGCTGGCCGCCCAGCTCGCAGCCGGCAGGTGGAAGGGGGATCCGGAGCGGGCCCGGGAGCTCGCAACCTACCTCACCAACAACGGCGACCACCTGCACACCTACCGGGCGATGGGTCCCGGATCCTGGATGCACGGCTCGGCCCCTGCGGAGAAGCACATCGAGCTCACCGTGAACCGCCGCTTCAAACGCCGGGGCATGCGCTGGTCGAGGGACGGTGCCCGGCGCCTGCTCGCGATCCGACTGGAGGTGATCGCCGCGAGGTAGCGCTCCCCGCTCCCCGGTTCCTCCGCCCGGCTGGCCTCCGCGTGAGGAAGCTGGACGGAGAGGCCGGGAAGGCACATCATCACCCACAACCGAGGTGAGCCTCTGGGACCCACATCGGGACGCTTAG
>DATLZM010000409.1:0-1590 GCA_035573995.1 Actinomycetota bacterium | reverse complement strand
GACCTCGGCGTCGGCCTCCGCCCGGGCCGCCTCGTCGGCCCGCACCAGGTTCACCACGAGCGGCAGCCGGAGCTCGTGCTGCGCGATCCGCTCCCCCACCGCGACGTAGCGCACCACCACGTCCGCCACCCTGGCCACGCCGAGGCGGGCCAGGCGCGGGACGTGGAGCGTGAACACCACCCGCCGCCGCTCCTCGGCGTAGGCGTCCCCGAGCTGGAGCTGCACGCCGCCCTCCACCGGGACCGCGGGGAAGTCGTTCAGGACCCCGAGGAACCGGACCTCCTCGGACGGCCGGACCTCCACCGAGACGTTCTGCGCGACGAGCCGCACCAGGTCCTCGAACTCCCGGGCGAAGATCGCGGGCGCGTCCTCCGGGGTCTCGGCGAAGTGGGCGTTGCCCCCGCCGGCGTCGGCCATCCGGGTGAGCAGCACCTCGTCGAAGTCCAGGCCGAACCCGATGGTCGTGGTGCCGATCCCGTCGTCGCCCGCCTGGCGGGCCAGGGCGACGAGGGCCTCGGGGTCGGTGATGCCGACGTTGGCGAGGCCGTCGGTGAGCAGGAGGACCTTCCGCGGCCCGCTCCTGCCGGGGACCGCCCGCAGGACCTCGGCCCCCTTGAGCCACCCCCCGGAGAGGTTCGTCTGCCCCCCGGGGCCGATCCCGGCGAGCGCCGCCTCCACCCGCGAGGCGTCCACGGGCCCGAGCGGGACGCGCAGCTCCACCTCGTGGTCGTACGTGACCAGGGCGAACCGGTCGACCCGCCGCAGGCGCCGGACGAGGTAGCGGGCGCAGGCCCGGGCCACCCGGAGCTTCTCCCCCCGCATCGACCCCGATCGGTCGAGCACCAAGGCCACGTGGAGCGGCGGCCGCCGCTCGGCCCCCGGGGCCGGGGGCGCCTCGAGCTCCAGCATGCAGTGGAGGTCGTGCTCCCCCTCCACGGCGAGGAGCTGGTGCTCGAGCCTGACGTTCGCCTGCATCCCCCTGCGCCTCCTCCGGGATGTGACGTGCATCACGGTACGCAGGGGGGATGACACGGATGACAACGGTGTAACCCCGGGCCCGCCGCCCCGAGAGGGCGGATCGCGGGGTCTCGGTGGCGGCGCTGATCAGGGAGGCGATCGGACCGGAGGACGGGCCCGCGCTCGAGGCCCTCCTGCGGGCGTGAACGTCCGTCGGGGGGCGGCAGGGCGCGGAACGGCGGTCGGGCCCCGGCCGGCCCCGACCCCGCGGTCCCACCGCGCGGCGGCCGCGCTCACACCGCCCGGAGCGGGGCGGTGAGGATCGGAGCAGCCGTCGGGGCCTCGGGGCAGGAGGCCGGCTCGACGGTCACCGCGAGCAGGTCGGCGGCCCGCAGGTCCTCCGCCACCCGCACCTCCACGACCCCGCCGACCGGCGCGAAGCACCCGGCGGGCTCGGGCCGGTCGTCCCGGATCAGCCACAGCTCGTACCGCTTCCCCTCGGGCGGCGGGGGCAGGTCGGCCCCCAGGAGGTACGCGCCGGGCTCGCCGGGCCGGTAGGCCACCGCGAGCACCCCCGCCCCGGCGCCCTGGAACCGCACCACCGTGAACCCGCCGCCCGCGGGACGGGTCAGG
>DATLZM010000408.1:0-2759 GCA_035573995.1 Actinomycetota bacterium | reverse complement strand
GCCGCCCTGGCGGGCGGCTTCGACACCCCCGCCCGGACCCCCTACCAGACCCGGATCGTGGAGGAGATCGTCCGCCGGGAGGGCTTCGGCCGGGACCGGGTCCCCGACCTCCTGTTCCTGAACTACAAGGCGATCGACACGATCGGCCACCTGTTCTCGGCCGACTCCCCGGAGATGCGGGACGCCGTGGCCTGGCAGGACGCCGACCTCCGGGAGCTCGTCGCCTTCCTCGACCGCGAGGTGGGCCGGGGGGCCTGGGCGATGGCGGTCCTCGCCGACCACGGCGCGAACCGGGACCCCGAGGTGACCGGCGCGTTCCAGATCGACATCCGCGCTCTGGAGCGGGAGGTGGACGAGGCCTTCGACGACGGGGACGGCGTGCCCCTGGTCGAGGACGCCCGGCCCACGCAGATGTGGCTGGACCCCGGGGAGCTGGCCGACGCCGGGGCCACGGCCGAGGACGTGGCCGCGTTCATCTGGTCCCTCACCAAGGCCGACGTGCCGGCGGGGGCCGAGCGGCCGGTCCCCCCCGAGGAGGCCGCGGACCCCGTCTTCGCCGCGGCGTTCCCGTCGTCTATCCTGGCGGCGCTCCCCTGCCTCCCGGACGCGGGCCGGAGCGCGTCCTGAGGCAGGTGGGCGCGGCGGGACGGCGGCGGGCGGGGCCCAGGGATGGGGGAGGCGCTGGACGGCGGTGAGGACGGAGGTCCCGGGACGGCGGTGAGGACCGAGGCGCGCGCGTGGGCGGCGAGGAGGGAGGCGCCGGCATGGCGGTGAGGACGGAGGCCCCGGCCGGCGCCGACGTCGCGGCCGGCGGGCGGCGGCGGACGCTCGCCCACCCCGCGGTCCTGCTCGGGGCCGTCGCGACCCTGCTCGTGCTCTACGGGTGGGCGTTCCTCCGCGACCCGACGATCACCGCCCCCACGCGGGACCCCGCCTGGTACACGTGGCGCGCCGGCCTGATCGCCGAGGCGGACCCGGCCGCCGTCCTCCGCGACTGGGGGCCGTTCTCGATGTTCTCGGGCGGCTACCGGGTGAGCGTGCCCCTCGCCGGTGCGCTCCTCGAGGGGGTGGCCGGGATCTCGCGCTCATCGTTCAGCGCGGTGCTCATGGTCGGGTTCCCGATCCTGGCGAGCCTCGCGATGGCGGCGTTCGCCTACCGCCACCGCCCGGACCCGCTCCTCTACCTGCTCACGCTCCTCGCCTCGGCGGCGCTCTTCCTCACCACGCCCTACGTCGGGTACCTCGACAACATCGCGGTCCTCACGTTCCTCGCGCTCCTCCTCGCGTTCCTCGGCCCGGCCAGGACCTCGTGGGGCGCGCGGTGGGCGGTGGCGCTGTTCGGGTTCGTGGCGGCCTTCACCCACCCGACCACCTGCGTGATCTTCGGGATGGTCCTGCTCTCGGCCCTCGGGCTCCGGGTCCTCACGAGCCGGCTCTCGCTGGCCCGGGCCCTGGACGTCCACGGCCCGGCCACGGCGGCCTGCGGGTTCGGGATGCTCGCGGGCCTCGCGCTCTGGGTGGCGGGGATCTGGGGGGTCGGCGGGCCGGCCCTGCTCAAGGACGCGGCGCTCCCGCCCCCCTACACCCGGGCCTTCTTCCTCGACCGGCTCGGGGAATGGGTCGGGAGCCTGCGCCCGGCCGTGACCGCCCCGCTGATCGTCCTCGCGATCGGGAGCGTGGTGTGGGAGCCGCGGCGGCGCCGGGAGCCCGCCGACACCTACGGGGTCGTGTCGGTGCTGTACCTCCTGCCGCTGCTCGGCGTCCTCGGGTGGCTCGTCGGGAGCGTGTACCCCTACTACCGGTTCATGAACGCGACCACCGCCCCGATGCTCCTCGCGGGCCTCGGGGCCTGGGTGGCGGTGCGGTGGCTCCTGCGGGGGGAGGGCCTCCGCCGGGCCGCGGGGATCGCCGGGGCGGCGGCGGTGGTGCTCGCCCTGGCCTCGGTCTTCGCCCTGGGGTGGCGGGGCTGGACGAGGCCGGGGAACCAGTGGGCGGACCAGCGGACCCGGGTGGCCCTCGCCGCGGTCCGCGGCCTGGTCCAGGCCATGCCCGACGACCACCCGATCGTCTTCGTGAACGACTTCCGCGACGACATGGTGGCCTACGGGTGGTCGAAGACCTACCTGAACGTGGAGCGGACCGGCCTGCCCGGGGAGGCCATCCTCCGCTCGTTCGCCTACTTCGGGGACGTGGAGGACTTCCTCGCGGGACGCCCGACGGTCCGCACCGACCCCACGTACAACCGGGTCTCGCGGGCCTTCTGGGAGGAGCTGCACCCACCGGCGGAAGCCGAGGGCGCGGCGGTCCCCGACGCCCAGCCCGGGGGGCTCGACGCCTACGACGCGCCGCCCGTCGCGGTCCTGATCCGGGGGTTCAACGAGGGGACCGGGAACGCCGAGCCCTTCGAGGACGGCGCCCTGCCCGAGGGGTGGGTGCCCATCGGGGAGGACGTCGCCGTGGTCACCGGGCCGGGGCTCGCGACGCCGAGCCCGGAGGCCCTCGCCGCGGCCCGGGCGGCGGGCGAGCGGCAGGCCCGGGCGTTCGCCGAGCACCCCGGGCTCCTGGGCGACCCCCTCCACCTGCTCCGCGTCGTGGGGGCCCTCGCGGTCGTCCTCCTGCTCCCGGGCCTCCTCGCCCGCCGGTGGTTCGAGGTCCGCGACCTCCCGAGCGCGCTCCCGCTCGTGCCCGGGGTCTAGATCGCCATGGTGGTGGCGGCGGCGATCCTGGTGGTGGCCGTGACCCGCCGGCCGTTCGGCCCG
>DATLZM010000407.1:0-3171 GCA_035573995.1 Actinomycetota bacterium | reverse complement strand
GGCGGGCTCGCCGAGCTCCTTCGGCCCGGCCGCTCGCTCGCCGAGGCGCTCCGCAGGGTGGACGGCCTCCGCCGGCACGTGGTCGCGAGCCGGGCCGACGTCGGCGCGCTCCTCGCCCGCCTCACGCAGTTCGGACCGCACGCGCCGCGGGAGGCGGTCGAGCACGTGGTGGCGCTGGCCGGCCGGGCGCCCTCGAGGGTGTGGACGAACGGGCTCCCCTCCCTCCTCGGGGCCGACCTCCGGGACGCCCTCGCGCGGGTCGGGGTGCCCGCCCTGGTCGTGGTGGGCGACCACGATCGGGTCACGCCCCGGGCCGCGGCCGAGGCGCTGGCCCGCGCCCTCCCCGACGCGGAGCTCGCGGTGCTCGCGGGCGCCGGGCACGTGCCGATGCTGGAGCGGCCCGAGGCCCTGAACGGGCTGATCGATCGGTTCGCGGCCCGGGTCCTCGGCGGGGAGGGGCCGGCGTGATCACCGACGTCCCCGGGATCCGGGTCGGGCACTGGACCGACCCCGTGGGGCTCACCGGCTGCACCGTGGTGCTGCCGCCGCCGGGCGCGGTGGGCTCGGGCGAGGTCCGGGGCGGCGCGCCCGGGACGCGGGAGACCGACCTGCTGCGCCCCGGGATGCTGGTCCGGGAGGTGCACGCCGTGCTCCTCACCGGCGGCAGCGCCTTCGGGCTGGCCGCGGCCGACGGCGTGATGCGGTTCCTCGAGGAGCGGGGGGTCGGCTTCGACGCCGGGGTCGCGAGGGTGCCGATCGTGCCCGCCGCCGTGGTGTTCGACCTCGCCCTCGGCGACCCCCGGGCCCGGCCCGGGCCGGCCGAGGGGTACGCCGCGTGCCTGGCGGCGTCCGGCGGCCCGGTGGAGGAGGGGAACGTGGGGGCGGGGACCGGCGCCACCGTCGCCAAGCTCCGGGGTCCCGAGCGCCAGCGGAAGGGCGGGGTCGGGACCGCCGCCGTCGCGCGGGGCGGGGTCGTCGTGGGAGCCCTGGTCGTCGTCAACGCGCTGGGCGAGGTCCTGGACGAGGAGGGGAACGTGCTGGCGGGCGCCCTGCCGGGCCCCGACGTCGAGCCCGGCGCCCCGTGGCCCGGGGCGAACACCACGCTCGCCGTCGTCGCCACGAACGCGGCCCTCTCGAAGGAGGGCGCTCACGCCCTCGCCGGGGCCGGGCACCGGGGGATCGCGGCCGCCGTCCGGCCGTCGCATACGATATGGGACGGCGACGCGGTGTTCAGCCTCGCCACCGGGGGGGCGGAGGCCGGTCAGGCCGAGCTGGAGGAGATGGCGGAACGGGCGGTGGCCGCGGCCATCCGGCGCGCGGTCCGGGCGGCGCGCGGCGTCCCCGGCGCCCCCGGCTCGGGGGAGGGCCCGTGAGGACGATCGAGGAGGCAGCGCGCGAGGCCGCGTCGTGCACCCGCTGCCGGCTCGCGCGGGGACGGACGCAGGTGGTCTACGGGGTGGGGAACCCCCGCGCGGAGCTGATGTTCATCGGCGAGGCCCCCGGCTACCACGAGGACCGGCAGGGCGAGCCGTTCGTGGGCGCGGCCGGCCAGCTCCTCACCCGGATGCTCGAGGGGATCGGCCTCCGGCGGGAGGACGTCTGGATCTGCAACGTGCTCAAGTGCAGGCCCCCCGGGAACCGGGACCCGTTGCCCGACGAGATCGAGGCCTGCGCGCCGTGGCTGGTCGAGCAGATCGAGCTCGTGGACCCCCGGATCATCGTGACCCTCGGGAACTTCGCGACGCGCTTCATCCTGGACCGCCCGGTCTCGATCAGCCGGGTGCGGGGGCAGCGCTTCCCCTGGAAGGGGAAGACCGTGATCCCCACGTTCCACCCCGCGGCCGTGCTCCACGGCGGGGGGCAGGCGAGCAGCCAGATGGAGGCCCTCCGGCGCGACTTCGAGGAGATCCGGGCGGCCCTCGCCGAGCGCCCGCCCCCCGTCGAGGAGCAGCTCGGGCTGTTCTGATGGAGGTGGAGCTCCGGACCGAGACCGCGGAGGACACCCGCGCCGTCGCCCAGGCGATCGCCGGGTTCCTCCGCCCGGGGGACGCCGTGGCCCTCGCGGGCGAGCTCGGCGCGGGCAAGACCACGTTCGTCCAGGGCGCGGCGCGGGCGCTCGGGGTCACCGAGCCCGTCGGGTCCCCCACGTTCACGCTGGTCCGGGAGTACCGCGGCCGGGTGCCCGTGGTCCACGTGGACGTCTACCGCCTGGACCGGGTCCAGGACGTGCTGGACCTGGGGATCGAGGAGGTGGCGGAGGAGGGCGTGCTGTTCGTGGAGTGGGGGGACGTGATCGAGGGGCTGCTCCCCGCCGACCACCTGGTGGTCGAGCTCTCGTCCTCCGGGGACGACGTCCGGCGGGTGGTGGTCCGGGCCAGGGGCCCGTCGTGGGCCGAGCGCTGGGAGCCCCTCGCTCGGGCCCTGGAACCCTGGCGGGCCGACGGGGGAGCGCGGTGATCGTCCTCGGCATCGACACCTCGACCGCGACCTCCTCGGTGGCGCTGGGGACCGAGGGCGGCATGCTCGCGGCCGCGACCGTCGGGGCGCGGAGCCGGCAGGGATCGGTGGCCGCCGTGCTGGAGCACCTGCTCCGGTGGAGCGGGGTGGAGCTCGCCCAGGTGGGAGGCGTGGCGGTGGGGATCGGGCCCGGGCTCTACACGGGGCTGCGGGTGGGGGTCGAGACCGCGAAGACGCTGGCCCAGGTCCTGCGGGTCCCGATCGTGGGCATCACCTCGCTCGACGCCCTCGCCTACCACGTCCGCTTCACCCCCCGGCGGATCGCGGCGGTGATCGATGCGCGCCGGGGGGAGGTGTTCTTCGCGATCTACGAGCCCGCGCCCGGCGGGGTGGTGAGGGAGAGCGGCTACGAGGTCGCCTCCCCCGACCGACTCGTGGCGGAGCTCGAGGCGCTGGGGCGGGAGGTCCTGGCGGTCGGCGACGGCGCCCTCCGCTACCGGCGGGTCCTCGAGGAGCTCCGCGGTCAGGTAGAGTTCGCGTCGCCGGCCTTCGCCCACCCCCGGGCGTCGGCGCTGATCGAGCTCGCGGTGCCGCGGCTCCTGCGGGAGGAACACGACCGGCTGTTCGACGTCGTCCCGCTGTACCTCAGGAGGACGGATGCGGAGATCGCTTGGGACGAGCGTCGAGGCCGCTAGGCTCGAGATCACGCGGATG
>DATLZM010000406.1:0-8079 GCA_035573995.1 Actinomycetota bacterium | reverse complement strand
GCCCTCGAGGTGGCGCTGATCAGGACGGCGGCCCACCTGGGCGAGTCCTCGCGCCGGCTCGAGCGGCTCTCCGCGGCGCGCCTCGAGCTCGCCGCGTTGGACGACGCGACGTCCTCGGCCCGGGCCCGGCTCCGCGCCATCCTCGAGGAGCCGGTCCGTGGGTCGCTCGACCTCGAGGAGACCGACGAGCTGATCGGAGGCCGGGTCGAGGCGCTCCTCCGGCTGGCCCGGGGCGACGCCTGGCTCTGGCCCCGGGCGATCGCGGTCGCCGGGCCCGCCGACGACTACGCGGCCGCCCTCGACCTCCTGGGGCCGCTCCCCGGGGGCCGGGCGATCAGGGCCGCCGCCCCCGGCCTCGACCGTCGCCTCGGGGAGCTGGAGGCGGCCGTCGAGCGGGCCGCCTTCGAGGTGAGCAGGGAGGCGGTCCGCCTGTCGGCCCGGGACGCCGCCGACCGCCGCGCTGCGCAGCGGCTCCTGGTCGGGCTGGGCGGGGCCATCCTGCTCGTGGCCCTCGCGGTCGCGCTCGGGCTCGCCGACGCCGCCCGGCGGAGGGTCCGCTGGGCCGAGCGCCGTCGGAGCGAGGCCGAGACGGCCCGGGCCCTGGCCGAGGAGCGGTTCCGGGTCCTCGTCGAGCAGCTCCCCGCGGTGATCTACGCGGATCGCCCGGACGGCTCGATGGTCACCGAGTACGTGAGCCCGCAGGTCGAGGAGATCCTGGGGGTCCCGGCCGAGGCCTACCTGGCCGACCCGGGGCTCTGGGAGCGCCACCTCCACCCCGAGGACCGGGAGCGGGTGCTCGCCTCGGTGGAGCGCCTGTTCGCCGAGGGCCGCCCCTCGCCGGAGGGGATCGAGTACCGCTGGGTCCGCCCCGACGGCCGCGTGGTGTGGATCGAGGACCGCTCGACGCTGATCCACGACGAGGCCGGGCGACCGGTCCTCCTCCAGGGGATGATGCTCGACGTCACCGAGCGCAAGCGCGCGGAGGAGGAGCTGTCCTGGACGCTCCGCCGGCTGCGCGAGGTCTCGGAGCAGCGACGGATGCTCCTGCGTCGGGTGGTGGACGCCCAGGAGCGGGAGCGGGAGCGGATCGCGCACGACGTGCACGACGATCCGATCCAGAAGGTCACCGCGCTCGGGATCCGCCTCGCCGGTCTGCGGCGGGAGGTCACCACCGAGGAGGGGCGGCGGGCCGTGGCCGAGCTGGAGCGCACCGTCCAGGGGGCGATCGCGAGCCTCCGGCGGCTGCTCTTCGATCTCCGGCCCCAGGCCCTGGACCGGGACGGCCTGGCCGCCGCGATCCGCCTCCTCCTGGCGCGGGTGCGGGAGGAGGGAGGGCCCGCGGGGGTCGTCGACGACCGGCTGGTCCGGGAGCCCGACCCCGAGGCCCGCACCGTCGCGTACCGGATCGTCCAGGAGGCCGTGGCCAACGTGCGCAAGCACGCGGGGGCCTCGCGGATCGAGGTGTCGCTCGTCGCGGACGAGGACGGGTTCCGGGTCCGGGTCCGGGACGACGGCCGGGGGTTCCGCCCGGAGGACGTGGGGCGGGGCGCCGAGGCCCTCGCGCACCTCGGGCTCTCCGCGATGCGCGAGCGGGCGGAGACGGCCGGTGGATGGCTCAGCGTCCGGAGCGCCCCGGGGCGGGGGACCGCGGTCGAGTTCTGGCTCCCCGCGGCGCCGTGGAACGGGTCGTCGGCGGTCGGGGAGGGGCCGGCCCGCGAGGTCGACACGGGATCGGAGGTCGTGCCCGGCTAGACTGCCGCCCCATGGGCCGGGCGGGAGGGATCCGTGCGATCGTCCGGGTCCCCGAGATCCGGGCGGCCCTGGTCGGGACCTTCGTGATCATGCTGGGCTTCGGGATCCTCTACCCGATCCTCCCGCTCTACGCCCGGTCGTTCGGCGTCGGCTACGAGGCCGTCGGGGTGCTCGCCGCCTCCTTCGCCCTCACCCGCCTCGCGACCGACCTCGTGGCGGGTCGGGCCGTGGACCGGATCGGGGAGCGGCGCGCGGCCACCCTGGGGGCGCTCGTCGTGGGTGCCTCGTCGGCGGCGGCGGCCCTCGCGCCCACCTTCGCGCTGCTCGTGGCGTTCCGGGCCGCCGGCGGGGCGGGCTCGGCCCTGTTCTTCGCGGCGATGCTCTCCTACCTCCTGAAGGTGGCGCCCGAGGGGCTGGTGGGCCGGGTGATGGGGGTCTACTTCGCCACGTTCAACCTCGGGTTCATCGCCGGGCCGCCGGTGGGCGGGCTGGTGGCCGCCTGGCTCGGGCTCGCGGCCCCGCTCTGGATCTACGCGGCCTCCTGCCTCGCGGCGGCGGCCCTCTACCGCCGGAGCATCCGCGACCCGGTCGGGTCGGGGGCCGCGCCGGATCCCGTCCGCGGATGGCGACGGCTGCGGTGGGACCGGGCGTTCGTCGCCGCCCTGGTCGCGAACGGCGCGCAGACCTGGATGGTCGGCGGGGTCTACTCGACGCTCGTGCCGCTCTTCGGCCGCGACCGCGTGGGGCTCGACGAGGTCGGGGTCTCGCTCGCCATCGCGGTCGCGTCCGCCACGGAGTTCCTGGCCCTGTACCCGGCGGGGGCGGTGGCCGACCGGGTCGGGAGGAAGGCCGTGCTCGCGCCGTCGCTCGCCGTGATCGTGGTGGTCCTCCTCGGCCTCGCCCGGGCCGTGGAGCCGGCCTGGTTCCTCGCCGCCCTGGGTCTCTTGGGGGCGGCGTTCGGCGCCGGTGGGGTGGCGCCCGCGGCGATGCTCTCCGATCTCACGCCGGCCGAGGCCTCGGGGACGGCCACCGGGGTCTTCCGCTTCGTCGGGGACCTGGGGTTCGTGCTCGGCCCCCTCGCGGCCGGGGCGAGCGCCGACGCGCTCGGCCTCGGGACCGCGTTCGCGCTGACCGGCGTCCCCTGCGCGCTCGCCCTCCTCCTGCTGCTCGGCGTCCGCGAGACGCTCGTGGTGGCCAGGGATCGCCGGCACGAGGAGACCGGGCTCTGAGCGCCGTCGAGGGCCTGGGGGCGCGGGCGGGAGCGCTCAGGCGCCCGCCCGGAGCGAGGCCACGTAGGCCTCGAGGTCGGGCAGGTGGGCGGAGGCGTGCCCGAAGGGCCGCCGGGGCGCGCCCAGCACGGACCCGAGCAGCGCCCCCAGGGTCGTCCGTCGGCTGGTCGGGTAGGGGGCCTTGGCGCGCCACTCCGCCTCCGGGACGAGCTCGAGCGCGAGGAGCAGGTCCCGGTGCACCTCCTCGGCCTCGGTCCGGACCTCGTCGAGCGTGCGCTCGCGGCTCCGCGCGACGGCCTCCGCGTTCTGCTGGTCCACCGCCCCGGCCTCGAAGAGCGACTCGACCCACGGCCGCTCGCCGCGGCGCCACTCGGCGAGGGCCTGGAGCGCGTACCGCTCCCACTCCGCGAGGTGGGCGACGAGGTCCTTGGCCGACCAGTCGCCGTCGCCGATCGTGCCCGGCCGGAGCCACTGGTCCACGGAGAGGCCCTCGACCAGGCGTCGGACGGCCGCGTGGCCCTCGTCGAGGATGCGGATCGCCTCCGCCGGGCCGGGGATCGCCACGCCCGGCATCGTAGCGGGGTAGGATGGGGGCGCGCAGGGGAGCCCGGAGGACCGGGCTGAGAGGCGGGCTGGTCCGCCCGCGACCCTTCGAACCTGATCCGGGTCATGCCGGCGGAGGGAGCGAGATGGCGAGCGTCCTGGACCGACTGGAGCGGGTCCTCGAGCCCGAGGCGCCCGCGTGGGGCATCGATCCCGTCCCCCCCGAGCACCGCAGGCTGTCGGGCCTCGACATGGCCGTGCTGTGGGGGAGCCTGTCGCTCGGGTTCCTCGTCCTCGTGACCGGCACGCTGCTCGTGCCGGCCCTCGGCCTGCGAGGCGCGCTCCTCGCGATCCTCGTGGGGAGCGCGGTGGGCTGCGCGCCCCTCGCGCTCGTGGCGGTGGCCGGCGCGCGCGAGGGCGTGCCGGGGATGGTGCTGTTCCGCCCGCTGCTCGGGCTGCGCGGGTCCTACCTGCCGACGGCCCTCAACGTGCTCCAGCTCGTGGGCTGGACCGCGGTCGAGTTCTGGGCCATGGGGCAGATGGCGAACCGGATGTCGGTCCGCCTGTTCGGCCTCGACGCCTACCCGCTCTGGCTCGTCCTCGCCGCCCTGGTCTGCACGGCGCTCGCGCTCGGGGGGCCCGTCCTCGTGGTCCGGCGGTGGCTCGAGCGGTTCGGGATCTACGTGGTCCTCGCCGCGGGGGCCTGGATCACGGTCGGCGCGCTCCGGCGGGCCGACCTGGGGGCGCTGTGGTCGCGCCCGGGCGAGGGCGGGCTCCCCCTCGGGCTCGCGGTGGACCTCGTGATCGCGATGCCGATCTCCTGGCTCCCCCTGGTCGCCGACTACAGCCGCTTCTCCCGTCCGCGCGCCCGGGTCTTCGCCGGCACCTACTGGGGGTACCTCCTCGGGAACGTCTGGTTCTACGCGCTCGGCGCGCTCCTCGTGCTCTCGGCCGGCGCCGAGCCCTCGGTGGCGGGGATCGCGGTGGCGGTGGCCTCGCTCACCGCCGGGCCCCTGGTCCTGGTGGCCCTCCTCGTGGTCGAGACCGACGAGGCGTTCGCCGACGTGTACTCGGCCGCGGTCTCCGCGCAGAACGTGGCGCCCGCGGCGGACCAGCGGCGGCTCGTCCTCGCGGTGGCCGCGGTCGGGCTCGGCCTCGCCTGGTTCCTCACGATGGAGGCCTACGAGGTCTTCCTGTTCCTGATCGGCTCGGTGTTCGTGCCGCTCTTCGGCGTCTTCGCGGCCCACTACTTCGTGCTGCACCGGGGGCGGTACGGGCCCGCGTCGCCGACGGGGGCGGCGGGACGCCCGGGGGGGTGGGTCGACGGCCTCCCCGCGCTCCGGCCGCTCGCCCTGCTCCCGTGGGCGGCGGGGTTCCTGCTCTACCACTGGAGCGTGCCCACGGGCCCGGCCTGGTGGCAGGGGGCGGTCCGGACCGTGTTCCACGGGTGGCTGGGGCTGCCGTTCCCGCTCGCCGGCTCGGCGCTCGGGGCGAGCGCGCCTGCCTTCCTGGCGGCGTTCGCGCTCGGCCTGCTCGTGCTGGGGCCGGCTAGCCGGGGGCGTTCCGCGGCGCGGGCGGGGGCGCCGCCACGATGAGCAGCACCGCGGGGTCGGGGGAGGCGTTCGCGATCGTGAGGGCGGACCCCGCCGGGACCAGGACCGTGCCCCACTGCTTGAGGCGGGCCCGCCGCCGGTCCACCTGCACCGCGACCTCGCCGGCGAGCACCGCGCAGATCGCGTCGGAGCCGGGGTCCGAGATCGGGCCCAGGCGTTGGGGCCCCTCCAGGCACAGGACCTCCGACCACAGCCGGGGGGACTCGAAGAGCGGGCCGTGGTGGGGGCCCTCCTCGGAGAAGCGCACGAGGTCGCGGAGGTCCTTGGTCTGCACCGGCGGGAAGCGTACCCCGCCCGCCGCCGTCCGGCCGCCCGCCCCCCGGGCCGTTGCCCTGCGGCTAGACTAGGCGCCCGGTCGTCCCGGCACGGAGGGGGAGTCGTGGTCGAGTTCGCGTATTCCGTGGAGGGGCCCGCGTCGGTCGAGGCGGACCTCTTGGTGTTGCCCGTCTTCCAGGGTCCCGAGCCGGGCCCCGGGGTCAAGGAGCTGGGGCTCCTCGAGGCCTACGCGGCCGCGCGGCTCAAGGGCAAGAAGGGCGAGCACCTCCTCGTCCCGCGGCGGGAGGGGGACCCATTCCGGGCCGGGGCGGTCCTGCTCGTGGGCGTCGGGGAGCGGCGGGGGGCGGGCGCCGACGCGCTCCGCCGCGGGATGGGGAAGGCGGGGGCCACGATCTCCCGGTTCCCCACGGTCGCGACCACCTTCCCCCAGGCCCTGGGCCGGGGCTTCGAGGACGCCGTCCAGGCCACGGTCGAGGGCGCGGCCCTCGGGACCTACCGCTTCGACCGCTACCGGACCACCGGGGAGGACGGCGGGCCCCCCGAGCCCCCCGCGCTCCGGCGGGTGATCGTGCTCGGCTCGCCCCGGTGGGACGCGCGGGCGGCCCGCCGTGCCGTGGAGCGGGGCGAGGTGCTCGCCGCGTCGACCGCCTGGACCAGGGACCTGGTGAACACCCCCGCCATCGACTGCACCCCCGAGTACCTGGCCCAGGAGGCCCGGCGGATGGCCGGCGAGGTGGGGCTCGAGGTCGAGGTGTGGGACGAGCGGGAGCTCGAGCGCGCCGGGTTCGGCGGGATCCTCGGCGTGGGCAGGGGCAGCGTGAACCCGCCGCGGCTCATCGAGCTCCGCTACCGGGGGGCCCCGGCCTCCGAGGCGCCGCTCGCGCTCACCGGCAAGGGCATCGCGTTCGACTCCGGCGGCCTCTCGCTCAAGGACGCGAAGAACATGGAGTGGATGAAGGCCGACATGGCGGGCGCCGCGGCGGTCCTGGGCGCGATGCGGGCGATCGCCACGCTCAAGCCGAGGGTGAACGTGATCGCCGCGATCCCCACCGCGGAGAACATGCCGAGCGGGTCGGCGATCCGCCCCGGCGACGTCCTGCGGCACTACGGCGGGAAGACCTCGGAGGTGCTGAACACCGACGCCGAGGGGCGGTTGATCCTCGCCGACGCCCTCGCCTACCTCTGCCGCCAGGAGCCGCGCCCGCGGGCCATCGTCGACGCCGCCACCCTCACCGGCGCCTGCATGGTGGCCCTGGGGGACCAGGTGTGGGGCGTGATGGGCAACGACCGGGCGCTCGTCCGCGACCTCCTCGCGGCCGGCGAGCGGGCCGGCGAGCCCGGGTGGGAGCTCCCGCTGTGGCGGGAGTACCGCGAGCAGCTCCGCTCCACGGTCGCCGACGTGAAGAACATCGGCGACCGCTGGGGCGGCGCCATCACCGCGGCCCTGTTCCTCGCGGAGTTCGTGGAGGACGTTCCCTGGGCGCACCTCGACATCGCCGGACCGGCCTTCGCCGAGAAGCCCGGGGACCTGTGGGGCAAGGGCGGCACCGGGGTGCCCGTCCGGACCCTCGTGACCTGGGTCCTCGAGCGGGCCGGGAGGACGGCCGCGGCGAAGCGCCGGGTGGCCGCGCGGCGGTAGGCGGCCGGGCCGCGGGGCTGGCCGGGGTCAGGGCTTGGTGCCGACCGCCAGGACGACCTCGCGGAGGTCGGTGAGCGGGTCGGCGAACCGCTCGCGGTAGGCGGCCCGCGCCCGCTCCAGGAAGCCGGCGAAGGCCGCCTCGCCGAGCATCTCCCGGACGAAGCGCCCCGTGGCCGAGGCCGCCCGCTCCTCCACGAACTCCTCGATCGTGTAGCGGAACCGGTAGCGGCGGAGCTCGGAGCGCACCCGGCGGAGGCCCGAGCGCTCCAGGGCCTCCTCGAGCGTCGGCCGGTCGGCGAACCGCTCCTCCCACGGCACGGCCTGGTGCACGGCCGAGCGGGCGAGCTCCGAGCCGACGGCGGCCTCCACGAGCTCCCGCCACGTGCGTCGGAGGTCGTCCTCGCCCGGGCCCCGGTTCGTGACGCCCAGGCGCCCCCCGGACCGGAGCACGCGCAGCATGTCGAAGAGGCCCGTCTCCGGCCTGGGGAAGTGGGAGATGACGAAGCTCGCGAGCACGACGTCGAACGTCCCGTCGCGGAACGGGAGGTCGAAGGCCCGGGCCGCGGCCACCAGGACGCCCGGGCGGGCGCGGGCGAAGCGCAGCATCGGGAGGGAGACGTCGACCCCCACGACCAGCCCCTGGCCCCCGAGCCTCGCGGCGGCCGCTCCGGCCGCGACGCCGGTCCCCGTGCCCACGTCGAGCACGCGGAGCCCGGGGGCCACGCCCGTCGCCTCCACCAGGTCGCGGGCGGGCTCGGAGAGGCGGGGCGCCGTCACGCGCTCGTACCGCTCGGCCACCGAGTCGTAGGAACGCCAGTCCTCCACGGAGCAGGAAGGGTACCCGGCGCGGGTAGCATCGAGGTGGCCGAGGGGATGCAGGGGACCGTGGATCGCGCGGCGGGCCGCGCGCTCGCCGCGGGCGTGGTGGTGCTGCTCGTGGCCGGCGGATGGCTCGCCCTCCACCGCCGGGGCGTCGAGGGCGCCGCTCCGGCCGGGGGTCCGCGCGACGCGGGCGCTCGAGCGGCGG
>DATLZM010000405.1:0-4457 GCA_035573995.1 Actinomycetota bacterium | reverse complement strand
CGGACGCTCGCGGCCCGGGAGCGGCGCCTCCGCGGGGTCCTGGAGGGGCTCCGCCGGGACCTCGAGGCCGCCCGGGAGCGGGCCGAGGCCGCGGGGCGCCGCGTGGACCGGCTCGAGCGCCTCCTCGCGGAGCTCGCCGAGGCGGAGGCCGCGTCGTGGGACCGCCTCGCGCTCCTCGCCGGCGACCCGGGGGTCGACCAGAGCGGGCTCCTGGCCCTCCTCGGCCCGAGCGGGGGCAGGACCTGCGACGTCCCTCCGGGCCTGCGCGACACCGGCCGCGACGTCGACGGCCTCGCGAGCTGGTACGGGTGGGAGTTCGCGGGGCGGAGCACGGCGAGCGGCGCCGTCTTCGACCCCCGCCTCTTCACGGCCGCGCACCGGACGCTCCCCCTCGGCGTGTTCCTCCGGGTGCGCTACGGGGGGCGGTGCGCGATCGTGCTCGTGAACGACCGCGGGCCGTACGTCGAGGGGCGGGTGATCGACCTCTCGATGGCGGCCGCCCGCTACCTCGGGGTCGGGGTCTCCCCGGTCCGCGCCGACGTCCTCGTCCCGCGCTGAGCCGGCGGTCCGGCCGGCGGCGGCACCCGCTCGGCCGGGGGGCCGCCCGTCGCGCCGACGCTCGGGTAGCATCGGGGCGATGGTCGCGATCCAGGGCCTGCTGGAGTGGGTCTTCCTGGGGCTGCTCGCGGCCCTGGTCGGCGCGGTCGGCCTGTTCGCGCTGTACCTCGTGGCGCAGCTCTTCCGCAACCCGGCCCGGCCCCGCTAGCCATGGCGGCGGTCGCGGTGCTCGGGGGGACCGGGCGGATCGGACGGCACGTCGTGGCCGAGGCCCTGGCGCGCGGGGCGGAGGTCCGGGTCCTCGTCCGGGACCCGTCGCGGCTCCCGGTCCGGGACGATCGGCTCGAGGTCCTGCGCGGCGACGCCCGGGACGCGGCGGCCGTGCGCCGGGTCCTCGAGGGGGCGACGGCCGTGATCAGCTCGCTGGGGCCCCGAGGGAACACCCCGCGGGAGGGGAGGACCTCGGACGCCTACCTGGGCGCGGCGCCCTTCGTCTCGGGGCCCTCGCGCTCCGGCCGAGCCGGAACCCAGAGGTCGGCGACCACCGGGAGGTGATCGGAGGCCTCCGCGAGGGACCCGTCCCGGGCGACCACGCAGCGGTCCACGCGCACGTCCCGGGAGACGTAGACGTGGTCGATGCGCGCGCTCGGCGCCCGGGCGGGGAACGTGGGGCCCGGCCCGGATCCCGCCGCCTCCCAGGCGTCGACCAGGGTCCCCCGCAGCAGGGACGCGGCCCGCCCCTCGGGCCCCTCGTTCAGGTCCCCGCCCGCCACGACCGGCCCCCCGAGCCCAGCGAGGAGCGCACGGAGCAGGGCCGCGTGCCTCCGCCGCTCGCCGGGGCGGAGGCCCAGGTGGAACGAGACGGCCCAGACCGCGGCCCCCGGGCCCAGCAGCCGGGCCACGAGCGCCCCCCGCGGGTACCAGGGCGCGGAGCCCGGGAACCGGTGGAGCCGGTGCCGGCCGAGGCGCCAGGGCGGCCGGGCGAGCACCGCGTCCTTCACCCGGCGGCGGAACGGGGAGGGCGGGTCGGCGGCCACCGCCATCCCGAGGGCCCGCGCGAACCGCCGGAGCGCGAGCCGGCCCCCCGTCTCCTGCAGGAGCAGCACGTCGGCGTCGAGCCCGCCGACGGCCTCCGCCACCCGCCGCGCCCCGGCGCGGAACCCCCGCACGTTGTAGGCGACGACCCGCACCCGCGCGGCCGACGTCCTCACGGGACGATCGTCGTCCCGGCGTCGCCCCGGAGCGCCGCGACGGCGTCGGCGAGCTCGGCGATCACCGCCCGCTCCCCGCCGCCCCGCACGAACCCCACCGACCCCTGCACCTTCGGCCCCATCGAGCCGGCGGCGAACTCCCCCGCGCGGAGGAGCTCCTCCGCCTCGGCGGCGCGCATCCGCCGGATGTCCTCGGCGCCCTCGGTCCCGAAGCCCCGCTGGACCGCCGGCACGTCGGTGAGGATCAGGAGCACGGAGGCGCCGACCTCCCGGGCCAGCACCTCCGCCGCGAGGTCCTTGTCCACGACGCCCTCCACCCCGACCAGGCGGGGCCCCTCCTCGATCACCGGGATCCCCCCGCCGCCCGCGGCGATCACGATCACGCCGTCGGCCACGAGCCGCTCGATCAGGGGGCCCTCGACGATCGAGCGCGGGGCCGGGGAGGGGACGACCCGGCGCCACCCGCCGTGGGGGTCGGGCGCCACCGACCAGCCCCGCTCCGCGGCGAGCCGCCTCGCCTCCTCCTCCCCGTAGAAGGGGCCCACGGGCTTCGTCGGCTCGGCGAACGCGGGGTCGTCGGCCCGGACCCGGGTGAGCGTGAGCACGGTGGCCACCGGCCGCTCCATCCCCCGCTCGTAGAAGACGTCCCCGATCGTCACCTGGAGGAGGTAGCCGATCTGGCCCTGGCTCTCCGCGCCGCAGACGTCGAGCGGCATCGGGTGGACCAGGCCCCGGGCCGCCTCCTGCTGGAGGAGGATCCGCCCCACCTGGGGCCCGTTCCCGTGGGTGACGACGACCTCCCACCCCTCCTGCGCGATGTCCGCGACGCGCTCGGCGGCGAACCGCGCGTTCCGGTACATCGTCCCGAACGTGCCCGCCTCCCCCCGTCGGAGGAGCGCGTTCCCCCCGAGGGCCACCACGACCCGGGCCATCGCCGGCTAGCCGAGGACGGGGGCCAGGACGTCCCGGAGCGTGGGCGAGCCCTCCAGGACCTCGAGCTCGTAGCGCACGCGCACCGCGGGCTTCGAGAGGTCGATCACCCGCCGGAGGTCGATCGGCGAGGCCACCACGACGAGGTCGCAGTCCGCGGCCTCGATCGTCTTCTCCATCTCCTCGAGCTGCTGCTCCGAGTAGCCCATCGCGGGGAGCACGGGCCCGACGTCGTAGCGGCGGTACACGTCCTGGATCGTCCCCACCGCGTAGGGTCGCGGATCGACGATCTCCGCCGCCCCGTGCCGCCGGGCGGCCACCACGCCCGCCCCGAACGTCATCTCCCCGTGGGTGAGGGTGGGACCGTCCTCGACCACGAGCACCCGCCTCCCCGCGATGGCGCCGGGGTCGTCCACCGTGATCCGGCTCGCCGCCTTCAGCACGGTCGCCCGGGGGTTCACCGCCCGGATCGTGCCCTCGAGCGCCGCCACCTGCTCGGGCGTCGCCGAGTCGACCTTGTTGATCACCACGGCGTCGGCCATCCGCAGGTTCGCCTCGCCGGGGTGGTAGCGGGTCTCGTGCCCCGCCCGGAGGGGGTCGGCCACCACCAGGTGGACGTCGGGGCGGACGAACGGGAGGTCGTTGTTCCCCCCGTCCCAGACCAGCACGTCGCACTCGGCCTGCGCCGCCTGGAGGATCTCGGCGTAGTCCACGCCGGCGTAGACGACGGTCCCCGCGGCGAGGTGCGGCTCGTACTCCTCCCGCTCCTCCACCGTGACCCGGTGCCGGTCGAGGTCCTCGAACGAGGCGAACCGCTGCACGCGCTGCGCGGCGATGTCCCCGTAGGGCATCGGGTGGCGGACCGCGACCACCCGGCGCCCGGCCTCGCGGAGCGTGGCGGCGACCGCGCGCGTGGTCTGGCTCTTCCCGGCCCCGGTGCGCACGGCGCACACCGCCACCACCGGGACGTCGGCCCGGAGCATCGTGGCCCGGGGCCCGAGCAGGACGAAGCTGGCGCCCGCGGCGAGCGCCTCGCTCGCCTTGTGCATCACGTGCTCGTGGGAGACGTCGGAGTAGGCGAACACCACCTCGTCCACCTCGAGCTCCCGGACCAGGCGGGTGAGCTCCTCCTCGTCGTGGATGGGGATGCCCCGCGGGTAGCGGGGGCCGGCGAGCTCGGGCGGGTACGTGCGGTCCTCGATGAACGGGATCTGGGTCGCGGTGAAGGCCACCACGAGGGCGTCGGGGTCGTCCCGGTACACCACGTTGAAGTTGTGGAAGTCGCGGCCGGCGGCCCCCATGATCAGCACGCGTCGAGTCATGCGCCGTCCTCTCCGTCGCAGGCGGACGCCCCGTCGCCGGGGACGCCCGGGGAACCCTCTCCGGCCGTGCAGCCTACCCCACCGCGAGGTCCCCCGGAGCCCGCGCGACCGCCGCCCGCGGGGCCGCTCCCGACGGGGGCCGTCAGGGCTCGGGCTCGGCGTCCGGCGGCTCGAGGTCGGCGGGGACGTCCACGTCCCGGAGGGTCCCCCCCGAGGGGTCGAGCGCGCGCCACGCCACCTCCGGGATCACGGCGAGGCGCACGGCGGCGAGGAACCCCCGGATGCTGCGCTCGCCGGCGTCGAAGCGCGCCACGGCCGCCTGGAGCGCCCCCCGCCGGAGCGCGCACGGGAGCGGTCGGAACCCCCCCGCCTCCCCCAGGGCGGCGGCGTCCACCGGCCCCTCGCGGGCCGCCCGGACCAGCGCCCGGAGGACCGC
>DATLZM010000404.1:0-1555 GCA_035573995.1 Actinomycetota bacterium | reverse complement strand
CGAGATCTGGAGCAGGCGCTCGCAGGCCCGACGGACGGGGGGTCGGACGTACTCCTCGAAGCTCGCGGGCACGAGCGAGCGGAGCTCCTCGAGGTACCCGCGGAGCTGGTCGAGCTTCGCCAGGATCCGGTCACGGTCCAGCCAGGACCTCCTCGAGGTAGAGCCGGTACCGGGGCTCGAAGTCCGCGAAGGCCTTCGCCGTGCGCACCGCGAGCTCGTAGAGCGCGTCCTCGTCCTTCACGAGCAGGACCCGCCCCTCGCGGAGGACCCTGGTCCGGATGTAGAGGGGGAGCGCCTGGAACGCGTGGACGTCGAGGTCGAACCGGGAGAGGTAGTCGAGGCGGACGCGGGTCGGGTAGGCTCCCGGCGCGAGGACCAGGCACACGTCGACGTCCGAGGCCGCCGTCGCCTCCCCCCGGGCCGCGCTCCCGAAGAGCAGCACGGCGAGCACGGCGGGGTCCCCCCGGGCCCGATCCAGGAGCCGCTCCAGCGCGCCATCGCCGGCCATGCGCGACCATCGTAGCCCCGGCCCCGACGGGGCGGACGGAGGACCCGGGCCACGTCGACGGAGGGCCCGGCCGCGCAGCAACGGCGCCGTCCCCCTTAGGGGGCCGGGAGGAGCCGCGCCCGCTCCTCGAACGGCCGCCGGTTGAACCCCTCCACCCAGCGCTGCACAGCCGCCGGGTCCCGCACGTCCACGCCCTCGGCGAGCATCGCGGCCACCATCGCCTTCGCCGGGCCGAACCTCCGGGGGTCCGCCATCGCCTCGGCGAACCCCCACCGGAACCGGTCCACGGCCCGGGTCGTCTCCGCGATGAGGTGCTCGGCGAGCCCCGCCCTGCGGCCCGTGAACCGCACGAGCGCCCGGAGGGCGGCGGGGAACCCCTCGATGGCGTCCCGGTCCACGGAGAGCTTCCTCGGGCACCAGTCGAGGAGGAAGAGCTCCACCGCCACCGGGTTCCACCGGAGCGGATCCCCGGCCCCCTCGTCGCACAGGTAGTCGACGCCGGCGCCCGCCACCACCTCCAGGACCTCACGCGGCTGCCGCGAGCGCCGCGCCTCTGGGGACGCGAGGAACGCCTGGACCAGCTCCTCGCGCTCCTCCTCCGACCACGCGCGCGCCGGCTCGGGCTGCCACGTGTCCGGCAGCCCCCGCAGGCGCCCCAGGACGAACGGGATACGGGCGGGGACGTCATCGCCCGCCGGCGGCTCGTGGTACAGCCGCCAGACCTGCACGGCGGCCCGGACCCGCCCGGCGGCCTCGGCGGCGTCGATCGCCTCCACGGTGAACTCCGGGTGGCGTCGCCAGGCCTCGAGCACCTCGGCCGGGCGGTCCGTGATCCCGATGTCCTTCGCGATCCCGCCCAGGTTCCGGTCCACCAGGACGCTCACCAGGTGCGGCGGGCGGCCGGGGTGACGGAACGCCGCGAGCACCGCGTCCTGGTCGCCGAAGGGGTGGGTGACGCGCCAGGCGCCCTCGAACGCCGCCCGCCCGACGCCTTCCATCCCCGGCGGCGGGGTGACGCCCGCCGCGGCGAGGGTCCGCGCCCCCTCC
>DATLZM010000403.1:0-1556 GCA_035573995.1 Actinomycetota bacterium | reverse complement strand
GCGGGCGCGTGGACCTCCCCGTCCCGCGCTGGCTCTTCGTGTGGGGCGCCTCGGCCGCCATCGTCGTCTCGTTCGTGGCGCTCGGGGCCCTGTGGCGCGAGCCCCGCCTCGAGGGGCGCGCCGAGCGGCCGGGCCGCGATGGCCCGCTCCAGCGGCTGCTCACGAGCCCGACGGTGGAGTGGGCGGTCCGGCTCGTCGCGCTGGCCTGGTTCCTCCTGGTCGCGGTGGCGGGGCTGGCGGGAGCCGACGACCCCACGGCGAACCTGGCGCCGGTCGCCGTCTACGTCTGGGCCTGGGTGGGGCTCGCCTTCGCGTGCGCGCTGCTCGGGAACCTCTGGGCCACGCTCTCCCCCTTCGACACGCTCGCCCGGGCCCTCGCCATCGGGGAGCGGCCCCGCCGGGCCTACCCCCGGGGCCTGGGGGCCTGGCCGGCGGCGGCCCTCCTCCTCGGGTTCGTGTGGCTGGAGCTCGTGGCCCCCTTCGGGGCCCGCCCCCGCGTGTTGGGGCTCGCCGCGGTGGGCTACGCGGTGGTCACGCTCGCCGGCATGGCGGCGTTCGGCCGGGACGCGTGGCAGCGGAACGCGGAGGCCTTCGCCGTCCTCTACGACCTCCTGGGGCGGCTCTCGCCGATCGGGCGGGACGCGGAGGGACGGGTCGTCCTCCGGCCGCCCCTCGCCGGGCTCGCCTCCCTCGAGCCCCGGCCCGGCCTGCTCGCGTTCGTGATGACGAGCCTCGGCTCCACCACCTTCGACGGGCTCTCCCGCTCCTCGGCGTGGCTCCGGGCCACCGGGCGCCTCTCGGAGGGGGCGCGGGTCCTCGCCGGGACCGCCGGGCTCCTCGGAACGATCCTCGTGGTCGCCGCCGCCTACGCGCTCGCGATGGCCGCGGCCGGGGCGGTGGCGCGGCGCGCCTGGCACCCCCTCGCCGTCCGGTTCGCCCACAGCCTGGTCCCGATCGCCTTCGCCTACGTCGCCGCCCACTACGTCTCGCTCCTGTTCCTCGAGGGGCAGCTCGGGGTGATCCTCCTCTCCGATCCGTTCGGCCGGGGCTGGGACCTCCTCGGGACCGCGGGGTGGCGGGTGGACCTGGCGCTCCTCTCGCCCACCACGATCTGGTACGTGCAGGTGGCGGCGGTGATCGCGGGACACGTCGGCGGGGTCGTGCTCGCCCACGACCGGGCGGTGGCGACCTTCCCGGGCAGGCTCGCCGTGCGCACCCAGTACGCGCTGCTCGCGGTAATGGTGCTCTTCACGGTCACCGCCCTCGTGCTGCTCTCGGGGGGATGAGGTGGGAGCGGGGATCCTCGCGCACGCCGGCGGGTGGGACGAGCTCGTGATCGCGGCCCTGGTCGCCCTGTCGTTCGCGGGGAGCGGGCTGCTCCGGCGCCGGCGCGGAGCGCCGCGGCCGGGGTCCGGGCGGGGTCCCTGCGCGTACTGCGGCCGGATGCTCGACGGCTCGGATCGCCGCTGCCCCGGATGCGGGTTCCGGGCCCGGGTGGAGGCCGCGCCGTGAGCGGCCCGGTCCGCCGGGCGGTCCCGGCGCTCGCGCTCGCCGCC
>DATLZM010000402.1:0-5005 GCA_035573995.1 Actinomycetota bacterium | reverse complement strand
GCCTCGGAGAGCGGGATCCGGTGGTGCGTCTCCTCGGCCCTGCGCGGGCATCGCTCGCCGGACGGCAGGATCCGCTCGCAGCGCCACCCCGCCAGCTCGAGCCGGATCCGGCGCGCCGTCCGGTAGCGCTCGGAGAGGTAGGCAGCCCGGTAGGGCTGGCGGGCCTGACGCGCCGCCTCGAACTCGCGCGCGTGGGACGGGCAGCGCGAGCCCCTCGAGGGACGACCGCAGACGATGCAGGGCCGCAGGATCGGCCTCATGACCGCTCGCGCCCTCCTCCCACTCCCTCGAGCTGGTCGAGCCAACGGATGCAGACTGCGGCCACCTGGGCCACCTCGGTGCGAAGAGCGTCGAGCTCCTCGCGAGACCCTGGCAGGTCCGAACGGCCCGTCTCCGAGCTCAGATGCTCCGTTACGATCCGGGCGACCTCGCCGACCTCCTCGACGAGGATCGCGAGCCAGGCGGCAGGCGGGAAACCTCGCTGCTCCCCCCACCTCCGGTCCGCCGCGTCGATCTCCGCCTGGAGGCGGCGCGCGGGCATGAGCGCCTGAGCCACGCGGGCGAACTCCTGCCACACCGCCTCGGGGACCTCGCGGCCTGCGATGTAGCGGCTCCCTCGGCGTCGGTGAAGTTCCAACTCGACACGTTCCCCTCGTCCCGGCGGCCTCACCTCGGCCCTCGGTCGTCGTCGAACAGGACGCCCTGAGCGGCCCCAGGCCCGCCGCGACCCCCTCCCGAGGGTGATGGGGCGGGCTCGCCGGGAACGCGGCCCAGGGCTCGATGGCGCAATTCCTCTCGGCCCTTCGGCGGGCGGCCCCGCCTCCGCGGGACCAGCGAGAGCTGCCGAGCCGCCGAGCGGACCCAAACCCCCCACCGGTTCTCGCGCATGCCGAGGGCCCGGAGCTCCCGCTCGCTCCGGCACCGCCCCTCGACCCGGTGCCGCGCCCAGCCGAAGACGCCGCCGAAGCGGCGCCCGCACCCCTCGCAGCCGATCCCGCGCTTGACCGTCACCGCAAGCCCTCTCGCTCAAGCTCGACACGCACCCTCGCCGCGAGCTCCGCCGCGGCCGCGACCGCATCGGGAGCGAGCACCTCACGCGGTTCCCCGCGCACCGGGAGCGGCGCAGGCAGCGGGCGGCCGGGGCGGAGCCGCACGTGCAGCACGCCCCGACGCCCGCCCTCGGAGCGCGTCTCGAGCTCGAGCCCGCGCCCCCGCGCCAACCGGTAGACGAACTGGCGGAGGTGCTCGCGCTCCGCCCGGTTCGCGTACGCCGCCGCCCACCCCCCCTCCGATGCGCGCCGCACGAGCTCCTCCACGTCCACGACCAGCACGCGCGAGGGCTGCGCGCAGTTGCCGCACCACGCGCCGTCCACCCACACCCGCGCGACCTCAGGCACGCTCCCCCTCCCGCTCCCTCCGCCGGTGCTTCCGCTGGCGCTCCCGGTCCAGCTCCCTCACGGCCTCCGCCCGCTCCGACTCCAGGCGGTGGGCCTCCGCCAGGGCGCGGAGGTGGCAGTCCTCGCACAACCCCGTGGAGCGGACCTCCTGGGGCCTCCGCGCGCACGCCGGGCAGAGCGGGTCCCCCCTGCCGATGGCCCGGGCCCGCCGGGCCACCCGACCGAGATCGACCCTCCCCGCGAGCGCGTCCTCCCGGAGCTGGCGCAGTGCCGCCGCCTGCCGCGTGAGGTCCCGGCGCCGCCCCACCCTGCCGGCCATGAGATCCTCGAGGAGGTCCCGGAGCGCCGCGGCGACCTCCTCGACCTCCCGGGCCGCCGGGGGCCTGGGCTCCCCGAGCATCCGCCCGGCGCGCTCGCCCTCCCGCCGGAGCGAGATCCGGTGGCGGTGGGCGGCGCAGACCACGCTCCAGACGCTCCGGCCGAGGAGCTCCGCGACGGCCTGGGCGCCGAGCGGGGCGAGCCTGCGGAGCTCGAGGAGCTCGCGGGTGGTCCAGGGCCGGCCCCGGATATTGTCGGGGGGATTCTGTCGGGGAATCACATCGGTGTGATTCATCACCCCTCCCCCAGGCGCCACGCCGCGACCTCCACGAACGGCTCGACCTCGGGCCCCCAGCCCTCGATCCAGCCCAGGAGCAGGCGGATCTGGCAGTCGTCTTCCCACAGGAACCCGTTGCCGGCGTCCTCCACGGCCTTGAGCAGGTTCGTGAGATCGGGGCGCCGGCCCCGCCGGCCGGCGAAGGCCATCACGCAGCCCAGGGGCCCCCGGAGCGGCGCGCGGATCCCCGAAGCCCGCCAGAGCGTCCTGAGCTCGTCGCGGTAGACCTGGTCCGCGGGCTCGAGGTGGGACCACACGCGGCGACCGCGGAACACGACCCGGGAGCGGTGGAGCGGCACGGGTTGGAGCTCGCCCCTCCACCAGAGCTCGGGACCGGCGCTCGGCAGGAGCGGGGTGTGGAGGAGCCTCAGGTGGGAGACGACCCGGGCCGTGCTGAACTCAGGCACCTGCCGCCCCCTCGGCGCGTCGTTCCTCGCCGCCTCCCCCGAGGAGCGATGCCACCGCGACCTCGAGGTCGCAGGGCGGCGTGAGGCAGCTCTGGCGGTGGAGGTGGAGGAACCGCTGCCAGTACGCCCTTCGCTCCGGTGAGAGTTGCTCGCGGGAGGAGAGCTCGTCGGTGTTCCGCACGAGGGCCGCGAGCGGGCTCTGTACAGGCTGTAAGGCTGGGGTCTCACCCGTGAGACGGTTTGGTCTCACGGGTGAGACGGTTTCGGCACCGGGGTGAGACGGTTTCGGGGGGGAAACGGTCTCATCCGTGAGACGGTTTCCACGCCCCGGATCACCATCGCCGATGTCAAACCCGGTCCCGTCCCAGGGCCCCTCCGGGGGCAGCCCGCAGAGGATCTGCTCGACCCGCGCCGCGGCCTGCGGGGGGATCCGCAGGCCGTACTCCGTCGCCCGCCCACGGCCCCCGCCGCGGCGGGCCCGCACGATCCAGCCCCGCCGCTCCAGGTCCCGCAGGGCCCGGCACACCGTGGCCCGGGACCGCCCCGTGGCCTCCTGCAGCTGCTCGATCGCGGGGCGGCAGTTCGCGCCGTCCTGGTCGGCCCAGGTGGCGAGGGCGTGGGCGACGAGCCGGACCGTGGGCGGAAGGCCGGAGTAGCGCAGGCCGATCTGCCAACGCGTGCGGAAGCGGTAGGTCAGCCCGACCACCCCCCGAGCGGGGTCGCCTCCACGTCGTCCTCGATTTCGTCCGGCTCTCGGTCGGGACCGACCGCCTTGAGGGCCGCACCCTTGGCCTCCTCCTCGTCCCGGGCGAGCACGCGCACGAGGTGGACGAGGCGCTCCTCGATCCGGACGCCGAACAGGCTGGCCCCCCAGCTGGGCTCGAGGGCGTGCGGGCACTCCGTGGTCGCGCACGCGGCGCAGATCACGACCCGCCCCTCGAACTCCCCCCGCATCAGTCGCCCCTCCTCCCGCCGTCGGGGTCGTGGAGCTCGGGCCCCGCGCCCGGCCGCACCGGGGCGGGGAGGACGTCGCCCCCGGTGCCGGTGCGGATCTGGGCGACGAGCCGGCGCAGCCGCTCGAGGCACTCCGGCCTCGTCCCCGAGTGGAGGACCCAGCTCATCCCTCTGACGGAGATGGCCACGACCTCGGCCGCCGGGCCCCCGCCGTCCATCCCGGGCAGCTCGGGGGTCCGCGTCCGCACGTAGATCAAGAGCACCTGATCCAGGGCCAGCAGCGAGCCGTCCTGGCATTCGATCCATACCTTCACCGCCGCACCTCCCTGCCCCTCAAGCGCAGGCCCAGGCGCTCCACCCGAACCGGCGCACGTAGAGCGCGGTCACGATCACGTTCGTCCGGGCGTCCAGGGCCGAGGGCGACAGCTCCCACGAGGCCCTGAGCGGATTGCGCTCGACGAGGAGCTCGAAGCGCCGCGGCCAGTACCTCGCCTGGTGCTGGAAGACGCCGAGGTTCGAGCCCCCGACCGCCCACGGCCAGAAGCCCGATTCGCAGCGCGCGACCTCGAGGGCCCGCCGCGGGCCTCCGTGCCCCGGTCGGAACCGGTCCCAGGCGCAGAGGATGAGCCTGCGGACGTCCCGGCGGATCTCCTCCGAGCCACCGTCCCTCCAGTGGATGTCGCACGGGCCCTCCCGGTGATGCGCTCCCGCCGGCGCCGCCATGGCGAGGAGCGCGACCGCCACGACGGTGGTGAGGATCCTCCTGTGCACGAGGCCCCCTTTCGGTGGTGCCTGCGGCCGCGGGGGTGGTGATCTCGCGCCCCCCGCGGCTCCGCGCAGGGCGCCTACTCGGACGGCTGATCCTGGCTATCCACCCCCTTCCCTACGCCGGGGAAGGCTCGCCCTCCCCACGCGCGCACTCGGCCACGAACGCGGCCGTCCCGCGCCACACCGAGGGGGGATGGGCGTGGGTCGGACCGCGACGCGCCTTGCGGTAGCCGACCTTCCGGACCACGGCACGGGCGGCGGCGAGGCGCAGCCTCGCGCCGACCTCGCTCACGGGAGGCTCGTCCGCTAACCGGCGGACGTCCTCCGCGGTGAATTCGGCCCCGCGCGCGGCGAGACGTTCGATGGCCGCGTCGATCCGCTCGTGCAACCGCTCGGCCGCCCCTTCGGGCGCGGACGCGACGAGCGCATCCCGGGCCTGAGCGAGCTCCTCCCTCTCTTCGGCGGGCAACGGCGGGCCTCCCCCCTTCCACGCGGGGCCGCGCGGGGCGGGACCAGGAACCTGGCGCCGGCGCGGGCCAGCCCGAAGGAGAGGCCCAGGCCGGCCAGCACGACCGCCCAGGAGGCGAGCGGGCTCACCCGCCGCCTCCCGAGCTGCGACCGGGGACGGGGGAGGATGCAGGCCCGGCGCTCGCGGCCCACACGGCCCGGCGATCGGCGTCCCGTCGCGCCGCCTGGTGGCCTCCTCCGCCCCGGACGAACGTCACTGGAGGACCTCCGAGACCCAATCCCGACCCTCGCCGAGGAGCCGGCGGGCGCCCGCCCGGGCGAGGAGCTCGCGGCGGCGGCGGCCCCGACGGACCGCC
>DATLZM010000401.1:0-17091 GCA_035573995.1 Actinomycetota bacterium | reverse complement strand
CCCGCCACGAGGAGGCGAGCGTCCTCGCCGCCGAGGGCTGGGCCCTCGCCACCGCCGAGGTCGGGGTGGCGGCGGTGACCGCCGGGCCCGGGCTCGCCAACGCCCTCCCCGGCCTGGTCGAGGCCCAGGCCGCGGGGGCGCCCGTGCTCCTCCTCGCCGGGCGGACCGGGCTCGCGCAGCGCGGCCGCGGCGCCGTCCAGGACCTGGACCAGCTCGCGCTCGTGGCCCCCACGACGAAGTGGCACGCCGAGTGCCTCCGGACCGAGCGGATCCCCGGCCACGTCGCCGCCGCGCTCCACCAGGCCCGCTCCGGCTCCCCGGGGGTGGCCTACCTCGAGGTCCCCCTCGACGTGCTCGTCGCCCGGGCCGACCCGCAGCCCACCGAGCACCCGACCGGTCCCCCCGAGGAGCCTGCCCGCTCGGTCCCCCCGCCCGAGGACCTCGCGCGCGCCGTGGAGATCCTGGCCTCGGCCGAGCGGCCCGTGGCCCTCGCAGGATCCGGGGCCTTCTTCTCGGGCGCCGCCGACGCGCTCCGGGCCTTCGCCGAGCGGACCGGGATCCCGGTGATCACGACGAGCGCCGCCCGGGGCCTCCTCGACGACGACCACCCCGGCTGCCTGGGCGGCCTGATCCACGGGGGCATCGCCCTGGCCTCGGCCGACGCCTGCCTCCTCCTGGGCTCGCGCTTCAATGCCAACCTCCTCTACGGAGGCCCGCCCCTGTTCCCCGCCGGCCAGCGCGTGATCCAGGTCGACGTCCGCCCCGAGCACCACGGCGGCGAGCGCCGCCCCGACCTCGCGCTCGCGGGCGACGTGGCCGCCACGCTCCGGGCCCTGGCCGCCGCATGGTCGCGCCCCCCCGGGGCCCTGGCCCCCTGGGCCGAGGAGGCGCGCCGGGGGGCGGAGGCCTCCCGCCGCAGCTGGGAGCGGGAGGCCGAGGGCCCCGCCCGGGGCCTCCACCCCGGGTGGGTGGCCCGGGAGCTGGCCCGCTTCGCGGACGCGGGGGGCCCGCACACGTTCGTCTCCGACGGCGGCGACAGCGTGGTGTGGGGGCTCGCGATGGCCCCGGCCCGCCGCCCCGGGACCCACCTCACGATCGGCTCGGCCATGGGCACCCTGGGCGTCGGCCTGCCGTTCGCCCTCGCCGCCCGGGCCGCGCGCCCCGAGGAGCCCGTCTACCTCTTCACCGGCGACGGGGCGCTCGGCATGACCGCGATGGAGCTCGAGACGGCCGCCCGGCACCGCCTCGGCGTGCTCGTCGTCGTGGCGAACAACGGGCCGTGGCGGGAGCCCTCCCGGATGCGCCACGACCTCCTGGCCGAGGCGGCGGGCGGGTACGGCGAGCGGGTCGAGGACCCCGGAGGGCTCGGGCCCGCCCTGGAGCGGGCCGCGCGGGCCGCCCGCGACGGGCCCGCCGTGATCGACGCCGTGGTCGACCCCTCTGCGGTGAGCTCGTTCATGCGACACGCGGGCGCCCTCCAGCTGATGTGAGCGGCGCGACGAGGAGGTGGCGATGAGGTTCCTCTCCCCCGAGTGGGCCGAGGCGTTCAAGGCGGCCCTGAACGCGGATCCCTCGTTCCGCGAGGGGATCGCGGGCCAGCGCGTCCGGCTCCAGAACGTGATCACCGACGTCGACGGCGGGGAGGTCCGCTACTGGATGCGGATCGAGGACGGCACCGTGGACCTGGGGCTCGGCGAGATCGAGTCGCCCGACGCCGTGATCACCCAGAGCTACGCCACGGCCGCGGCCCTGGCCCGGGGCGAGCTGAGCCAGGTGTCGGCGTTCATGACCGGGAAGCTCAAGGTCTCGGGGAACCTGATCTCGCTGATGGGCCTGGCGGGCCCCTTCGCGGCCCTCCCCGAGATCACGCGGTCGCTCGAGGTCGAGTACTGATCGCGGCCGGCCCGGGCCGTCGTGGGCGCTGGAGGATTTGAACCTCCGACCTCTTCCGCGTCAAGGTCCTCCGGCCGGGTTCCGTCCCTGCAGGTAGAGGCGTTCTCCCAGCTCAGGCCGTATACGACGTAGACGCCGAGGACGAGGATAGATGAGTGTTCCAACAAAACAGCAACAACACAGGCCCCGGCGAGGTACGAGGTCACCCGCGGACGCGCCGCTCAGCCGCCGATAGCCTGGTGCGCAACCAGTGGCACCGATATCCTGTGCCAGTCACGGCGCCCCTGCACGGAGGTCCTCATGGCACCACGCAGGCGGGACGGGATTGCCACCACCCGCGACCTGCTCTACGCGATCGCGCGGCTCCTCGGGGACGCCCAGGCTGCGAGGAGGGGACGGGTGGGACGCAGGATCGGGCGGCGCCTCGCGGGGAAGGCCGTGGGGCGGGGTCTCCGGAAGCTGTTCGGATGACCTCGCTGCCCGGGCACCAGCGGGGCGCCCCCGAAGGACACCGGGCGCCGGTGCGGCGGGCTCCGCGCGGCGGCCGTGGCGCGGCCCCGTCCCGGGCGGACCGCGCGACGGGAGAGCCCAGGCACGCACCGGGAGCGACGCTCGCCCCCGAGGGCCCCGGGGAGCGGGGTCGGTGAGCGGGCTCTCGAGCCCGAAGCCGACCCGGCCCTCGAGATCTCCGTTATCGTCGCCGCCCTGCTCGGGCTCCTGCGGCTCGCACGCCTCGCCAGGATGATCCGGGCCCTCCGACTGCTCACCGTCGCCACCAGGGCCCTCCGAGCGCTCCGGCTCGTGTTCGGGCGCCGAGGGCTCGTGTACGTGGGTGGAACGGCCGCGGTGCTGGTGCTCGCGGGCGGGGCGCTGATTGCTGTGCTCGAGCCGGAGACGGTCCAGGGCGGCTTCTGGGCGGGCGTGTGGTGGGCGGGGTGACCGCCTCGACCGTCGGAACGCTGCTGGAGCGCCTGATCACGGAGCGACCCTCCCCCCTTGGCCGCACCGAGGAGTCAACGGGGATAGGAAAGTCGCGGAACCCGGTGCGGGCCGCCCGTGGAATGAGTCAGCATGGTTGTTCGCCGCCTGCCGGCCTCGCCGCGGATCCGTTCCCGACCTGCCCTCGGGCAACTCAGCGTCGGCCAGCTCGCCCCGCTACCGCATGCGTCACCGCGAGAAGGATGAGCGTCGCGACGGTCATGAGCGTTACGAGGGCCAACGTCGGCGGCAGTAACTCAGGTCGCCGAAGGCCCGAGAAGAAGTACACCGGCAGCGTCTGATCCGGACCGGACAGGAAGAACGCGAGGTAGAACTCGTCGAGCGACAGGACCAGGCTCGACACGAACCCAGCAGCGACCGCCGGACGCAAGAGAGGGAGGTAGACGCGTCGGATGACTTCCCACCAGTTCGCTCCTAGGTCGAGCGCCGCCTCCTCCAGGAGCGCTCCCATCCCCGATGCTCGAGCACCGACCATCAACATCACGTACGGGATCGAGACGACCACGTGACCGACGATCACCGCTTCGATCGAGGGTCGGATCCCCACGGCAACGAAGGTCATCAGCAGGGCAACCGCGAGCCCCAAGTAGGGGATGATCATGGGGGCGACGGCGATGGATAGGAGCAAGCCCCGACCGGGGAACCGGAACCGGCTTGCGCCAAGTCCAAGCGCCGTCCCCAGGAAGACGGAGAGGCATGAGCTCGAGATCGCGACGATCACGCTCGTACGGAAAGAGCGAAGAAGCTCGTGCGATGAAAGCATCGTTCGGTACCAGCGCAAGGAGAAACCTCGCCAGGGGAACGCGACTAGCGGAGAATCGTGGAAAGAGAAGACGCTGAGGAGGAGGATTGGTGCCCATAAGGCAGCGATGTACGCCGAGAGATAGAGCCAGAGAGCCCGGCTACCTCTTCCGCTAGACATCGATCCGGCCCAAGGCACCAGACCTAACGAATCGGATAGCCACACCGAGAAGAGCGAAGGCGGTGACCAAGAGCAGCACCGAGAGGACCGCGCCGGACGGGAAGGTGAGTTCGTTCAGGAAATGCTGGATGATGTTCCCTATCATCTGGCCGCCCGCCCCGCCGACCGCGCTCGCGGTCGCGAAATCTCCGAGCGTCGGGATGAAGACGAGGAGGAAGGAGATGAGGACGGCGGGGAGGGACAGAGGGAGAGTGACCCGGAGGAACTTGCTCCAACCTGGGGCGCCCAGATCTGCGGCGGCTTCGAGTAGCGCCCGATCCATGCGCTCGAGCCGCGCGAAGATCGGAAGGGCTGCCCACGGCGCCCACACGTAGATCAGCACGATCATCACCGCTGTGCGACTGAAGAGCAGGAAGTCGACCGGATGCTCAACGGCCCCGACCCACTGCAGGAGAGCATTCAGCACGCCGCGCCGGCCCAGGAGCAACCGCCACGCGAAGATCCTGAGCAGGTAGCTCGTGAGCGATGGAGGAACACGAGGCCCATGAGCACGTAGCGTCGTCTGCCCGCGAGCAGCGCGAGCGTGTACGCGATGGGGTAGCCGAGAGCCACCGCGACCGTCGCGACCCCAGGGCAAGGAGCACGGTCTTTCCCAGCAGGGACCAGTAGCTCGTCACGCTCAGGGTCAGGACATAGGCGTCCACCGTCCACCGAGGCATCAGGTAGGTGCGGATGCCCGGCGGCTGGAACGACCAGGCGACCAGCACGCCGAACGGGATCACGAAGAACACCAACAACCAGAGCGCCGGGAGAAGGCTGAGGCCGAGGCCCACCCGTGCCCTCGTTCCCGCGTCGATGCCCCTTCCCCCGCGGACGCCTTCCGCCCCCTCCCCCTGCGTCAGGCTTCGAGCTCCTGGCGGCACCGAGGTTCCTAATCCGTCGCCAAGACCTCGTTCCAGATCCTGTTGAAGGTCTCCCGCTGCGTGAACGTGAGGGGAACCGCGAAGTGGGTCCGCTCACGGATATTGGTGTCATCGTACTGGAGCTGCTGCACGATCTCCTGATCCGCAGTCCTGATCGCCTCCAGGTTGGAGTGCCCCAGGAAGTATTTGTTGATGACCCGCCTGCCCACGTCGGCGGAGATCGCCGAATCGATGTATTCGAGCGCGAGATTGTAGTGCTGGGTGTCAGCGAGCACGACGAACCCACAGATCCAGCCGTTCCTCCCCTCGACAGGGTCGACGTACACCGCATCGACGCCCGCGTCGACGACCTTGGCGTACTGGTCCGGCCACCCGTAGCCGATAGCCACCTCGCCCGTCGTCATCTGCTGCACGAGGTCGGTGCTGCTCTGCCAGAACGTCTTCACGTTCTCCTTCAGCTCGATCAGCTTCTCCTTGACGAAGGCGAGATCCTCGTCGCTGAGGTTCGGGTAATCGAGACCGAAGGCCCACGCCGCGATGGAAACCGCGTTCTCCGCGTAATCGATCATCGAGATCTGTCCCTTATACTGCGGGTTCCAGAAATCCCGCCAGCTGTCAGGGACCTCTTCCACCCGGTCCCTCGCGACGATCGGCGCGTCGTAGCCCCAGTCCCACGGGACGAACCAGTATTGACCGCCGATCTTGCCCAGCTCCCGCATCCCCGGATCGAGGTCGTTCCAGTTCTCCAATCGATCCACGTCGATTGGTGCGATGAGGCCCGCGTCCTTTCCACTGGCTGACCCAGTTTGAGCAGGGATGCGCCACATCGACATCCGCCGCTCCGGTCGCCACCTTCGAGAAGAAGTTGGCTCCACTGTCAGCGAACTCGAATTCCAATCTCACATCGGGGAAGCGCTGGGTGAACGGCTCGTGGAACGCGGGGATCTCGTATCCCGCCCACTCGAGGAGTCGAAGCGGCCCCCGATCCTCCTCCGCCGGTGGGCTGGAGGGGAACGGGACCGCTTGCCCCGGTGCGCCCATCATCGGGCCGACAGCACGCGAACGAACTCCGCGATCACGGCGACGCCCTCCTCGTCCGGAGCGAGCTCGATCGGCTCGAAGGCGGGGTTCACGGGCTCCAGCCAGATCCTGGAATGTCTCCATGTTCCGTCGTCGGTCGCCACCTTCTCGCTCCGGTAGCGCTTCACCGTGTAGCGCCCCCCGCCCTCGGGGTCCTCGGCTCGCGTGAGCTGCACCAGCACCACCTTGCCGTCCTGCGAGCCCCCCACCGAGGCCCGGAACAGGCAGAGCGCGCCGTCGGGGATGAGCGGCTCCATGGAGCGACCCCGGACGTGGGCCGCGAAGTACCCCTCCCGGAGGGAGCCCCCGGGGACCTCCACCCACCCCTCCTCCTCGAGGGGGCGGTTCTCCAGGAACGCCCCGGCCGCCGCCTGGAGCGTCATGAGCGGAACGTGACGCACGTACGGCTCCGCCTCCTCCCGGCCGACCACCCGGAGCACGGGCCCCGGGACAGCACCGCTCGCTGGGCCTCCCCGCTCGATCCGTTCGGCCAGCTCCCCGAGGTCGAGGGCGAGGGCGAGGGCGCGCAGGCCCTCGTCCATGCGTTCCGCCCAGACCTCGACCAGTCGGTACCCGAGCCCCTTGAGCTCCCGGCGGAGCCGCTCATCGCGCTGGGCGACGTAGTCCTTGCCGTGTGGGTCCCCCTGGACCCAGACGACGAGGTTCGGCGCGTAGAAGAGGTCGGCCTCGGTCACCGGGCTCCCGTCGGCGCGTCGGACGACCCGGTGCTGCTCGGCGGGCGCCGGGAACCCGAGCTCCCGCATCCGACGGATCACCGCGGGCTCGGCCCCCACGCCGGCCGCCTCGAGCTCCTCCCAGCGCTCCCCGGGTCCACCCATCCAGATCTCCGCGCGCATCAGCTCCCGGAGGAAGGGGACCGCGGCCCGCCGATCCAGGACGGCGTGGTGCAGCTGGTTGTAGAAGGAGAGCAGGCAGTCGTAGCAGGCCCGCTCGCAGGCCCCCTCGAGCTCCCGACCGCTCGAGGGGTCCACGTGGAGGATCTCGAGGGCCCGCTCGGCCACCCGCCGCCACCCCTCCCCCTCCGTCAGGTGGTTGAGGAGGCCCTGGCCGCCCTCGTCGGTCTCGTACAGCAGCACCCGGATCCGCGAGCCGTCCTTCGGGTGGTCGAAGAGGAAGCCGCCGAGCTCGGACCGGTCCGCGCTGTAGGCGACCTCGAACCCCGAGGTCAGCGCGTAGAGCAGCGACCAGCCGAAGGAGGCCTGCCCTCCGTCCGGCGGCAGCGGCGCGTCCAGGAGCACGAGGTCGTGGGTCCCCTTCGTGTACAGGACGATCTCCTTCCGGACGTCGTCGGGACCCCCGCCGGCGGGGCAGGTCCAACGCCCGTCCTCCGCCGTGTGCCGCTCCGCGCCCTCCTCGCTCGACAGCCAGGCCCCGCACCGGTCGCAGAGGCGGAAGCCCCGTTCCTCGCCCGTCCGGAACCCGAAGTTCACGAGCACCAGCTCGCCGTGCCGCACGTAGCTGAACTCCGCCACGGGCTCCCCGCCCACCACGAGCTTCCCGGGGACCGAGCGCGGGCCGGCACGGTAGTAGGGGCGGACGTCGAACCCCCGCCGCCGACGCTCCTCCTCGTCCGCTGAGATCCTCCCCCGCCGGCGCGCCACCGCATCAGGAAGCTCCAGCGCGTGGCGTTCGGCGTGCTCATCCACGAGCGGGCGCCTGCACGCCGGGCACCCGCTCGCCCGGGCGACTTCCTCGCCGAGGAAGAAGTAGCCGCAGACGCAGACCTTGAGCGGGGCCCAGTACCGGCCCTGTCCCCGCGAGCGGGGCTGGGCCCGCTCCACCCGGTAGCGCCTGCCCCGGTAGTAGAGCGTGTTGAGCGGGGCGAACTCCCGTAGGGCGATCGTCGGGGTCCTCGCGACCGACTCCCGGCGGTCGTTGAAGTGGGCGGTCGAGGCCCGCCTGGGGAAGGCGTAGTTGGGCAGGAACCCTCGGAGGCCGAGGTAGCGGTAGGTGTAGAAGTCGCCCCTCCCCTCCCGCATGTCGGCGAGGCGGTGGTTGATGGCGTCGCGGCGGACCGCGTCGTCCTGGTCGATCCCCCCGAAGGTCGCCCGGCGGTTGATCTCGCCGACCTCCTCGACGAGCGCCCGGTACTCGTCGCGGAACGCGTCGAAGGCGCGGTCGAGGTCCTCGACGAACCCGTCGACGAGGCGCTCCACATCGGCCCGCCCGAGGCCAGCTCCCCGGAGCTCCTCCCCGAAGGCCGAGAGGGCGAAGCCAACGATGGTCTCCCGCGCCTCAGCCACCTTCGCCCGCCAGTCCTCGGCCAGGTCACCGAGGAGGGGGAGTCCTTGGTCCACACCCTCCTCGCTGGCATCCAGGAGCTCACCCGCCGCCGATGGGAGCTTCAGGTCCGCGACCTCCAGCACGCTCGCCCGGACGTGGCTCTCGAGCAGCGCCCGGTTGTCGAGGAGGAAGCGCGGCGGGGCTATGGTCCCGGCGATGATGCGCTCGGGGAACCGGTAGAAGTACTGGTCGTGCGCGCCCCAGCGGCCGAACGTCCCGCAGAAGGTGGCGACGAGGGCGGGGCGGGCCCGCCGCCCGGCCCGGCCCTGCCGCTGCGCGTAGTTCGCCGGGGCCGGCGGGACGTTCCGCATGTAGACGGCCGAGAGCACCCCGATGTCGATCCCGAGTTCCATCGTGGGCGTGCAGAAGAGCACGTTCAGCGGCTTCGCCGGATCCTGGAACGCGAGCTCGAAGCGGCGCCGCTCGGGGCCCGCCACCTGGGCCGAGTGCTCCTCCGCCACGGCCGGGACGCGCTCCTCGAGGGGGGCGGCGTACTCGGCCCGGAAGAAGGTCCCCGAGAGGTCCTGCGGGCGGAGGTCGACCTTGAGGCAGGAGGGGCACGGGCGAGGGGCCGAGAGCTCCCAGCGCGCGAAGCAGCGGGGGCAGACGAGGGCCCCCGCCTCATCCCGGGGGGCGAGGAGCAGCCTGCCCCCGGCGATCCGGTATGCCCTCCCGCCCTTCGCGTCGGTCGCGACCAGGAGCTTCACCTCGTCGGCGGCGAGCACCCCCACGACCCGCCCGACCACCTCCGCCGCCGCTTCCCTGCTCAGCCCGAGCGCCTTCTGGGTCCACCGCAGCAGGGAGGAGGAGCCCTTCCCCTCCTTCCCGGTCGTGAGCCGGCGGACCGCGAGGTCCCACCTATCGGCCTCGAGGTCGTCGCTGAACACCACCGGGCGGTACGGGGGGAGGGATTCGTCGTGGAACTGCGCGGCCTCGTCGATCCTAGCAATCACGTCCCTGCGGAAGTCGTCCGGCCGCTCGAACGACTCGTGCTCGACGGCGCCGGCCCGCCGGATGAGGTCCAGGAGCCCGCGGAGGTAGTCGAGGCGTTCGGAGGGATCCAGCCGGCGCACCTCGGGCACCCGCTCCCAGAACCGCTCCTCCCCGGCGAGCTCGTCCAGGCCGTCGTAGACGACCGACACGAGCCCCACCATCTCGAGGCTCGGCTGGATCCGCCGGTGGCGAGTCGCGACCTCCCCCAGGGCCCCGAACTCGAGGTACCGCAGGTACGTGGCCCGGGTGGCCGTGGCTGCCCTCCCGACCACGACCGTGGTCTCCCTCGAGTAGGCGGGCAGCGTCCCGGTCCGCTCCATCTCCTCGTACGCGGCCCGGGCGGCCTCCCCCAGCGTGACGGCCCCGCCCCGCCGCACGAGCCCCCGGTAGAGGGCCCGCCGGAAGTGGGTCCGCCGATGGAGGTCGTTGAGGTGCGCGGCCTGGAAGGCCGCGTCCTGGCGGTTGTCGGTGAAGCCGATCACCGAGGGCTTGGGCTCGGCGGGGAGCTCCTGGAGGAGCCGGCCGACCAAGGCGTCGGTGGCCGTCGCCTTCCCCACCACGCCCGCGAGGAAGAACTTGTTGAACTCCACGCTCCGGCGGTCGTAGACGATCCCGCAGGTCGGGCAGAGCAGCAGGGGTCGCCGGATGAGGGCCATCTCGCGATCGGCACCGTGCTCGCAGGCCCCTCCGAGGTCCCCGCAGGCGGCGCACACCACCACGTTCGCCGGCACCGCGCCCTCGTAGCCCTCCCTGGCTGAGCCGTCCCTCCGCAGCATCGATGGGTCTGGCGGGCTCGCCTCGGGGTCCCACGGCTCGGGGCAGAGGTAGGCGGGGTACCCCCGGCGGGTCGCCCCGCCCCGCGGGAGCCGACCGACCGCGAGCCCCTCCGGAGCGGAGGACTCCCACCCCTCCAGGGCCTCGAAGTCGCGGGGCACGGCCCGGGGGGACGGACCTTCCTCGTCGATCCACGCCACCAGGTACTCCTGCCCGCAGGCCGCGCAGAACGCGAGCGGGAAGGTGGGGGTGTCCTCCTCGGGGCAGCCTGGGCAGGTGGTCTGGCCCAGGTCCGACAGGTGGAGGCGGAGACAGGCCGTCACCGTCCGGCCCTGGCTGAAGAAGGCGTGCACCTTCGGCAGGAGGAGCGGCACCCGCTCCCCCTCCTCGGTCCGGACGGGCGTCTGGGCGGCCACGACGAGGGCCGTCTGGAGCTCGCCGTCCGCCTCCTCCCGGCTCGCCTCGGGGCGGAGCTCCCGCCGGTAGCGCTCGACCAGCTCGCCCCAGGCCACGGCCGCGGGGGCGGGCCCGCCGCCCTCGGGGATCAGGGTGCGCTCGAGGAACCGCACCGTCGCCTGCCGGCGGAGGTCCTCGGGACCGGCACCCGCCCGGCCGCAGAGCGCGTCCCGCGCCGCGGCCAGCGCCTCCCCCTCCCCCCGCTCGCAGCGGGCCAGGAGCTCGGGGTCCGACACGGGGACGGGCGGGAGGGGATCGGCCTCGTCGGCGGTGAGGTACCCGACGTAGGTCTCCCCTACGACGTCCTCGGCCTCGAAGGGCTCGCCGAAGAGCTGGGCCGCGAACGCCGCGATCTGCTCCGCGGCCCGCTCGGGGGAGGATGAATCGACCGTGGCCGAGGTGGCCACGCACCGGAGCCTCCCGGTCGTCCGGGTGTGCTCCTTCAGCCGGCGGATGAGGCAGGCCACGTCGGCCCCTTGGCGACCGGTGTGGGTGTGGACCTCGTCGAGCACGAGGAACCGGAGCGCCGACATCTGCCCGAAGGGGAACACGTTCCGGTCGTGGAACCGGGTGAGGACGAGCTCGAGCATCACGTAGTTGGTGATGAGGATGTCGGCGCCGCGTTCCCGGAGCTCCTGCCGCGAGATCACCTCGGAGTCCCGGGGTCGGTCCCGGCCCGTCGTCTCCCGGAAGCGGCGGAGGGCGCCCTCCTCGCCCTCCTCAAGGTCCGAGGTGTAGTTGCACACCCGCAGACCCGTCCCGGCAAGACGGGCCGCGAGGTCGTCGTACTGGGAGTTGGCGAGGGCGTTCATCGGGTAGACCAGGATCGCCTTCACCCCGCCGGCCCGCTCGTCCCGGAGGCGGAGGGCCTCGGAGACGATGGGGATCGCGAAGCAGAACGACTTCCCCGAACCCGTCCCGGTGGTGACCACCACGTTCCGCCCTTGCACCAGCAGCCGCTCGATGACCCGGGCCTGGTGCTCGTACGGGCGGATCGGCGGGCTCGCGGCGTCGTCGACGGCGACCCTGAAGATGCGAGGGATCTCCGGGTGCAACACCCCGCGGCTCACGAACTCCTCGAGGCGCGTTCCCGCCCGGTACGTGCGCCGGAGCGTCAGGTAGGGCTCCCGCCAGAGGAACCCCGCCTGCTCGATCCGCTCGCGCATCCAGGCCGCGATCTCGGGGTTGCGGTAGGCCTGGTAGGTATGGACGAAGCGGTCGTAGGTCTCGGTGAGCGCGCGGAAGACGCTCAGGGGGTTCATGGTGCCACCCTCTCCAGCCTGCGGGATTGGTGCGTCTCTTCCAGGGATTCTTCTAGCTCCTCATCGCTCTCCCAGATGCGAGCACGGCCTGACGCCCAGGCTCTGACGAGTCGTGCGCTCTGGATGCGGGCGAGATCATCGAGTCGCAACCGTTCCCCTACTCCCACCGGCTTGAGGCACGGTGGGCGGTACCCCGCGCCTCTCAGCTGACGACCCGGTCGTCCCCACCCGCGTCCGGCATCCTCGCGACCGTCATTCACGGTCCGCCACAGGCGCCTGTGAGGTCAAGGCGCCGGATCCTACCGTCGCGTCGAACCTGTGCTGAAGGTTGGCAATCAGTCGCAGGAGGGTATTCCCACACACGGTGGACGGCAGGAGCAGCCGCAGGTGATCGAGCGCGATCTCCATCCGGAACCGCTCGCCGACATGCAAGTCGACGACCTCTGCCTCGACGAGGCGCTCAGATACCTTCCTCGGCACAGCCCACAGCCGGAAAGGATCGCGACATGAGAACAAGCCGTCGAGGAATCGGTCCAAATCAGGCAGAGGTTGACCCAGATCGATGCTGAGCACCTCTCCGTCGAAGATTACGCCTCGCTCGTCCGACCCCTCCCAGGCGAAGCGGAAGCGGTTCTCGATGCCTTGCACCAGCTCTCGGTACCGAAGGATGGCACCCGAGACGAAGCCGACGTGCAGCTCGAAGGAATCCCCCACGGTCACGAACCGGCCTCGGTAGTGTGCCAGCTCGTCCACGTGTCCCAGCCTCGGCGCCGAGATGCGCGTAGCGACGGAAGTCAGGGCGGTGGCGTGCCGGTACCTCTCGATCGCCGACAACTCTTCGAAGGCTTGGTCTGCCTCATCGCCTTCGAGCTTCACTCGCAGCCGCCTCGCGCGCACGCCAGCGGTGGGCAGCAGGTCATCGCCCTCGAAGTCCGACTTGAACCACAGCGCCGTTCCCTCACGCTGCAGGTCGCGGAGGAATCCCCAAGAGAACCAGCACGAGTCGACATCTCTGGACTTCCATACACCTCTGCGGATCAGCCGTTGCACCTCGCCGGCAGCCGACGTTGTGTGGACGAGCCAGAAGCGCGGGTCGAGCACGTCGATGAACAGGCCCACGCCATCTGCCCAGGCCAACGCCAGCGCGCGATCCTCGGTCAGCGCCCATGTGAGCCCGAGCGATTGAGCCCAGGCCATCGCCCGGCGAAGGGCGGCGTTCTCGTCGACGGAGCCGTTCACCTCGAGTGCGTAAGTCTTGACCCGTCCTCGGCCAAGCTCGAAGGGCAGCTCGCCCCACCAGGTCCGACCCGCCATGACCGTGCTCATGGCCTCGGCGAGGGCTTCCCGATCGAACGGAACCTTGCCGACCTCGGAGTTCACTCCTCGCCCACCTCCGTCTCGCGCGCCAGGTCCTCGAAGGATATCTGACCAGGGACCGACAGACGCTGCCTGCCCCGTAGCGCTCGCTCGCCCTTGCGACGGAGCCGCTGCCAGCCCTGCGTTTCCCCCCTAGGGTCGAAGGCCGCCGGGTTCCGCATGATGCGAACGACGGGGCCGTCCACCTCTCGCCCCCCCGGCTCGACTCTGAACTCCCCCCTGAACTCGCCGCTGGCAAGCGTCCTGAGCACCTCTGCCGCCTTCCTGCGCAGTCGGCCCTTGGCGGCCCGGCCATAGACCGACCAGTAAGGAAGGGCTCTAGCAAGAAGATCACTCACAGCCACGACCTCGACACCTCTGGCAGCGGCAGCAATCACTTCGGGGAGCAGGACCTCCCTGAACTCCTCGTCGGGGCTCTCCGCGTCCAACCGCACGATGGCCGGTGGCGGTCCGGATGGGGTGCTCACCTCGAACTGCTGAAGGGAGCTTCCGTCGCGGGGTTCGAGTCTACTTCGCCCATCTCCGACGACGAGTAGCGAGGCCGTCACCCCCGCGGATGCGAGACCCATGCGGATCCGATCCACTGACTGCTCGACGCAGACGTAGAGCGGCTCGAGGCTCGCAGCCGTCCCCGCGAAGGGCAGGGTGTGCTGCCGCTCAACGTCGCTTGCGGTCATGGCCCCGTATTTGAGGGCCTGCTCCGTGTCCACGTTTGCGCCTCCCTTGGCCTCCACCGCGAGGACCACCCGCTGCGCCTCCGCGATAGCTAGCCCGTCGACGACGGCCGGCCCCTCCGCGGTTGAGACGGGAGCCTCCAAGCGATAGATGCGGAAGCCGCGATCCCGGAAGGGCGCCGGCCACCCCGCATCGCCGCGCGACAGGGCGAGCCAGGCGTTCAGCGGGATGAGGCGTTCTTCCAACGGTCAGCTCACCTGGTCGTAGGCGCGAAGGCAGTCGGACTTGAAACGGTAGGAGTCGAAGCGACGAATCTGCTCGCGGGCCATGACCTCGAAGGAGTCGAGCACCACCTCGTACTGCTGCCTGGAGAGCTTGTAGGCGTGCGCCACGAGGGCGTCGACGAGGACATCAAGCGCGTAGCGCTCCCGTGGGTCCCATGGGTGGGGATCCTTGCCGAATAGCCTGGCCACGGAGTACGAGGTGAGCGACAGGCGCTCGGCCGCCTGGGCGATGCGGGGGTCCAGCCCGGGCATGGGCGCGGCAACCTGGGAGAGCATCCAGGTCAGCGCCACGTGCGCGCCCGGCATGTGGCCCCGCACAAGGAAGTCGAAGGTGGTGGAGTTGAAGAGCCCCGTGAACTCCAGGGCATGCTCGATCGGAACGGCAACTATTGGAAGCGTGTGCGTGGCGGGGACGCGGGGGAGGATGGCGCCCTTGGCTGAGCGCTGCTCCCGCCAGGGCCGACTGACGTCTCGGAAGCCGATCATCACCTTCTCGCCCACGGTCTCCGCCAGGCGCGCCTCGGCGTGCTTCGCGAGCATCCAATAGCGGGGCTCGACCTCGAAGGAAGGATCGGCCTTCTGCGCGTCGGTGGTCTCCGGGATCCCTGGGGCGCGCTCGTACTTCCGCGGACCCTCGTAGCCCTCGTAGGTCCGCGCCCGGTGGTCGTAGCGGTTGGCCAGCTGCCCTTCGTACACGGGGAGCGCGACCTCCTCCCCCCGCCGGAACACCTCGTCCGACCCGAGGACCCAGCCCTCCGCCTCGAGGTCCTCGCGCTTGAGGAAGAGGTCGGAGTCACCGCTCGAGTGGAACAGGGTGTGGTACGAGAGACCCCAGGGGTTCGACCCATCCTCCTCGAAGTCCAGGGTTGGGAACGCCCGGTGGATGGCCAGGGCCACCTCGAGCTCCTCGGGGCGCCGGAACGAGGTGAGGGACCGGGTCCGGGGGTTGAGGACGCGGAGGTCGCGGGGCGTGAAGCGCCGCCGCTCCCGGGTCCTGGCCTCCTCGACGTTCCAGTTCATCACGGTGGCGTGGAACGCACGCTCCCCCCCGGTGGAGCGGAGGCCGAGGACGGCGAACCGCTCCTTAGCATCGACGCCGCTGAACACGAGGTTGGTCCCCGTCGCGCCGCCGTTCACGATGTCATGCAGCTCCTCCACACGGCCCCCCCCGAGGAGCCGCTGGAACACCGGCTGGGCCCCCTTGTCGAGGGCGAGGGCGCTCTTCACGAGGATCCCCGCACGGCCCCCGGGGCCCAGGAGGTCAGCCGCGAGCTCGGTGAACAGGAGGTACGTGTTGGCCTCCTGGCCCGATGGGGTGAATCGCCCGCAGCGGCGCATGTACTCGGCCACGCGCGCCTCCGCCTGGAGGGCCGTGACCCACTGCCGGTGGAGCCGCCGGTCCTCCTCGTCCTCGCTCTCCGCGAGCGCCGCGATGGCCCGCCGCCGCTCCGCCCCCCGGAGGTCGGCTATCGCCCGCCGCCTGGGCGCCCACCACTCCTCCTCCTTGAGCTTCACCTGCTCCCAGGGCGGGTTGCCGATCACCGCGTCGAAGCCGCCCCGCTTGAAGACCTCGGGGAACCGGAGCGGCCAGTGGAAGGCCGGCAAGACCTCGCAGATCTCGGCCGCCCTGGCGGCTAGGTCGGGGTCGGCCCGCCCGCGCAGGACCCTCCAGTAGTCCGCGCTCGTGGGAGCCTGCCCGGACGCCGGGTCCCAGAAGAACGCCGCCGTCCAGATGTCGGCGGCCGCCTTCCACCGCAGGTGCTCCTGCGAGGCGAGGTAGGCGAAGTAGCGCTCGGCCTTCCTGTGGACGTCCTCGGGGCTCGCCTCCTCCTCGAGCCCGAGGTCCGGGGCCTCTAGGTCGAGGACGGGGACCGCGGGCTCCTCCCCCAGCTCGCCCTGCCCCGAGAGGGCAGCCCGGTTCCGCTCGCGGGCCGAGCGGAGGAACGCCTTGAGCTCCCGGTCGGCCTTGGAGGGCGGCTCGAAGGCTTCGGCCGGGATCTCCTTGGGCGGGCTCCCCGGGCCCCAGCCCACCAGCGAGTCGCCCAGCTGGATCCGGTGGTCGAGGAACGAGAGGGGGAGGTCCTTGACCGCGCAGTGGATCCAGAGGGAGACCTTGCACAGCTCGACCGCGAACGGATCCTTGTCCACGCCGTAGATGCAGCGCCCGAGCACCTCCCGGCGGCAGCGCTGCATGGCCTCCTCGGTGGGCTGCTCCCCGCCGGCCCGCTCCCTGGCCAGGGCGGCGGCGAGCCGGTCCACGGCGGCGACGAGGAACGCCCCCGACCCGCAGGCGGGGTCGACGACCTTGAGCCCGAGGATCGCCCGCTCGCGCTGTCCGCGGTCGTCGCCGGCCGCCCGCAGGCGTTCCTGGATCAGGCGGTCGAGGGAGACCTCGAGCACGAGGTCCACGAGCTCGGGCCTCGTGTAGTGGGCGCCGAGGTCCGACCGCTCGGTCGAGACCGGATCCAGGTAGGCCGCCCCCGCCTCGACCGGGCGGCCCTCGACCACCGTGGGCCGGTCGGCCACCCGCAGCACGTACGGCAGGAGCGACTCGTAGACCGAGCCCAGCTCCTCGACCCCGAGGTAGCGGAAGTCGACCCGCTGGCGGGCGCCCTCCATCTCGACCGACGTCAAGGCCCGGACGGCCTCCATCAGGGCGCGGTTGGAGAGCCGGGCCGCGTCCAGCGTGGGCGTGGCGGCGGGGTCGAACAGCGACCCGTCGTAGGGGTAGACGCCGATCTCGGAAGCCCCCTGGTGGAGGAGCCGGAAGGTCGCCTTCAGCCCCTCGTACAGGTCGTGGTGGTTCGGGTCCGCGAGGCGCCGCTCCGCCACCTCCCGCAGGCGGGTGAGCGAGTAGGCCTCCGCGTACAGCCCGCCCGCGGGGAGCAGCCCCCGCTGCTCGGCGTAGAGGCAGAACAGCACCCGGTAGACGAGGCGGAGGAGCTCGGCGAAGAAGGCCCGCGCGGGCCCCCCGCCCTCCCGCAGGCGCTGGCGGAGCTCGGGGGTGAGGACGCCGTTGGCGATGGTCTCGATGGCCCGCACCACCCCCGGCCTGAGGTACCGCCCGACCTGGACCCCCTGGCGCTGGCTCTCCTCGAACAGCTCCTCGAGGACCGGCCGCTTCTCCTCCCCGCGGGGGACGAAGCGGC
>DATLZM010000400.1:0-6594 GCA_035573995.1 Actinomycetota bacterium | reverse complement strand
CTCGGGGTCCCCCGGGCCGACGCCCAGCGGCTGATCGCCGAGGGCCGCGTCCGGGTGGAGGGCGTCCCGCGGCCGAAGTCGTTCCGCCTGGCGGGCGGGGAGCGCCTCGAGGTTGACCTCGGGGGGGCCGCGCAGGTGCCGCCGGAGGGGCCGCCCCCCGGGGTCGCCTACGAGGACCCCCACATCCTCGTGGTCCGCAAGCCGGCCGGGCTCCCCACCCACCCCACCGCGGGGCGGCGCACCGGGACCCTCGTGAACCGCCTGCTGGCCCTGGGGGTCCCGCTGTCCTCCGTCGGGGGGCCGCTCCGCCCGGGCATCGTCCACCGGCTCGACGCCGGGACCTCGGGGCTCCTGCTCGTGGCCAAGGACGACCTGACCCACGTCGCCCTGGCCGAGCAGCTCCGCCGCCACCAGGTGGACCGCCGCTACCTGGCGCTCGTCCGGGGGGCCGTCGCCCACGAGCGCTTCGCGGTGGACGCCCCGCTCGGGCGCGCCGGCGCCCGGATCGTGCTCCGCCCGGTGGTGGGCCGCCCGGCCGAGACGGCCTTCCGGGTGCTCGAGCGGTTCGAGCGGGCCACGCTGCTCGAGGCCGCCCCCCGGACCGGGCGGACGCACCAGATCCGGGTCCACCTGGCGGCCGTCGGCCACCCCATCCTCGGCGACCTCCGCTACGGGGGCGGGGGCGGGGACGCGGCCCGCCTGGGCCTCTCGCGGCCCTTCCTCCACGCCGCCCGCCTCTCGTTCGTCCACCCCTGGACGGGGGAACGGGTCGAGGTCGAGGACCCGCTGCCGGACGACCTGGCGGGCGTCCTGGCGGCGCTCCGCCGCGAGCGGGGGGCCGGGCCCGCGGCCGGGTGACGACCGGTCGCGTTCCCCCGGGGTCGCCCGGCCGTCTGGCGCCCGCGGCTGTGGACGACCTGTGGAAAAGTTACAGCCTTGTGATCCACCCCGGGGACGGGCTAGACTCGGGCCCCGGGCCGGCGATCGGCGTGGCCGGCGGACCGGCGCGTTAGGCTTGGCGAGAGGGAACGGTGGCAGCGGGCTTCGTCCACCTCCACACGCACACGGAGTTCTCGCTCCTCGACGGGGCGTCGCGGATCGACGAGCTGTTCCGGCGGGCCGTGGCGTTCGGGATGCCGGCCCTCGCCATCACGGACCACGGGGCGATGTTCGGGGTCCTCGACTTCTACGAGGCCGGCCTCCGCCACGGGGTGAAGCCGATCATCGGGGTCGAGGCCTACGTCGCGCCCGGCTCCCGGTTCGACCGCGCCCCGGGCGAGCGGGAGGAGAAGTACCACCACCTCACGATCCTGGCCCGCGACGAGGTCGGCTACCGCAACCTCCTGCGCCTGGTCACCGACGCCCACCTCGAGGGGTTCTGGCACCGCCCGCGCATCGACAAGGAGCTGCTCGCCGAGCGGGCCGAGGGCCTGATCGGCCTCTCCGGGTGCCTGTCGAGCGAGGTGGCGGTGGCGCTCCTCCAGGGCCAGGAGCGGAAGGCCCGGGAGGTCGCGGCCACCTACCGCGACATCTTCGGGGAGGGGAGCTTCTTCATCGAGGTCCAGGACCACGGGCTCGCGGACCAGCGCCGGATCCTGCCGAAGCAGGCGGAGCTGGCCCGCGCGCTGGGGCTGCCGCTGGTCGCCACCAACGACTCCCACTACACGTCGCGGGAGGACGCGAAGCCCCACGACGTGCTCCTGTGCATCCAGCAGCAGAAGGTCCAGAGCGACCCGCAGCGGCTGCGCTTCGACTCCGACCAGTTCTACCTGAAGTCGGCCGAGGAGATGCGGGAGACCTTCCGGGAGCTGCCCGAGGCCTGCGACGCGACCCTCGCGATCGCGGAGATGTGCGACCTCCGCCTGGTCTACGGGGAGCAGGCGCCCCCCGAGCAGCGCTTCCACCTCCCCCGCTTCGAGCCGCCCGACGGGAAACCCCTCGAGGCCTACCTCCGGGAGCTGGTCGAGGCCGGGGCCCGCGAGCGGTACGGCGAGATCACGCCGGAGCTCCGGGCCCGGATCGAGCACGAGCTGGACGTGATCTGCCGGATGGGGTTCGCCGGCTACTTCCTGATCGTGTGGGACCTGATGCGGTTCGCCCGGGAGAGCGGGATCCGGGTGGGGCCCGGGCGGGGCTCGGCGGCGGGGTCGGTGGTCTCCTACGCGCTCCGGATCACCGACCTCGACCCGCTCCGCTACGGCCTGATCTTCGAGCGGTTCCTGAACCCCGAGCGCCGCCAGATGCCCGACATCGACATGGACTTCGACGAGCGGCGGCGGGACGAGGTGATCCGCTACGTGGCCCGCCGCTACGGCGAGGACCACGTGGCGCAGATCATCACGTTCCAGACCATCAAGGGCAAGCAGGGGATCCGCGACGCGGCGCGGGTCCTGGGCTTCCCGGCCTCGGTCGGGGACCGGCTCTGCAAGATGTACCCCCCGGCCGTCCTGGGCCGGGAGTACCCGATCGAGCAGGCCCTGGAGCTCTCCCCCGAGCTCCGCGAGGCGTACGAGAACGAGCCCGAGGCGAAGGAGATAATCGAGACCGCCAAGGCCCTGGAGTTCCTCCGCCGGGAGGACTCGGTCCACGCCGCCGGGGTCGTGATCGGCGACGCGCCGCTCGTGAACTACCTCCCGCTCAAGCTGGCCAAGGACACGAACGGGGGCGGCGAGAAGCGGATCGTCACGCAGTTCGACATGCACGGGGTCGAGAAGCTCGGCCTGCTCAAGATGGATTTCCTCGGCCTGCGGAACCTCTCGGTGATCGAGGACACCGTGGCCCACCTCCGCCGGAGGGGGGTCGAGGTCGACATCGACCACGTGCCGCTCGACGACCCCGCCGTCTACGACATGCTGAAGCGGGGCGACACCACCGGGGTGTTCCAGATGGAGTCCCCGGGGATGCGCTCGCTGATCCGGCTCCTCGCCCCGGACCGGTTCGAGGACCTGATGGCGCTCGTGGCCCTCTACCGCCCCGGGCCGCTGAACCAGGGGATGCACACGGAGTACGCGGAGCGGAAGCACGGCCGGAAGCCGGTCACGTACCCCCACCCCGACCTCGAGGACATCCTGGCCGGGACCTACGGGATCATCGTCTACCAGGAGCAGGTGATGCAGATCGCCGTGCGGATGGCCGGCTACTCGATGGGGGAGGCCGACACGCTCCGCAAGGCGATGGGCAAGAAGATCCGGGAGCTGCTCCTCCCGCACCGGGAGCGGTTCGTGGCCCGCTGCGTGGAGCGCGGGTACCCGAAGGCCCTGGCCGAGGAGATCTTCGACCTGATCACCCCCTTCGCCGACTACGGCTTCAACGCCTCGCACGCGTGCGCCTACGCCTACGTCGCCTACCAGACCGCCTACCTCAAGGCCCACCACCCGGTGGAGTACATGGCCGCGCTGCTCACGAGCGTGAAGGACGACAAGGACAAGAAGCCCTACTACCTGAACGCCTGCCGGCTGATGGGCCTCGAGGTGCTCCCGCCCGACGTGAACGAGTCCGAGTTCGACTTCGCCCCGGCCCCCGACGGGCGGCCCGCGATCCGCTACGGGCTGTCGGCGATCCGCAACGTGGGGGACGCCGCGGTGGCCGCGATCCTCCGGGCCAGGGCCGAGGGGGGCCCGTTCGCCTCGTTCGCCGACTTCTGCCGCCGGGTGGACCCCGGGGTGCTCACCAAGAAGGTCCTCGAGAGCCTGATCCTGGCGGGCGCCTTCGACTCCCTGGGGCACGCGCGGCGCGCCCTGCTCGAGGGGCACGAGCGCGTGTCGGGCCCGATCCTCGCCGAGCGGAAGGCCGAGGCCGCCGGCCAGTTCTCCCTGTTCGGGGCCGACGCGGGGCCCGCCGTCGAGCTCGACCCCGCGGCCCTCGGAGGGGAGGAGTTCGACCGGGAGACGCTCCTCCGCCTCGAGAAGGAGGTGCTCGGGCAGTTCGTCACCGACCACCCCCTGCTCTCGGTCCGCGAGGCCCTCGCGGCGCAGACCGACGTGGAGATCGCGGACCTGGGATCGCTCGGCGACGGCGACCTCGTGACGGTGGGCGGCATCGTGGGCTCGGTGGCCCGCCGGTACACGCGCAAGGGGGAGCCGTACGCGCTCTTCCGGCTGGAGGACCTCGCCGGGGGGGTGGACGTGGTGGCGTTCCCGAGCGTCTACGAGCAGGTCCCGGAGCTCGTGGCGACCGACCGCGTCGTGCTCGTGAAGGGCCGGGTCGACCTCCGCGGGCGCGAGCTCCAGCTCCGGGCCGTGGAGATCCGCGAGCCGGACCTGGGGGCGGCCGCTCCGCGCCCCGCGCGCCAGGCGCTCGTCGTCGAGGTCTCGCCGGCGCAGTGCACGAACGGGGTGGTGGCCAAGCTCCGGGGCCTGCTCGAGTCGTCGCCCGGCGACGTGCCCGTCCGGGTCCGCTTCGTCACCTCCCAGGGCGTCACGCCGCTCACCGTGGGGGCCGTGCGGGTGGAGCCGGGTCCGGGGCTGCTCTCCGAGCTCCGGGTCCTCCTCGGCCCCGAGGCCGTCCGGCTGGAGGCCGATCCCGCCGGGGGTCGCTGAGCCGTCCCATCCCCGACCGCGCGGTCACCCGTCCCGGACCCGTCCCGCCGTGGTCCCGCGTGGTTCGGCGGGCGGGCCGTAAGTATTGCTTCAGATCTCATGCAAAGCTAAAGTGATGCGCGAGGCGTGCGGCCGTGGCGCGGTTCGAGAGGCAGCCGGCACGGAGCGGCGCCGGGGGCGGACCCCCGGACGGCGCCGGTGGCCGCGGCCGTCGAGCCGGTGCGTGGGAGCGCTTCCGGGGCGCGTCGGGCTCCGCCGGGGGCCTTCTGCCCGGGCGCCCGCCGCCCGGGCGGGCTGAGATGGCCGAGGCGGTCGCCGTGCTCCGGCCCCGCGGGCTGCCGCGCCCCCCAGCGGCAGCCCTGCGGGGCGCTCCCTGGCGGGGGGCGGGGTTCGTCGCCGTGGGGTTCTCCGACGTCGACGAGGAGGGAGCGACCCGGGCCGCCGCCGTCCCCATCGACGACGGACGGGTCGTCCTGCGCGGCGCCATCGTCGGTCCCGTCGCGCCGGGGCGCCCCCCGGCGGGCCTGGTCGCCAGCCTCGACCGCCGGTTCCTCGTCCTCTGGTCCCCCGACGACGCGTCGGGGGTGCTCGGCCACCTCGCGGGCGCGGCGTGGCGCGGGTGGACGGTGGACTGCCGTCGACTCGTCGGGCGGGCCGCCGGCAGGCTGGCGGACGACGCCGAGCTGAGCATCGCGGTGGCCGCCGCAGCCTTCCGGCTCCCCGAGCCGCGCCCCTGCGATCCCCTGGACCTCGCCCTCGCCTCGGCCGAGCTCTTCCTCATCGCCGCCACGAGGCTCGAGGCCGCCGGCGCGGGGACGGTCGCGGACCTCCTGGCCTGACCGGCCGGCGCGATCGCCCCGGGCCCGCTACCGTTGCGCCGATGGGAGCGAGCGGGGGATCGGCTGGAGGCCCCACCGGGCCGGGCGCGGCCGTGGCGCCCGGGCGGAGGCGCGCGGCGGGGCGGCCCACGACCGGCCTCCGCGCGCTGGACGACCTGCTGGGCGGGCTCCGCGTGGGGGACAACGTGGTGTGGGAGATCGCGGAGGACGTGAGCGTGGACCCCTTCGTGGCCGCCTTCGTCCGCGCCCGCGGCGGCCCGGGCCTCGCGTACCTGAGCTTCCAGGCCCCGCCCAGGGAGATCCTCGAGCGGCTGGCGGACGCCTGGGACCCGGAGCGGTGCCTGCTCCTGGACTGCTTCACCGACGGGCTCGGTGGGGGAGAGGAGCCCTTCGCCCGCTTCTACCGCACGGAGCGCGCCCGGCGGGCCGGCGTGCTGCGGGTCGCCCGCCCCTCCGATCCCTCGGCGGTCCGCGGGGCCCTCGACGGGGTGCAGCGGCGGCTCGGCAGGGGCGGTCGGTTCGTGTTCGACGGCCTGACCGCGATGCAGGACCTCTGGGGCGGGGAGGCCGCGCTCGCGTTCTTCCTGCGGTCCTGCCCCCGGCTCTACGAGCTCGGCGCGCTCGCCTACTGGCTCCTGGAGCGGGCCGCGCACCCCGCGTCGTTCCGCTCCCGCCTCGCGCAGTCGACGCAGGTCGTGCTGACGCTCTCGGCCACCGACCGGGGCCCCGTCCTCAAGGTGGTCCGCGCCGAGGGACGGCCGGCCGGGATCCTCGGCCGCGAGGTCCGCTACGCGTTCGAGGACGGGAGGTTCCGGGTGGTCCGGGAGGCCCCGGGGACGAGGGAGCGGATCGGCCAGGCCCTCCGCGCGGCCCGGATCGCCCGCGGCCTGTCCCAGGCGGAACTCGCGCGGAGGATCGGGATAAGCCCGAGCGCCCTCTCCCAGGCGGAGCGCGGTCGGGCGGGGCTCGCGGGGGAGACGTTGATCCGGGCCTGGGAGGTGCTCGGGGTGCCGTCCGGCCTGGGCGCCCCGCCCGAGCGGCCCATCGTCGTGGCGCGGCGGGGGGCGCGACCGGCCCGGTCCGCGGGCCCGGGGGTCCGTCGGGAGGACCTCGCGGCGCTGCCCGGCGGCGTGCGGGTCGCGCTCCTCACGTTCGCGCCCGGCGCGTCGGGGCGCGGGGGCCCGTTCCGCACGAAGCATCGGGAGGTCGTCGTGGTC
>DATLZM010000399.1:0-2537 GCA_035573995.1 Actinomycetota bacterium | reverse complement strand
CCCGCCGGTGCCTGGAGATCATCCTCGCGGCCCTCCGGGAGGCCGGCGCCGGGCCCGAGCACGTGGTCCGGACCCGGACCTTCCTGGTCGACGCCGGCGACTGGGAGGAGGTGGGGCGGGCCCACGGCGAGGTCTTCGGCGACGTGCGGCCGGCCTCCACGATGGTGGTCGTGACGGGGTTCCTCGATCCCCGCTGGCGCGTGGAGATCGAGGCCGACGCCGTCGTCGGCTGAGTGGATCGACCCGATCGACGCTGGAGCCGGCGGAGCCTCCGTTGCTAGGGTTGGCCCGAGGTGACGCGAGGCGCCGGACCCGCCGGCCAGCCGGGGCTCCCCGACGACCTCACCGACGAGGAGCGGGAGGTCGTGGCGCGCGTCGTCCAGATCCTCCGGCGCCTCCGCTACGGGACCGTCCTCCTGATCGTCCAGGACGGGAAGGTGGTCCAGATCGAGATGGCGGAGAAGTTCCGCCTGCGGTGACGTTGACCGGTCGGCCCGGGGCTGGTACCGTCCTCGCGGACGCCGGCTGACCAGACGACTGGAGGCCGCGGCACGACGTGCCGCGGCCTTTCCGCGTTCTGGGGGAGGTGACGTCGATGCGGAAGGCGGTGGGACCGGGGGCGGTGCGCGGGGCCGTGGCGGTGGCGGCCCTCCTCACACTCGTCGCCGCGGGCTGCCAGGGCTCCGAGGCGCGGGCGCGGGGGAGCGCCCGTGTCCTCCGGCTGGGGATCTTCCCGAACCTCACGCACGCGCCGGGCTACGTGGCCCTGGGGGCCGGGATCTTCGAACGGGTGATGGGGCCCACGGAGGTGAGGATCACGGTCTTCAACTCGGGGAGCGACGCCGGGACGGCGCTGCTCTCGGGCTCGATCGATGCCACCTACATCGGTCCGGGCCCCACGGCCGCGCTGTGGGTGCGGTCGGGCAAGGTCGCGGTGGTCTCCGGGGCGACCCTCGGCGGCGCGTCGTTCGTCGTCCGGAAGGGCTCCGGGATCCGCTCCCCGGAGGACCTGCACGGGAAGCGGATCGCGGTCCCCGGTGAGTGCAACACGCAGGACGTCGCGCTCCGGACGTGGCTCCACGAGCAGGGCCTCCGGACCCGCGAGGAGGGCGGCGACGTCGCGGTGGCCGTGGTCGACAACCCCGATCTGCCCGGCCTGTTCCGCTCGGGCGGCGTGGACGGAGCCTGGGAGCCGGAGCCCTACCCCAGCCTCCTCGTGGCCCAGGGCCTCGCGACGCCCTTCCTCGACGAGGCCGATCTCTGGCCCGGCGGTCGGTGGGTCACCACCCAGCTCCTGGTGAACACCACGTACCTCGGGGCGCACCCCGAGGTCGTCCGGCGGCTGGTGCGGGCCAACGTGGAGGCCATCCGGATGATGAACGAGGACCCGGAGCGGGCGAAGCGGGTCGCCCAGTCGCAGCTCGCGCTGGCCGGCGCGCCCTCCCTCGACCAGGCGGTCGTGGACGAGGCCTGGTCCAAGCTCACGTTCACCTGGGACCCCGCCGCCGCCTCGCAGGTCGAGATGGCCCGCGATGCGTTCGGGGTGGGGTGCCTCGACGAGGACCCGACCGACCTCGAGGACCTGTACCGTCTGGACGACCTCAACGGCATCCTGCGGGACATGGGCGAGCCGGAGGTGGAGGGGCCGTGAGGACGGTGGGCGCGGGAGGTGCACGGTGAGCGCACGGCCGGAGCGGTTGCGGGTGGTGCCGCGGGCCGGCGGCGCGGCGCCGAAGCTCGCCGCCCGGGGCGTGACCAAGACCTACCGAGGGGCCCGGGGCGGGGAGGTCACGGCCCTCCGGGACGTCACGCTGGAGGTGCCGGCCGGCGAGTTCGTCTGCCTCATCGGCCCCTCGGGCTGCGGCAAGACGACGCTCCTCAACCTCTTCGCGGGGCTCGAGCGCCCCGACGCCGGGACGGTGGAGATCGACGGACGGCCGGTGGAGGGCCCCGGCCCCGATCGGGCGGTGCTGTTCCAGGAGCCGGCCCTGTTCCCCTGGCTCTCGGTGCTCGGGAACGTGGAGTTCGCGCTGGAGATGATCGGCGTGCCGAAGGACGAGCGGCGGGACCGCGCGATGCACTGGCTCCGGACCGTCCACCTCACCCGGTTCGCCCGCTCTCAGCCCCACGAGCTCTCGGGGGGCATGCGCCAGCGGGCGGCGCTCGCCCGGGCCCTGGCGTGCCAGCCGGAGGTGCTCCTGGCCGACGAGCCGTTCGCCGCCCTCGACGCGCAGACCCGGGAGATCCTGCAGGAGGAGCTCCAGCGGGTGTGGGCGGAGACCCGGAACACGTTCGTGTTCGTCACCCACAACGTCCGGGAGGCGGTGTTCCTGGCGGACCGTGTGATCCTGATGTCGGCGCCGCCCGGCACGCTCGTGGCCGAGCACCGGATCGAGGCGCCCCGCCCCCGCGACTTCGAGGACGTGCTGCTGTCGAAGGTGGTCGTCGACGTCCACGACCACCTCCGGGAGGAGGTGAGGAAGGTTGTCGCGCGGGAGGTCGGTGGGTAGCCAGGTCCTGCCCCGGCTGGGGGCGCT
>DATLZM010000398.1:0-15470 GCA_035573995.1 Actinomycetota bacterium | reverse complement strand
CCGCCGCTCGCCGCCCTCCCGGAGGAGGCCGGGAGGCTCGCGGACGCCGCGGGCGCGCTGGCCGGCGGCCTGGAGGCGCTGGCGGCGGACCTGTCGCGGCTCGCCGACGAGCGACGGGCGGCCGAGGGGGGGCTCCTCGCGGAGGCCGAGGGGACCGTGGAGGGGCTGCTCCCCTCCCCCGGGTCGCTCGCCGAGCTCGAGGAGGCGGTGGAGGGAGCCGCCCGGCGCCAAGCCGAGGAGGTGGGCCGGCTCCGCCAGGCGCTGGAGCGGGAGCGCGAGCGGGTCGAGGGGGCCGCGCGCCTGGCGGAGGAGGTGGCGGCCCTCGAGCGGCGGCACCGGGTGCTCGGGGAGCTCGCGAAGGAGCTCCGGCAGGACCGGCTGATCGCGTTCCTCCAGCAGGAGGCGCTCACGGCCCTCGCGGACACCGCCGCGGATCGGCTGGAGCGGCTGTCCGAGGGACGGTACCGCCTCGCCTACCTCGACGACGAGTTCTCCGTGATCGACACCTGGAACGGCGACGAGGCGCGGAGCGCCCGGACCCTCTCGGGCGGGGAGACGTTCCTCGCCTCCCTCTCCCTCGCCCTCGCGCTCTCCGAGCAGGTCGCCTCGCTCTCGGTCACCGACCGGGCCCGCCTCGACAGCCTCTTCCTCGACGAGGGGTTCGGCACGCTCGACCCGACGAGCCTCGAGACGGTCGTCGACGCCATCGAGCGGCTCGGGAGCGACGGGCGGATGGTGGGCGTCATCACCCACGTCCCCGAGCTCGCGATCCGGCTCCCCGTGCGGATCGAGGTCGTGAAGTCCCCACGGGGGAGCCGGCTCGAGGTCCGCTCCTGACCGCCGGCCGGGGCGCGCGGATCTCCGCGGGGCGGGCGCGCCCCCGCCCGCGACGGCGGGGCGCTAGACGGCCGGCCCGACCGAGCGCTCCACCACGCGCCAGCGGGCGCCGGTCCAGGCGAGGGTCGTGAGCCTGACCGCGCTCGGGCAGCAGTGCGGGTCGTCCGGGGCGAACACCGCCTCCCGGACCAGGAGGGTCCCCTCGCCGGTCAGGTCGATGGTCGTGTCGCACGTCTCGCGGTGGAGGATCTCCTCGGCCCCGCCCTCGGTCTGGGCGATCACCCGCCACCGCCCGCAGGCGCCGGTGCCGCCGGTCTCCTCGAACGTGAGGAGGTCCTCCCGCCCGTCGCCGGTGAGGTCGCCGGTCTGCGGCCGGATCCCCAGCACCTGTTCGCGGGGGCGGTCGGTGAAGGCGTAGACGACGCGCCAGGGCGGCGGGTCCTCGAACGGGGCCCACACCGCGAGCCCGCGCATCCGGGCGAGGGGGTCCTCGCCCCGGGACCACAGCACGGCGATCCGCGCGGGCTCGCCCTCCGCCCCGAGGTACACCACGCCCTCCGAGCGCGCCCCCTCGGGGAGGAGCGGCGCGATCGGGACCTCCGTCGGGGGGAGATCCCGGTCGAACGTGGTGGGGGCGCCGGGGGGGAGGTCGAAGGCGGGGGCAGGGCTGGGCGAGGGGGAGGTCGTCGGGCCCGGCGCTCCCGTCGGGCTCGGAGACCCCGTCGGGCTGGGGGGCCCGGTCGGCGTCGCCGGCCCGCCGCCGGTGCAGGAGGCGAGCAGCGCGAGCGCGAGGACCAGGGGGAGGCGGCGCACGACGTCCCCATCCTACCGGCGGCGCGTCCGGCTAGGATGCGCCCCGTGGCCGGGTGGGACCTCACGCCGAAGCCGGTCTCCGCGTCCCGGGTGACGCTCGTCGAGCTCATGGAGCTCACCGACGCCAACGTCGCGGGGATCGTCCACGGGGGCACGATCATGAAGCTCGTGGACACCGCGGCCGGGCTCGCCGCGATCAAGCACTGCGGGGGGCTCGCGGTGACCGCGTCGATCGACCAGATGTCCTTCCTCCACCCGGTGCACGTGGGGGACCTGGTGACGGTGCGGGCCTCGGTGAACGACGTGGGGAGGACGTCGCTCGAGGTGGGGGTCCGCGTGGAGGCGGAGGAGGTGACGACCGGTCGGCGGACCCACACCTCCAGCGCCTACCTCGTGTTCGTGGCCCTCGACGAGGAGGGGAGGCCGCGTCCGGTGCCCCCGCTCCTCACCGAGACCCCCGAGGACGAGCGCCGCCGCCGGGAGGCCCGGATCAGGCGGGAGACGCGGCTCGCCCACCGCCGGGCGATCGAGGAGGCTCGAGGGGAGCGCTGACCCGGGCCTCCGGGCCGCGCCGCGGGGGCGCAGGGCCGGGCCCGCCCGGACCGGGGAGATCCGTCGCCGCCGGGCCCGTCGCGCGCCGCCGGCCGGGCCCGGCCCGGGACCGTGTGAGAGCATGACGGGGACGTCTCGCGCCGAAGGGAAGGAGGGCATCCGGACCGTGACGACCGAGCTCGCGGGGGCCCGCGGGACGCTCGAGACCCCGGCCGGCCCGGTGGCCTGCCACCGGCTGGGCTGGCTCGCCGAGCAGGGGCTGGGGGACCCGAGCCGGCTCCCGCACACCGTGAAGATCCTGCTCGAGAACCTCCTCCGGCGGGCCGGCGCGCCGGAGGTCTCGGACCGCGACGTGCTCGCGCTCCTCCGCTGGCCGGAGCCCGCGCAGGCCGACCTCGCCTTCATGCCGGGGAGGGTCCTGATGCAGGACTTCACCGGGGTGCCCGCGGTCGTCGACCTGGCCGCGATGCGCTCGGCCATCGCGCGGGCGGGCGGGGACCCGGCCCGGGTGGACCCGGCGATCCCCGTGGACCTGATCATCGATCACTCGGTGCAGGTCGACCAGTTCCGGAGCCCCCTCGCCTACCGGATCAACATCGAGTGGGAGTACCGGCGGAACGCCGAGCGCTACGCCCTGCTCCGCTGGGCCCAGCAGGCGTTCCGGAACCTCCGGGTCGTGCCGCCCGGCGCCGGGATCTGCCACCAGGTGAACCTCGAGCACCTCGGGCGGGTGGTGGAGGTCCGGGACGGGGTCGCGTTCCCTGACACCCTGGTGGGGACCGACTCCCACACCACGATGATCAACGGGCTCGGGGTGCTCGGCTGGGGGGTCGGGGGCATCGAGGCCGAGGCGGCCATGCTCGGCCAGCCGATGTTCCTCCCGACCCCGGTCGTGGTCGGGGTCCGGGTGTCGGGGGAGCTGCCCCCGGGGACCACCGCCACCGACCTCGTGCTCACGCTCACCCAGATGCTCCGCCGCCACGGCGTCGTCGGGAAGTTCGTGGAGTTCTTCGGGCCGGGATGCTCGACCCTCGAGACCGCCGACCGCGCCACGCTCTCGAACATGTGCCCGGAGTACGGGGCGACCGCGGCGCTCTGGCCGGTGGACGCCGAGACCCTCCGCTACCTCGCGTTCACCGGGCGCGGCGACCGGGTGGACCTCGTGGAGCGGTACGCGAAGGAACAGGGCCTGTTCCGGACCGACGAGGACCCCGACCCGGTCTTCAGCGAGGTGCTCGAGCTCGACCTCTCGCGGATCGAGCCCTCCGTGGCCGGCCCCAAGCGCCCCCAGGACCGGGTGCCGCTGCCCCGGGTGTGGGCGTCGTTCGTCGAGGCCTTCCGGGACCGCCTGGAGCCCGACCCCGAGCCGACCGAGCTGGGCAGGCTCGAGGGGGAGGCCCCGGCCCCCGAGCCCGGGATCGAGCCGCGCCGGGTGGACCCCGAGCGGGAGGGCGGCGTGCGGGCCGACGCCTTCGAGCTCCGCCACGGCTCGGTGGTGATCGCCGCCATCACGAGCTGCACGAACACCTCGAACCCCTCGGTGATGCTCGCCGCCGGGCTCCTCGCCAAGCGCGCGGTGGAGCTCGGGCTCGAGTCCCGGCCCTGGGTGAAGACCTCCCTGGCGCCGGGCTCGCGCGTGGTCACCGACTACCTCGAGCGCTCCGGCCTCCTGCCGTACCTCGAGAAGCTCGGGTTCTCGCTCGTCGGCTACGGCTGCACGACCTGCATCGGGAACTCCGGCCCGCTGCCCGAGCCGGTGGCGCGGGCGATCGACGAGCGGGACCTCGCCGTGGTGGCGGTGCTCTCGGGGAACCGGAACTTCGAGGGGCGCATCCACCCGCAGGTGCGGGCGAGCTACCTCGCCTCCCCGCCGCTCGTCGTCGCCTACGCCCTCGCCGGGCGGATCGACCTGGACCTCGCGAGCGAGCCCCTCGGGACCACGCCCGAGGGGCGGCCGGTCTACCTCCGGGACCTCTGGCCCTCGGCCGAGGAGGTCCGGCGCGTCGCGGCCGAGGCCATCTCGCCGGAGCAGTTCCTCGAGGAGTACGGGAGGATCTTCGAGGGCGACGAGAACTGGGCGGCCCTGCCCTCGCCCACCGGGCCGCTCTACGCGTGGGATCCCGCCTCGACGTACGTCCGGGAGCCGCCGTTCTTCGCCGACCTCGCCCCCGAGCCGCCGCCCGTCGAGGACATCGAGGGGGCCCGGTGCCTCGAGCTCCTCGGGGACTCCATCACGACCGACCACATCTCGCCCGCCGGATCGATCAAGCCGGAGTCGCCCGCGGGCCGGTACCTGATCGAGCGGGGCGTCCGGCAGGCCGAGTTCAACAGCTACGGGGCGAGGCGGGGGAACCACGAGGTGATGCTCCGGGGGACGTTCGCCAACCTCCGCCTGCGGAACCAGCTGGCGCCGGGGACCGAGGGGTGGTGGACCACGCACCTCCCGAGCGGCGAGCGGATGACGGTCTACGACGCGGCGATGCGCTACCGGGAGGACGGAGTGCCGCTCTGCGTGCTCGCGGGCAAGGAGTACGGGTCGGGCAGCTCGCGGGACTGGGCGGCGAAGGGCCCGGCGCTCCTCGGCGTGCGGTTCGTGCTCGCCGAGAGCTTCGAGCGGATCCACCGGAGCAACCTGGTGGGGATGGGCGTCCTGCCGCTCCAGTTCCGGCCGGGGGAGTCGGTCGCCGCGCTCGGGCTCACCGGGCGCGAGGTGTTCTCGGTGCGGGGGATCGCCGGGGGGCCCCCGGTCCGGGACGAGGTCGAGGTCGAGGCCCGCCGCGAGGACGGCACGGCCCTCACGTTCCGGGCGATCTGCCGGATCGACATGCCCGCCGAGGTCGGGTACTACCGGCACGGGGGGATCCTGCAGATGGTGCTCCGCGGGCTGCTCGCGGGGTGACGGCCCGGGGCCGACGCGTCCGCCCCGGCCCCGGGCCGACGCGCTCACTCCGCCGGCGCGAAGGCCAGGAAGATCGGCGGGAACGTGAGCAGGACCCCCAGCCCGACCAGCACGGCGGCGAGCGCGAAGGCGCGCCCGAGGGGGAGGTCGCGCTCACGGAGCGCCGCGTGGAGCACGGCCCAGGCGACGAGCCACGCCACCACGGCGAGGATCGTCTCCCCCGAGAGCGGCCCCACGGGGGCCGAGAACTCGAGCCACCCCTTCACGGCCTCGCTCGCCTCGGCGAGGACCGTGAGGAGGCCGAGCACGAGGCTCCCGACGCCGGCGGCGATGAACGCCGCCGCCACGGGGCCGGAGGGACGGTCCGCTTCGCGCTCCGTCCTCGCCTCCCCCGTCGTGGTGATCTCGTTCTCGTCCATCGCTCCTCCCCCCTCAGCGGACCGGCGCGGCCTTGGTGATGAAGGCCCCGAGCGCCCCGGCGATCCCCGCGATCGCGAACGCCGCCGTGAAGAACGCCATCAGGGCCCTCCGCACGCCCTGGTGGCGGATCAGCGACGCCCCGTGGTACGTGACGGTGAACGCGACCGCCGTGGCAAGCAGCGGGGCGATCCACGCCACGTGCTCCTTCCACTCCATCCCGAACTCGTGCCACCCGGAGGTCGAGGGGTCGGCGAGCAGCTGGAACTTCGCGCCGCCCGGCTCCTCGCGGTACCAGGGGTAGACGACCCAGGTGCCGGTGATCACCGTGAGCCACGCCGCCACGGCCATGGCCCAGGTGCCGATCCTGAGCCTGCGGACCCGTTCGACCACGCCCGCCGCCGTCAGCAGCTCGGGCCTGAGGCTGTAGAACCCGGCGAGCCCCCCGGCGAAGGCGAGGAGGAACAGCGCGCCGAGGCCCATGCCATGCACGATCCCCCACCACTCGCGCGTCGTCAGCTCCACGGTCCACCTCCTCCCGATGTCCCCGCGGCGAGCCTCGCGCGTCCCCGGCGCGGCCGGAGGGGGCGTCCGGCCCCTCCCCCGTGGGTCCTCCGGCCCCCGGTCGGCCGGGTCAGGCCCGACCGATCCCCACGGCGAACGCGAGGACCAGGCCGACCGCGACGGCGACCGCCGCGAACCGGCGGTCTCCCTCCGCCGCGAAGCGCGCCGCGAGCGCGAGGACCCGGATCGCGGGCGTCGCCAGGAGCACGAGGATCCCGGCGGCCATGAAGCCGCTGGGGCGGCCGGCCGCGATGAGCGGGACCACGTCGCCGAGCGCCACGGGGCGGGCCCGCAGACGGCCTTCGGCCAGCGCGAGGGCGAGCCCCAGGGCGAGGAGCGCCATCGAGAGGGCGAGCCCGGCGCGGAGGATCGCCACGACCGCCCTCCGCTCCTCCCCCTCGACGGTCGGGGGGACCGCTCGGCGGTCGGCCGGGTCAGCCACGCCAGACCCCCAGGGCTCGGAGGGCCATCTGCACGGCGGCCGCGGCGAGCGCCAGGGCGAGGAGGCGGGCCAAGGCGGCCGCCGGCGCCCGGGCCGCGACGGCGGTGCCGGCCAGGGACCCGACGGCCACGCCGAGCGCCACCGGGGCCGCGAGCAGCGGCTGCACGAAGCCGCGCTGGGCGTAGATCGCGAGGCTCGCGGCGGCCGTCACGCCGATCATGAAGTTGCTCGTGGCCGCCGCGACCTTGAGCGGGATCCCCATCCCCAGGGCCATCGCAGGCACCTTGAGGAACCCCCCGCCCACGCCGAGGAGGCCGCTCACCGCGCCGGCCACCGCCGAGACCGCCATCCCGAGGGGGAGCCGCCGGGCCCGGTACTCGACGAGCCGGCCCTCGGCCTCGTCGAGGTAGACCCCGCCCAGCCGTCCCCGCGCCTCCGCGCCGCGGGGAGGTCCCGGGGTGGCGCGGGCCTCGGTCGCCTCGCCCGCCCCCCGCCGGGAGAGGAGCAGGCCCGCGGTGAGGAGGCTGAAGCCCGAGAAGAGCCCGAGGAGCACGCGCTCGGAGAGCAGCGCGGCGGCGACCCCGCCGCCGATCGCCCCGGCGGTGGTCGCGAGCTCCAGCGTCATCGCCAGGCGCATGTTGGTGAGGCCCCGCCCGACGTACACGCTGGCCGTGGCGGTCGAGGTGGCGACGACCGCGACGAGGCTGGTCGCCACCGCGGCGTGGGCGGGCGCGGCGAAGCCGAGCACGAGGACGGGGATCACGAGGAGGCCGCCGCCGATCCCGAGGGTGGCGCCCAGCCCGCCGGCGGCGACCCCGGTGAGGGCGAGCAGGACCAGGTCGAGGGGGCCGAGCTGCATCCCGTGGCACGGTAACAGGAGGCCGCCGACCGCAGGACGGCCGGCGGGATGCGACGAGGGGACGTGCCGGCGTCGGGCCACCGACCGGCCCTCGGGACCGGCCCGGCGGGCTCCCGACGGGACCCGGTGGGGCCCGGAACCACCTCCCGCGCGGGGTCCCGCTCGGGGCGTGACCTGGGGAGGCGAGGCCTCCACGGACGTCCCGGGGAGCGGGCCCCAGAGGCGGGCCCGTCACCGAGCCGAGCTCCGACGGACCACCCCCGACCGGTCGCCGACCGAGGGGGACCCCGCCCGGCGGCCCGGCCCCCGCCGGGGAGCCCGGCGGGAAGGTCGTCCTCCACCCATAGAGATGGCCGCTCCCCGGGGCCGCTTCAAGGGCGGGTGAGGTGCCGCGCGCCGCCGCACGGGGTACCGTGGCGGTGATGGGTGCGCCCCGGTTCCGCGGGGTCCGGCGTCGGGACGGACGGGTCGTCCCCTTCGACCCGGCCCGGATCGAGGCCGCCGTCCGCCGGGCGATGCGCGAGGTCGGGCGCGACGATCCGCGGCTCGCCGGCGAGGTCGCGGAGCGGGCGGCCGAGGCCCTCGCCCGCCGGCGCCTGCGGACCCCCGGGATCGAGGACATCCAGGACGAGGTGGAGCGGGCCCTGATGGCCCTGGGGCTCGACGACGTAGCCCGGGCCTACGTCGTGTACCGGCGGCGGCGGGCCGAGCTCCGCGCCGCCAAGGAGCTCCTCGGGGTCCGGGACGACCTCAAGCTCCCCCTGAACGCGGTGGTGGTGCTCCGCGAGCGCTACCTCCTGCGGGACGAGGAGGGCCGGGTCGTCGAGTCCACCGGCGAGATGATGGACCGGGTGGCCGCCCACGTCGCCGCGGCCGAGGACGCCTTCCGCCCCGGCTCCTCGGGGCGGTGGGCGGAGGAGTTCGCCGGCGCGCTCCGCGCCCTCGAGTTCCTCCCCAACTCCCCGACGCTCATGAACGCCGGCACGCCCCTCGGGATGCTGTCGGCCTGCTTCGTGCTCCCGGTGGAGGATTCCCTCGACTCGATCTTCACCACGCTCCGCCACATGGCCCTGATCCACCAGGCGGGGGGCGGGACCGGCTTCTCCTTCTCCCGCCTCCGGCCGGCCGGGGACGTGGTCCGGAGCACCCACGGGGCGGCCTCGGGCCCGGTCTCGTTCATGCGGGTCTACGACGTCACCACGGACGTGGTGAAGCAGGGGGGACGCCGGCGCGGGGCCAACATGGCCGTGCTCGACGTCTCGCATCCCGACGTCGAGGCCTTCGTCCGGGCCAAGTCGACCCCGGGGATGCTCGAGAACTTCAACCTCTCGGTGGCGGTCACCGACCGGTTCATGCGGGCCGCCGAGGCCGGTGGCACGCACCGGTTGGTGAACCCCAGGACCGGCAGGACGGTCCGGGAGGTGGACGCCCGGGACCTGTTCGAGCTGATCTGCGCGCAGGCCCACGCCACCGGCGACCCGGGGATGATCTTCCTGGACCGGGTGAACCGGGACAACGTGGTGCCCGCGCGGGGCCGGATCGAGGCCACCAACCCGTGCGGGGAGGTCCCGCTCCTGCCCTACGAGTCCTGCAACCTGGCCTCGGTGAACCTGGCGCGGATGGTCGCGGGCGGGCGCGTGGACTGGGAGCGGCTCCGGGCCACCGTCCGCCTGGTGACGCGGTTCCTCGACGACGTGATCGAGGTGAACCGGTTCCCGGTGCCCGAGATCGAGGAGGCCACCCGCGCCACCCGGAAGATCGGGGTCGGGGTGATGGGCCTGGCGGAGCTGCTGGCGGGCCTCGGGATCCCCTACGACAGCGAGGAGGCCGTCCGGCTCGGCGGGCGGATCGCGCGCCTGGTGCGGGAGGAGGCCACCCGGGCCTCGGCCGAGCTGGCCGCCGAACGCGGTCCCTTCCCGCTCTACCCCGAGAGCACCCTCGCCCGCCGGGGCGGCCCGCCCCTCCGCAACGCCCAGGTGATGTCGATCGCCCCGACCGGGACGATCTCGGTGATCGCCGGGACGACCTCGGGGATCGAGCCGATGTTCGCGGTGGCCTACGTCCGCAACGTGCTCGGGACCCGCCTGGTCGAGGTGAACCCGCTGTTCGAGCGGGTGGCCAGGGAGCGCGGCTTCTACTCCGAGGAGCTCATGACGGAGATCGCGCGGACCGGCGGCGTGGGGAGGAACCCCGCGGTGCCGGAGGACGTCCGGCGGGCCTTCGTGACGGCCCTCGAGATCGCCCCGGCCTGGCACCTCCGGATGCAGGCGGCCTTCCAGCGCCACGCGGACGCCGCGGTCTCCAAGACCGTGAACCTGCCCCGCGAGGCGACCGTCGACGACGTGGCGGGGATCTACCGGGCGGCCTGGCGGGCCCGGGTGAAGGGCATCACGGTCTATCGGTACGGGAGCAAGCCCGCCCAGGTCCTCACGTTCCTCGCGGACTCCGCCGAGGGCCCGGCCCCGCCGGTCGAGGTGGACCTGGAGTACGCGGGCGGCTGCGTCGGCTACGCCTGCGAGCTGTAGGTTCAGCCCGCGCCGCGGCGCGGATGGCTCCACCGCGTGGCGATCCGATGGAGGCGCCGCTCCCGCGGCTCCCGGGGGAGGGCGAGCGGGTGCGGACCAACGACGTGGAAGAACCGGCGCTTGGCGATCTCGACCAGGGCGAGGTAGGCGGCGACCATCGCGGCGATCGCGCCGAGGAGCGGGAGGGACGGGCGGCCGAACCCCAGGGTCGGCCCCAGGGGCGAAAGGGGGATCGCGGCCCCGGCCGCGGCGCACGCGAGGGTGGTCGCGGCCAGGACCGGGCTCGGACGGCTCCGGGTGAAGGGGGAGCGCCGGGTCCGGATCACGAAGACCACGAGCGTCTGCGTGGCCACCGACTCGATGAACCAGCCGGCGCGGAACGTGGCGGGGTGGGCGCCGAAGGCGCCGAGCAGGAGCGCGAACGTCGCGAAGTCGACGAGCGAACTCAGGGGCCCGAACGCCAGCATGAAGCGTTCGATGGATCCGAGGTCCCACCGCGCGGGGCGTTGGAGCGACTCCTCGTCCACCCGGTCCGTCGGGATGGCGAGCTCGCTCAGGTCGTAGAGGAGGTTGTTGAGGAGCACCTGCGAGGGGAGCATCGGCAGGAACGGCAGGAAGGCCGAGGCGGCGGCCGCGCTGAACATGTTCCCGAAGTTCGACGAGGTCCCCATGAACACGTACTTGATCGTGTTCGCGAAGATCCGGCGGCCCTCCACCACGCCGTCGGCGAGCACCCCGAGGTCCTTCTCGAGCAGCACGATGTCGGCGGCGTCCTTGGCCACGTCCGCGGCGGCGTCCACCGAGATCCCCACGTCGGCCTCGTGGATCGCGACGGCGTCGTTGACGCCGTCGCCGAGGAAGGCGACGTCGGAGCCGCGGGCCCGCTGGACGCGGAGGATGCGGGCCTTCTGCGTCGGGGTCACGCGGGCGAAGATCGTGGTCCCCGGGAGGGCGGCGGCGAGCGCGCCGTCGTCCAGCGCCTCGAGCTCGGCCCCGGTCACGACGCCTGTCACCTCCAGGCCCAGGGCGCGGCAGACCGCCTCGGCCGTGGCCGGGTGGTCGCCGGTCACGACCTTGACCTCGATCCCCAGCTCCCTCAGCCTGCGGAGCGAGTCGGCGGCCGACGGCTTCGGGGGGTCATCGAAGACGAGGAACCCGGCGAGCGAGAGGTCCCGCTCGTCGGCGGACGTGAGGGGCCGGGGCCCGTCCAGGGGGCGCATCGCGACCGCCACGACCCTCCGGGCCTCGGCGAGCTCGGCCGCGAGGACCCCCGCCGCGGCCGGCGGCACGTCCCCGCAGCGGCGGAGGATCCCCTCGGGGGCGCCCTTGGTCACGAGGACGGCCCGGCCGTCCTCCCGCTCGAGGACGACCGAGGAGAGGCGGCGGTCGTGGTCGAAGGGGAGACGGGCGGCGATCCTGGCCCCACCCAGGTCCGTCGCGGCGCCCGCCGCGCGCCACAGGGCGCGGTCGAGCTCGGTCCCGCCCACCGGCCCCTCCGGCCCTGGGACGGCCTCGTTGCAGAGCAGCCCCAGGCGGAGGACGTCGGGCGCCTCGCGTCCCAGGGCGTCGACCGCGCTCCTGAGCCTAACCGCGCCCTCGGTGAGCGTGCCGGTCTTGTCGGTGAAGAGCACCTCCACGTTGCCCAGGTCCTCGATGCTGACGAGCCTCTTCACGAGGACCTTCCGCCGGGCCAGCCGGTGGGCCCCGGCCGCGAGGCTCGTCGTGACGACCGCCGGCAGGAGCTGGGGGGTGATCCCGACCGCGATCGCCAGCGAGAACAGCAGGGCGTCGACGAGCGGCCGACGGAGCAAGAGGTTCACGGCGAGGATGGTGGCCGTGAGGATCAGCGCGATCCGGCCGAGGAGGGCCGCGAACCGCCGGAGCCCGGCCTGGAAGGCGGTCTCCGGGGGACGATCCCCGAGCCGGCGCGCGATCTCGCCGAACACGGTCCGGGCGCCGGTGGCCACCACCACGCCGGTCGCCTCGCCCCCGCGGACGACCGTGCCCATGAGCGCGCACGAGGTGAGGTCGGGCAGCGCGGTCCCGGCGGCGACGGGCGCCTCCGACTTCCGGACGGGCTCGGGCTCGCCGGTCAGGATCGTCTCGTCGCACTCGAGACCCTCCGCCCGGAGGATCCGGAGGTCCGCGGGCACGAGCTGGCCCGGGCCGAGCCGCACGACGTCCCCCGGGACCAGGGCGGTCACGTCGAGCGCCACCCACCGCCCGTCCCGCAGCACGGGCGCCCGGTGACGGAGCTCGGCGTGGAGACGCTGGGCGGCCCGCTCGGCCCGGTACTCGTTCGCGAAGCCCAGGCCCACGCTCATCGCGAGGATCGCCCCGATCACGGCCGCGTCCCTCCGCTCGCCCATGAGCCACGAGCCGGCGGCGGTCGCGATCAGGAGCAGGAGGAGCGCGTTGCGGAACTGGCGGGCGAGGATCCCCAGGGGACGTGCCCCGTGGGTCCGGACGGTGTTCGGGCCCGCCGCCCGCAGCCGGTCGCGGGCCTCGGCGCTCGGGAGGCCGTCGCCCGTGCTCCCGAGGCGGTGCAACACCTCCTCCGCCTCGAGGGCGGCGGCCTCATCGATCGGGATCGAGGAGGGGAGCATCCGGTCGGAACCCGTGCCACCCCGTGCGCGCGGCCGACGCAGGGACCGGTCCGGGGCCGGGGCTAGCGCTAGCCGGGGCGGGCGGGTGCCCTCCCGGGCCAGGCCTCGTCCACGAGGATGTCGCGGGCCGAGAGCATCCCCACCACCTTCCCGCCCTCGCAGACGGGCAGGTGCCGGGCCTCGAGCTTGAGCATCATGGCCGCCGCCTCGGACAGCTCGGCGTCGGGGGAGATCACGGCCGGGTCGGGCGTCATGTGCTCGTCGACCTGGGCCGTCCAGGGGTCGGCGCCGTCGGCGATGGCGCGGACCACGTCCCGCTCGGTGATGATCCCCTCGAACGTCTCGCCCCGGAACACGGCGAGCGCACCCACCTCGTTCTCGACCATCCGCTCCGCGGCCTGCGCGAGCGTCTCCCGGGGCTCCGCCCTGATCAGGGTCGGCGTGTAGACCGCGCGCACCTTCATCGTCGCCACCTCCTCGCCCCCCAGGCTGCGGGCAGCCGTCGCCGGCGAGCAGGGGCGATGGTCCCCGCCTCCCGGGGCCACCCGACCCCTCCCAGGGCGCTCAGGCGGGGACCGCGGGCCAGCCGACGAAACCGGCCTCCCGGTCGTCGCCCTCGACCGCGGGCTCCGGCTCGGGTTCCTCCGAGGGAGGCTGGCGGAGCGTCGAGCGCGCCCGGGCCACGGGGAGGCTCAGCGGGCGACCAGGGTCCCGGTCATCCCGGCCTCGGCGTGGCCGGGGACGGTGCAGAGGAAGCGGTAGCGGCCGGGCGTGGGCACGGTGAGGGAGGCGGCGGCCGTCTCCCCCGGCCCGGCCTCGAGGCGGAAGCCGAGGGTGGGGATCGCGAGGTCGTGGAAGGCGGCCCCCTCGTTGCGGAGGACGACGTTCACGGTCTCGCCCGCCGTGACCGAGGGCTCCGCGGGCGAGAACGCAAGGTCGCGGGCCGTGACCTCCAGCTCCGGGGCCCCGGGGAGCGGGGGCGCCGGGGCCACCGCCACCTGGCCCCCGTGCATCCACCCGTGCATGGTGCGGTGCCAGGCCACCGGGGGCCCCCACCAGCCCGCGCCCGTCACCACCAGCCCGCCGAGACCCAGGGCGAGGAGGATCGCGCCGAGCGTGCGTCGGCTCACCGTGCCTCCCCGCGGAGCACCTCCAGGCGCCGGCGGTACTCCTCCTCGTCGATCTCGCCTCGGGCGAACCGCTCGTCGAGGATCCTCCTCGCGTCCGGCCGCCCTCCTTCCTCGGGCCGGCGCAGGAGCAGGACGACGCCCCCCACGACGAGGCCGAGGAACGCGAGCCACAGCAAGGGCATCCACCAACCGAACCAGCCGGGTCCCCACATCATCGGCATCCACCTCCGGTGGGGACCGGGGGCACGGGTCTCGCCCGCGCCCCCGGCCCGAGATCGTCAGGCGGCCCTGCCGCCGCGGACCGCCTTCCGGCGTTCGCCGGCCACCTTCACCGGGACCTTCTTCCGCTCCGGGAGGGCGGCGGCCTTGGGGACCACGACCTCGAGGATCCCGTCCTGGTAGGTCGCGGTGATGTCCTCGGCCTTCACGCCCTCGGGCAGCGAGATGGCCCGCTCGAAGCTGCCGCGGGCGACCTCCCGGCGGAGGTAGCCCTCGCCCTTCTCCTCCTCCTCGAAGCGGCGCTCGCCCCGCACGCAGAGCATCCCGTCCTCGACGGTGATCTCGAGCTCCTTCTCGGGGTCGACCCCGGGGAGCTCGAACCGGACCACCAGGTCCTCGCCCCGGGTGAGCACGTCGCAGGCCGGGGTCCATTCGCGCCGCCTCACCGGGAGGACCGGCGCCAGGCGCTCCAGCGAGCCGAAGGTCTCCCGGAACAGCCGCTCGACCTGCCGCTCGAGGGCGGCCAGCTCGTCCCAGGGGTCCCACCGCACCAGCGCGGTCATGGCCTCCTCACCTCCTCGCTCGTCTCCGAGCTCTCCATCGTCATCGATGCCACCCGGAGGGTTCGCCCTTCGCCTGAGGCGCCACGCCTCCACTTCCAGCCAACCGCGGGGACCCGTGGACGGAGAGGGGCGAGGGTCCCCCCGTCCGGAGGGCAGGTGGCCCCCGCACCGTCCTCGGCCGTCGTGCATCGATAGGGGGGCCGCAGGAGCCCACCGGGAGGAGGGGTGATGAGCGATCGGGCGGAGGCGACCGTGGTGCTCGAGCTCGAGGAGGGGTACCGGTTCCGCGCCGACCTCGGGCTGCCCGGCGTGGCCCCGCTCGTCCTCGACGAGCCCCCGCCCCTCGGCGAGGGGGCGGGGCCGGACGCGGCCCGGGTCCTGGCCGCGGCGGTGGGCGGCTGCCTGTCGGCGAGCGCGCTGTTCTGCCTGCGGAAGGCGAAGGTGGACGTCCGGCGGATGCGGACCGAGGTGTCGATCTCGTTCGGGCGGAACGAGGTCGGGCGCCTGCGGATCGGCGGGATCCGCGTCCGGATCGCCCCGGAGGTCGACCGCGGGGACGCCGGGAGGATCCGCCGGTGCCTCGCGATCTTCGAGGAGTACTGCACGGTGACCCAGAGCGTCCGCGCCGGGATCGGCGTGGAGGTGGACGTGGAGCCCGTGGTCGTCGAGGGGGACGTGGCGTGAGCGATGCGTCAGCTCACCGAGACCCCGATCGCGCGGCCGATCGCGAACGTGGCGGCCGCGGCCAGCGCTCCGATCGCGAGCTGCCGCAGGCCTCCGCGGAGCATCGGCCGGCCGGTGAGCAGGGCCACGACCGCCCCGAGCCCGAAGAGCCCGACGGCGGCGAGCGCCAGGGAGCCGGTGAACGCGGCGCCGCCGCCCGCCACGGCGAACGGCACCACCGGGATCGCCGCCCCCAGGGCGAAGGAGAGGAAGCTCGCGACCGCCACGCCCCACGGGGATCCGAGCTCCTCGGGGTTGAGCCCGAGCTCCTCCCGGGCCTTCGTGTCGAGGGCGTGGGCGGGGTCCGCCATGATGCGCTTG
>DATLZM010000397.1:0-4466 GCA_035573995.1 Actinomycetota bacterium | reverse complement strand
TCGCGGACGGCAGGGCGCCGAGGCCCGCGACGGGGCCGTACGTGGCCACCGCCCGCGGATGGACCGCCGCGAGCGGCGCCGCCGCCGGAACCGCGTGCCAGCCGGCGGAGGCGCCGACGGTCACCGCCCAGAGGGGCCCGCCGACGACCAGCTCAATCGCGCGCCGCACCGCGGCGACCGCGGAGAAGAGCGCCAGGAACCGCGCGACCGCGAGGACCGTGAAGAGGTAGATGGCGTCCGCCCGCCGACCGGCGGGGTCCGGCAGACCCCTCCCCGCGAGGGCGAGGATCCCCGCCACGGCGAGCCCCGCGGCCACGGTGGCGGCCGCGATCAGACCCAGCGGGGGATCCACGCTGGCCACGCGCGCGACGTTACCCAGCGCGGCCCCGGAGGGTCAACGCGCCCGCGCTCACCCGGCCCGGGCCAGCGAGCGCTCGGCGGCCGGGGTCACCGCCGCCCAGTCCTCCCACACCGGCTCGTAGCCGAGCTCGCGGAGCCGGGCCGCGACCTGCGCGGGCGAGCGGGTGTCCGCGATCTCGAACTGCTCGGTCGCCTCGTCGGGGTGCTCGTAGCCCCCGGGCTCGGTGTGGGAGCCGGCGCTCATGTGGGTGATCCCGATCCGCACCAGCCCGTCCCGGAGCTCGGGCGCCTCGCGGGTCGAGAGCACGAGCCCGGCGTCCGGGAGGAACAGCCGGAGCGCGCAGACGAGCTGGGCGAGCTCCCGGTCCGAGATGAGCGTCCGCGGCCGGTACCCGGCGGCCGAGGGCCGCATCCGGGGCAGCGACACGTTCACCTGCGACCGCCAGTAGCGACGCTGGAGGAACCGGGCGTGCGCCGCCACGGCCACCGCCTCCGAGCGCCAGTCGTCGTGGAGCCCGAACAGCGCGCCGATCCCGAGGCGCCGGGCCCCGGCCCGGGCCGCGCGCTCCGGCCCGAGGAGCCGCCAGCGGAAGTTCCGCTTCCTCCCTCCCAGGTGCACCCGGGCGTACGTCCCGGGGTCGTAGGTCTCCTGGTAGATCACGACCCCCTCGCAGCCCGCGGCCACGAGCCTGCGGTACTCGGCCTCGCTCCACACCTGGACCTCGATCTGGACCTGGGGGACCTCCCGCGAGAGCAGCCGGACCCGCTCCTCGAGGAAGTCGACGCCCGTGCGGCGCTCGTGCTCCCCCGTGAGCAGCAGGATCTGCCGGAACCCCTGCCGCAGCAGGTACCGGGCCTCGGCCAGGGTCTCCTCCGGCGTGAGGGTCTTCCGCGCGATCGGGAGCTCCTTCGCGAAGCCGCAGTAGGCGCAGGAGGAAAGGCACTCGTTCGAGAGGTACAGCGGCGCGTACATCCGGATCGTCCGCCCGAACCGGGCCACCGTGAGCCGATGGGAGGCGCGCGCGAGCTCCTCCAGGCGCTCGCCCGCCGCCGGGGAGAGCAGCGCCGCGAGGTCCTCCAGGGTCCGGGCGAGGGGGTCCGCGGCCAGGGCCCGGTCGACCCGGGCCGGGGGCGCCCCGTGGGCGAGGTCCAGGAGCCGGTCCCTTGGCAGGCGGGCGAGCTCGTCGGCGAAGGTGACCGGGGGCCGGGGCGGCAGGAACCCGTCCTCGTCCTCGAGCGGCGAGCGGGCCCGCCCCAGCCGGACCTCGTCGAGCGGCAGGAACGTCACGGCGCCGTCGCCCCCTCCCGGTGGAGGGGCTCGAGGAACCCGGTGAGGGGGCTCGAGGCCTCCGCGACCTCCCGCTCCGGCGCCCGGCCGGCCAGGAACGCCCGCCGCCCGGCCTCGACCCCGAGCCGGAACGCCCGCGCCATCCCCACCGGGTCGTCCGCCACGGCGATCGCCGTGTTCACGAGGACCGCGTCGACCCCCATCTCCATGCACTCCGCGGCGTGGGAGGGGGCCCCGAGCCCCGCGTCGACCACGACCGGCACCGTGGCCTCCTCGACGATGATCCGGACCGCGTCCCGGGTGCGGAGGCCCTTGTTCGACCCGATCCAGGACCCGAGCGGCATCACCGTCGCGCACCCGACCTCCTCGAGGCGCTTGGCGAGGACGGGGTCCGCGTTGATGTAGGGCAGGACCGTGAACCCCTCGGCCACGAGCCGCTCGGCGGCCCGGAGCGTCTCCACGGGGTCGGGCAGGAGGTACCGGGGCTCCGGCGTCACCTCGAGCTTCACCCAGTCCGGCAGCCCCGCCGCCCGCGCGAGGCGCGCGATCCGCACCGCCTCGTCGGCGTCCACCGCGCCCGACGTGTTCGGGAGGATGAGGTACCGCGTCGGGTCGATGAAGTCGAGGATGTCGGGCCCCCCGGTGGCCTCGAGGTCCACCCGCCGGAGGGCGACCGTCACCATCTCGGTCCCCGAGGCCTCGAGCGCGTCGCGCATCACCTCGTAGGACCCGAACTTCCCCGTGCCCACGATCAGGCGCGAGGAGAACGTGCGTCCCGCGATCACCAGGGGATCGTCCGTGGCGTGCATCCTGCTCCCTTCGCCGGCATTACCCGGATCAGGTCTGCGGGTCGCGGGGGGCCTGCTCCCCGCCTCTCAGCCCGGGCCGCCCCGAGCTCCCCGGAACCTCACCCCCAGTATAGGCCCCGGGGCCCGCCACCCCGCCGGGCCGGGCGGTCCCGCGGGCGGCGGACGCCCCGGGGGCCGGCGGCTCACCGGCGGCGGTCGATCTGCGCGCGGGCCAGGCGCCGTTCGCGGCGGACCTTCTTCCAGTCGCTCCGCTTGGTCGAGAACAGCACGTCGGTGACGATCAGGGCCACGCCGTAGAGCGTCACCGCCCACAGCGACCAGCGCGGGAGCGCCCGGTACCCCTCGAGCGGCCCCAGGGCGGCGAGCAGGGCGAAGGGGGCCGCCTTGGTGGCGAGGGCCCCCGAGGCGTGCATCAGCGCCCGCCGCCCCGGCGGGGCCCGGAGGTAGCTCGCGTAGTCGATCTTGACGCCCGGGAACGGCGGGAAGCGGCGGGTGGGCAGGAAGTAGTGGGTGAACCGGATCCCGAGGAGCCGGCCCACGAGGAGGTGGGTCGGCGAGTGGACCGCGGCCGAGAGCCCGACGGCCGAGGCCAGGAGGGCCAGGCCGGCGAGGGCCCCCCGGCCGGAGACGGCGAGCGCGAGGGCGGTGGGACCGAGGGCCGCCGAGACCAGGACGCCGGCGCCGAGGACCACGTTCCCCACCCAGAGCGGGACCCGGAGCGGGACGCTCCGCTCGAAGGCCTTCCGATCGATCCGGCCGACCTGCTCGGCCCAGTGGTGAGAGAGGGCCGGCTCGACCTTCACCTCCCGCACGAGCCGCCAGAAGCCCAGCCGCGAGAGGTCGGTCCGGCCCGCATCCACGGCGGCCTCGATCCGGGCGAACTCCTCCTGCAGCTCGACGATCCCGTCGCCCTCCGCCTCGCGCATCCCCGCCTCCCCGCACGCTAGGATGATGGCCGACGCGCCCGCGGCCCCCACATCGTCCCCGGGAGGTTCCCCTCACGGCCAGATCCACCGAGACGATGCCGTTCGCCGAGCGGCCCGACGCGGGGCGGGGCCTCGTCACGCTGGACGGGCGCTACCACGTGCTGGAGCGTATCGCGACCGGCGGGATGGGCGAGGTGTTCCGCGCCCGGGACCTCGTGCTGGACCGGGAGGTCGCGATCAAGGTCCTCCACCGGAACCTGGCGGCCGACCCCGGGTTCGTGGAGCGGTTCCGCCGCGAGGCCCGGGCCGCCGCCTCCCTCAACCACCCCAACATCGTCGCCGTCTACGACTGGGGGGCGGTGGACGGCGTCTACTTCATGGTGATGGAGCACGTCCGCGGCAGGAGCCTGCGGGAGGTCCTGGACGCGGTCGGGCGGCTCCAGCCCCGGCAGGCCGCCGACGTCCTGCTCCAGGTGCTCGCCGCCCTCGACCACGCCCACCGGATGGGGATCGTCCACCGCGACGTGAAGCCCGAGAACATCCTGGTCACGCCGGAGGGGACGGCCAAGGTGGCCGACTTCGGCCTGGCCCGGGCCTACGCCGACGCCCGCTCCACGCAGACGGCGGCGATCGCGGGGACCGTGCAGTACCTCGCCCCGGAGCAGCTGCGGGGGGAGCCCGCCGACCCCCGGACCGACCTGTACTCGGTGGGCATCGTGGGCTTCGAGCTCCTCACGGGCCGGGTGCCGTTCGCCGGCGAGACCCCGGCGGCGATCGCGCAGCGGCACCTCACGGGGCGCGTCCCCCGACCCTCCTCGCTGGTCCCCGGGATCCCCAGGGAGCTCGACGGGTTCATCCTCTCCGCCACGGAGCGCGACCGCGAGCTCCGGCCCGAGTCGGCCGCCGAGATGCGCCGCGACCTGGAGCGGGAGGCCGCCCGGCTTCCCGACGCCCCTCCCGTCGGCGAGCTCGTGCGGGCCGTCGCCCCCGACGACGCCCGGCCCTCGGCCCGGGCCACCACCGTCACGATCCCCAGGCGGGCGCGGCGCCGGCGGGCTCGGCGGGCCGCGGGCGCGCTCCTCG
>DATLZM010000396.1:0-7380 GCA_035573995.1 Actinomycetota bacterium | reverse complement strand
CGCACGACCGGCCCCGCCTAAGGGACAATCGAGGCGGTCGGTAGGACGCGGAGGGTGTCGAGCGATGGGTGCCTTCGAGTCGGTTCGAGGATTCTTCCAGGGCTCGGCCGAGCGGCTCGACCTCGAGCCCGAGATGCGGGAGATGCTCTCCCGGCCGTACCGGGAGCTCTCGGTGCAGGTCCGGGTGCCGATGGACGACGGGTCGATCGCCGTGTTCCCGGGGTACCGGGTGCAGTACAACGGCGCGCGGGGACCCTACAAGGGCGGGGTCCGGTTCCACCCCCAGGTGACCCTGGACGAGATCCGGTGCTTCGCCGCCCTCATGACGTGGAAGACGGCGCTGCTCGACCTCCCCTTCGGCGGCGGGAAGGGCGGGGTCCGGGTCGACCCCAAGCTCCTCTCGGAGGCCGAGCTCGAGCGCCTCTCCCGCAGGTTCATGCACGCCGTGGGGCACCTCGTGGGCCCGACCCGGGACGTGATGGCGCCGGACGTGAACACCGACGCCCGGGTCATGGGCTGGATGTTCGACCAGTACAGCCGGCACGTGGGATGGCATCCCGAGGTCATCACCGGCAAGCCGCTCGCCCTCGGCGGCTCCCTGGGGCGGGACGCGGCCACCGGGCGCGGCGCGCTGGTCTGCCTGGACCGGATCCTGCGGGAGTGGGGCTGGAAGCGCGAGGAGACCAGGGTCGTGGTGCAGGGGTTTGGGAACGCCGGGTCGTGGTTCGCGCGCCTCGCCGACGAGTGGGGCTACCGGGTCATCGGGATCTCGGACAGCAAGGGCGCGGTCGTGAACCCCGAGGGCCTCGAGCCCCACATGGTGCTCGCCCACAAGCGGGAGTCGGGGAGCGTGGCCGGCTTCTACGGCGGCGAGACGCTCGAGGCCGACGAGCTGCTCGGCGTGGAGGCCGACGTGATCGTCCCCGCCGCGCTCGAGGAGTCGATCCGGGCCGACAACGTCGACCGGATCCGCGCGAAGGTGGTCCTCGAGGTCGCCAACTACCCGGTCACCCCCGAGGCCGAGCGGGTGCTCCTGGACCGCGGCGTCACGGTGGTCCCCGACATCCTGTCCTCGGCCGGCGGCGTGGTCGTCTCCTACCTCGAGTGGGCCCAGAACACGCAGCACGAACGGTGGCGCGAGCAGGAGGTGAACGACCGGCTGGCCGAGATGATGACCGCGGCCACCGAGGCCGTGCTCACCCGTTCGGAGCGGTACGAGGTGACCCTCCGCGAGGCCGCCTACGACATCGCCGTGGCCCGGGTCGCCGAGGCGGAGCGGGCCCGCGGGTACTGGTAGCCGTCCCGGCGGAACCCCGGGCGGTCCCCAGGCGTCCTGGCCATCGGGATGATGGGGACCGAGGTGGCGGGGCGAGGGGTCCGGGCCGGCGGGCGGATCGAGGACCTGTACCGGGCCCACGTCGGCGACGCGCTCCGGCTCGCCTACCTGCTCACGGGCGACCGCCACCTCGCGGAGGACCTGGTCCAGGAGGCCTTCGTGCGGGTCCTGGGCCGGTTCGCCGATCTCCGGGACGCCGGGGCGTTCTGGTGGTACCTCCGCCGGGCGATCGTGAACCGCTCCCGCTCGCACTTCCGGCGGAAGCGGGTCGAGCGGGCGTGGCTCGACCGCCAGCGTCCGGACCCGCCGGCCGACGGCCCGGACCTCGGCGACCGCGACCGCCTGCGCCGGGCCCTCGCCGCGCTCCGTCCCGAGCAGCGCGCGGCGGTCGTCCTCCGCTACTACGAGGACCTCTCCGAGGCCGACACGGCGGAGGCCCTGGGCGTCCCGCTGGGCACGGTGAAGTCGATGGTGTCGCGGGCCATGGACCGGCTCCGCGACGAGCTCGGGGAGAGGTGAGGGGCGTGGAGATCAAGATCCGGGAGCTGCTCCGGGAGCTCGCCGGCGAGGTGGGGCTCGATCCAGGGCTCGAGGGCCGGACGCTCCGCCGGGCCCGGCGCCGCCGCGTCCGCAACGGGGCCCTCGGCGCGGCGGGCGCGCTCGGGATGCTCGTCGCGGCCGCCGTCGCCACCCGGGCCCTCCTCGCGCCGCTCCCCGGTGGCCCCTCCCCGCGCCAGGCCCCGTCCAGCCCGTCCGTCGCGCCGGGGGCCGCGTTCCCCGGGATCTACCCCCAGACCTCGTGGGAGGAGCTGGAGCGGGACCAACGCGCGGTGGACGAGGGCCACCACCCGCTCTGGACGGCCCCGGAGGCGGTGGCCGCCGAGTTCGCCGTGGCGGTGCTCGGCTGGGACCCCGAGGACGTCGTGACCGAGCGGAACCCGCGGCAGGACCTGGGGGCGGGGGTCTACATCTCCAACCCGAGCCTGCGGCCCGAGCTCCCCGAGCCCGGGACCCAGGTCCAGCTGGAGCAGCTCGGCCGCACCGGGCCGGGCGGGATCTGGACGGTCACGAGCGTCTCGGGCGTGGGGATCGTCCTCGAGGGGATCGACGCCTTCCAGGAGGTGAGGCCGGGCCAGGAGCTCGAGGTGCGGGGAGGGCTCACGCTGGGCACGGAGGCGACGGCGGTCGAGGTCTCGCTGTTCGACGGCCCCCTCACCGGGGAGCCCGCCGCGGCGACGACCGTCCCCGACCAGGCGGGCTTCGGCCCCCGGCTGACCGTGCCCCCCAGCGCGGACGGCACCCTCACGCTCCTGGTCCGCGCCGTCGAGCCCGACGGGCGCGCGTGGTCCGCGACCGCCCTCCCGCTGCTCGTGGCCGGCGCCCGGGAGCCCGCCGTCCCCCGGCTCGAGCCACAGGCGGGCCTGCCGGAGGCGGTCGCGGCCAAGCGCGAGGCGATCTTCCTGGCGGCCGCGGCCGGCGACCTGGAGGGGCTCGCCGCCCTGGCCGACCCCGCCACGTTCACGTTCTCCTACGGGGCCGACCGCGACCCGGTGCGGTACTGGCGCGCCATCGAGGCGGCCGGCGGGGAGGGCCCGGCCGAGGTCATCCCCGAGCTGCTCCACGCGCCCTACGGAACCCTGCGATCGGGCGGGCGGACGCTGTACGTCTGGCCCTTCGCGGCGGCGATGGACGACCTCTCGGCGCTCACCCCCGCGCAGCGGCAGGCGCTCCGCGCGCTCGGCTACACGGAGCGGGACATCCGGTCGTTCGTGGCGGCGGGAGGGTTCCTCGGCTGGCGGCTCGGGATCACCGAGGACGGGCGCTGGATCTTCTACGTCGCCGGCGACTGAGCCGGGCTCAACCGCGAGGCCCCACCCCGGGCACGTGCCGGAGGACGAAGTCGAGCTTCGCCCGCATCTGGCGGATCCGTTCGTCCACGAGGAACGACGAGTGGCCCGTGGCGTACCGGTAGACCTCGACGTCGCCGCCCCGGGCCCGCAGGGCCGCCACGTAGTTGTCGATCTGGCGGATCGGGCAGCGGCTGTCGTTCTCCCCGGCGAGGATGAGGAGCGGCGCCTTCACGCGGTCCACGTAGGTGATCGGCGACCGTTCGCGGTACGCCTCGGGGATCGCCTCCGGGCCGCCCCCGAACAGCCCTCGGTCCATCGCCTGGAGGACGGGGGCCTCGTCCTCGTACGCGGCGACGTAGTCCGCGACCGGGACGCCCGCGACCCCGCACGCCCACCGCTCGGGGTGGAGCGAGAGCGCGAGGAGCGTGAGGTACCCGCCCCAGGACTCCCCGGAGCAGACGAGGCGCTCGGGGTCGGCGATCCCGCGCGCCACGAGGTCGTCCACCGCGGCCATGAGGTCGGCGAGCTCGGTGAGGCCCGGGTTCCCCACGATCGCGTCGCGCCAGGCCCGCCCGTAGCCCGTGGAGCCCCGGTAGTTCACGAGCGCGACGGCGAGCCCGTGGTCCACCCAGGCCTGGACCAGGGGCGAGAAGGAATCGGTCCACGACCAGTGGGGGCCGCCGTGGACCTCGAGGACCAGCGGGAAGGGGCCGGGGCCCTCCGGGGTGACGAGGAACCCGTGGACCCGGCCGCCGGGCCCGTGGAACGACCACGGGCGGTAGGGCCTGCCCGCGGGGGGCCGTTCGCCGGCCGGCGCCAGCACCTCCGCACCGCGGGAGGAGAGGACGCGCGTCGCCGACGAACCGTCCGACATCCGGAGCCAGACCTCGCCGTCGGGGCGGACCCGGGCGTCCGACACCGTGCCCTCCGGGTGGTCCAGGGGCTCGAGCCGCCCGGGACCGAGCTCGTAGCGGAACAGGCGGTCCCGCCCCTCGAAGGCGTGGCAGATGAGCAGCGCCGACCCGTCCGGCCACCAGTCGAGGACCCGGTCCACGGCGCCGGGGAGGTCGACCCGGAGGTCGGTCCGCTCGCCCGTCGAGAGGTCCCAGACCGCCGGGCGCTCCAGGTCCTCCCGTTCGTGGACCAGGGCGAGCCGGGCGTCGCCCGGCACCGGGCTCCACGCCCAGGCCCAGAGCCCCGACCCCGGCCCGTCCCACAGCTCCCCCACCGGCTCACCGCTCGCCACGTCGTACACGCGGAGGGCGGGGTGCAGGGTGTCCCCGTGTTCGGCGTGGGCGACGCAGAGCAGGCGCTCGTCCGCGGACAGCCCCCCGAGGCAGGACCCGGCCCGCCACGCGCCCCCCACCTCGAGCAGCTCGCGGTGCCGGGCCAGCTCCCGGGGCGCGCCGCCGGCCGGCGCGAGCCAGACGGAGAAGGAGCCGTCGCGCAGGGCGAGGCCCACCGCCGAGACGGTGCGCCCGAGCGCCAGGCCAGCCGGCCACCCCTCGGGGACCCCGGGGAAGAGCGGTGCCGGCTCGCCGCCCTCGAACGGGGCGACGAGGTGACGGCCGAACTCGTCCCCGGTCTCATCGCGGAGCCAGACCACGCCCCGGCCGTCGGCGGTGGGGGCGCCGTCCGGGACCCCGATCGGGTCGTCGGTGATCCGCCGCCGGGATCCGGACGCGAGGTCCCAGGCGTGGACCTGCCAGGCCCCGCCCTCGTTCGTGGCGTAGACGAGCCGGTCCGGCGCGGCGCGGGACCAGGTCGGCAAGGACACGGTCGGGGCCCGGAACCGCCGCTCCCAGGCCGGCACGTGCTCGGGGCTCACGGCGGCGCAGCCTACCAGCCCGCCGCGGGCCCCGCTCAGGCCACGAGCACCACCGGGATCTCCACCACGTGCAGCGGCGAGCCGTCCTCCGCGCTCGACTCGTACACCACGATCGTGCCCGGCTGGGTCTCTCCGACCTCGAACCGGACCCGCTCCTCGAAGTCGCCCCGGCAGCCCGTCCCGCAGGTCGCGGTGGTGAAGGTCCGGACGATCTCGTCGCCCCGGGCGTCCAGGATCCGGATGCTCACGGTGGCCTCGAAGACGTCGGCCGTCCCGGCGATCGTGACCGGGCTCGTGACCTCCTGCCCGATGGCGGGCTCCTCCACGAGGATCTGGGGCAGGAGGTCCGCGAAGTCCTCCCGCGTGAGCGGCGCGCGGAGGACCAGTCCCTCGGACGAGAACACCTCGACGGGCCGGCCGTCGAGCTCCACGGCGACGCCCTCCACGGTGGGGAACTGGGTGAGCGTGTAGACGAGCTGCGCCAGGCGCATCCGGACCGAGAGGGTCCCCCCGCCGGATGCGAACGCCCCCGAGAGATCGGCGGTCGCGAGCCCCCTCTCCACCGTGAGCCCGAGCAGCTCGGACCCCTCGGGCACCGCGGTCGTGAGCCCCGCGGCGCGCTCCTCGTCGGTCGGGCCCCCGAGGAGCGCCTGGACCGCGGCCGTCCCCACCCTGGGCGAGGCGGGGACCGTGCGGTGCACGACGAACAACCGGTCCCCGCGCGCGAGCCAGACCTCGAACGTCATCGTCTCGCCCGAGGGAGGGCTCGTGGGCGGCGCGGCCCCACCGGTGGGGCTCCCGCTCGGCGTCCCCGCGGGCCCGCCGGGCCCCGGCCCCAGGCTCCCCGGGCCCCGCTCGCCGCAGGAGCCCGCGAGGATCCCGAGGGAGGTCACCAGGATCACCAGCCGTCTCATCGTCGCCCTCCTCCTCGACCGTCCACCCGACCATCGTGGAGGGCCCGCGCAACGCCCGTGTCACCGTCGCGTAACGGTTCGGCCACGGGGAGGCGCAGGGTGAACCGGGTCCCCGCGCCGACCTCGCTCGCGACCTCGATCCCCCCGCCCAGGAGCCGCGCGTGCTCCAGGGCGATGGCGAGCCCCAGCCCGGTCCCGCCGGCGGCCCGGGAGGGATCGGCCTTGTAGAAGCGCTCGAACACGTGCGGCAGGTGCTCGGGGGCGATCCCGGGGCCCCGGTCGACCACCTCGACCACGGCCTCGGCCCCCTCCCGGCCGACCCGGACGGTCGCGCCGCCGGCGTGCTCCACCGCGTTCCCGACGAGGTTCGCCACGATCCGCTCGACCCGCCGCCGATCGGTGGCGAGGACGACCGGTTCGAGGGAGAGGGTCACGGCCTCGCCCCAGCCCCTGGCCCGCACCACCGCGGCCACGAGCTCCCCGAGCTCGAGCACGTCCCGCTCGACCCGCTCCACGCCGGCGTCGAGCCGGGAGATCTCCATGAGGTCCTCGACCAGCCGGCGGAGCCGGGCCACGTCGCCGACGAGCAGCTGGGCCGGGCGCCGGGCGGGCTCCGGCATCGCCGCCAGGTGCTCGGCGAGGAGCGAGGCCTCGGCCACCAGCGCCGTGAGCGGCGTCCGCAGCTCGTGCGCGACGTCCGACGTGAACCGCCGTTCCCTGGCCTCCGCCTCCTGGAGCGCCCGGATCTTGGCCTCGAGGGCCTCGGCCATCTCGTTGAACGCGGCCGCCCAGTCGCCGAACTCGTCCCGGCTGGAGGCCGGCAGCCGGGTCTCCAGCACCCCCTCCGCGACCTTTCGCGCCGCCCGGCTCGCGGCTCCCACCGGCGCCAGGGTCCGCCCGGCCACGGCCCACCCCACGGCCCCGACCGTCGCCGTCACCGCGGCCCACCCGACCGAGAGGACGGCCGCCAGGAACCGCAGGTCCCGCGCGATCCCCCCCTCGGGGAACACGAAGTAGAGCTCGGCCGAAGATCCCGGCGCGCGCCCGCCGACCACGAGCGCGGGCTCGCCCCCCACCTCGATGCGCTGGTACGCGAGGTCCCCACCCTCGACGAGGCGGCGCAGCCCCCGGGGGATCTCCGGGTCGACCGCGGGGTCCGAGGCGTACCGCTCGCCCCCGGCGAACAGCACCGCGGGCACCTCGAGCCGCCGGTACGACTCCACGAACTGTTGCAGGTCCACGCCCGGCCCCAGCCCGCGCGCCTGGTGGAGGAGGACCAGCCGGGTGAGGCGCTCGGCCCGCTCCAGCGAATCGCGCAACCGGGCCTCCCGCACGAGGAGGTAGGAGCCGAGGGCGAGCAGCCCGGAGGCGAGGCCGGCGGAGACCACGAACGCCACCGCCAGCCGCCCCCGGAGGCGGCGCGGCGGGGGCACGCGACGCTCGACCCTCACC
>DATLZM010000395.1:0-4708 GCA_035573995.1 Actinomycetota bacterium | reverse complement strand
GGCGCCCCCCGCCCTCCCCCGGCGGAGGGGAGGGGCCGGGGCCAGGACGCCCAGGTCGGGGGCGGCCGCGCCGGCCGCCGCTCCCGGGCTCACGCCGCCTCCTCGGCCGGGAGCCGGACCTCGCCGATCCGCTCGGCGGCCCTGAGCTTCGCGCTCCGGGCCCGCGGGTTCGCCCGGACCTCCTCGGGGCCCGGACGGAGGGGCTTCCTCGTGAGGACCTCGAGGCGCGGGTCGTCCCGGAACGCCCGCTTCACGATCCGGTCCTCGAGGGAGTGGTAGGAGATCACGACCACGCGGCCCCCGGGAGCGAGGAGGTCGACCGCCAGCGGCAGGGAGGCGGCGAGCTCCTCGAGCTCCCGGTTGACCGCGATGCGGAGCGCCTGGAACGTCCGGCGAGCGGGGTGGGGGCCGCCCCGCCGCCTCCCGACGGCGCCCGCGACGACCCGGGCGAGGTCCTCCGTGGTCCTGATCGGCGCCCTCGCCCGGGCACGGACGATGGCCCGCGCGATCCGGCCGGCCCGCGGCTCCTCCCCGTAGCGGGAGATGATCCGCGCGAGCTCCGCCTCGGGGAGCCCGTTCACCAGGTCGGCCGCGGTGGGCCCGCTCCGTTCCATCCGCATGTCGAGCGGCCCCGGCAGGCGGTACCCGAAGCCCCGCTCGGCCCGCTCGAGCTGCATCGACGAGACCCCGAGGTCGTAGAGGACGCCGTCGACCCGGTTCCCCACGGGCAGCTCCGAGAACCGGGCGCGGACGGCGTGGAACCTCGGCCCGAAGCGCGCCAGGCGGCGGGCCGCGAGGACCACGGCCTCGGGGTCCCGGTCGATGCCGATCACGTGCCGCACCCCTGCCTCGAGGAGCGCCTCGGCGTGGCCGCCCGCGCCGACGGTCGCGTCGACCACGGTCCTCCTCCCGCGGAGCAGCGAGACCACCTCCGCCGCCATGACCGGACGGTGCGGGAGCCCCTCATCCAAGGACGCGCCCGAACAGCCGCAGCACGAGCAGCGCGACGCCTGGCGGGAACACGAGCGCCACGGTCGCGAACAGGAGCAGCGAGACCGTCTGGCGGACCTCGCCTCGCGAGCCTGATCCCACGGGTCCCTCCTCGGATCCTCGACGCCTACCCGTGCCGACCCGGGTAGAGCGTGCCGGCCTGGTACGCGCCGCCGTACGCCTCGAGGTAGCGCTCATGGGCCTCCCGGTCCCAGATCTCGAGCCGGTCGAAGACGCCCACCACGACCACCTCGCGCCGGATGCCCGCTTGGGCGCGGAGCCGCTGCGGCACGACCAGGCGCCCCTGGGCGTCCAGCTCGACCGGCTCGGCGCTCCCGAAGAACATCCGCGCGTACGCGCGCCCGTCGGGGTCGGAGAGGGGGGCGCGGCGCACCTCCTCGGCGCGCGCCTCCCACTCGGCCCTGGGGAAGCAGTAGAGGCACCCGTCCTGCCCGAGCGTGAGGAAGGCGCCATCGGCGAGCGCCTCCCGGAACCGCGCGGGCAGCGAGATCCGCCCCTTGGGGTCGAGCTGGTAGCTGTGCGTGCCGAGGAGCTCGGCCACGCCCTCTCCCCTCCTCCTCCACTTCGGGCCACTTTTATGCCACTATTACTCCACCCGGTCAAGCGAGGAGGACGTGGAAGCGCGGATCCTGCGGGAGGAACGAGGGAGGTCCGGGGACGGCCGAGGGCTCAGCGCCGCGCCGCGCCCCTGGATCCGGCGGTCCCCGCCCGGGCCGGGGCCCGGGCTAGGAGAGGAAGGGCTCCCAGGCCGGCTCCACCCGGCCCAGGGACAGGCGGAAGCCGTCCGCCGGGGCGAAGGGCTGTCGCACGAGCCGGAGCCCGGCCTCGTGGGGGAGGCGGTTCTCCTTCCGCGCGTTGCACCGGCGGCACGAGGCCACGACGTTCTCCCACACGTGGAGCCCGCCGCGCGATCTCGGGATCACGTGGTCCAGGTTCTCGGCCTGCGCGCCGCAGTACTGGCAGCGCCATCCGTCGCGCGCGAAGACCGCGCGTCGCGTGAGGGGGGCGCGCGCCCGGAACGGCACCTTGACGAAGTACCGGAGCCGGACCACCGACGGCGCCTCCATCGTGAGCCGCTCCGAGCGGAACACCTGGTGGTCCGGGACCAGCACCTCCGCCTTGTCCTTGAGGACGAGCAGGACCGCCCTGCGGACCGGGACGACCGCGAGGGGCTGGTGCGAGGCGTTCAGGACGAGGGCCCTTCCCATCGGCGGGTTCACCGCGAGTATACGGCCCCCGGGTCCGTCGGGGCCGACCCTCCGGGCGGAGGTGCTTGCAACGGGGGGATGACACTGATGTGATTCGGGTGGCGGCGGCCGGGGCCGAGCCCACGGATCGGATGCCTGGAAGTAGCGAAAAAGGGGCCGCGCGGGGCGTCCGAACACCCGGTTGGGCTCGGCCCCGGCCGCCGCGTCCCTCCCCTCGGGTCGGGCCCTCGATGCGGCCGGTGCCCGCCGGCGCCCTGGGCCCAGCCGACCCCGCTCCCGCCGTCCCCCTCGGGGCGGCGGAGGGAACCCCCGGGGCTCGCCGACCGTCGGATGGCGGGGAACCGGGAGGCCGCCCCGTCCGTATCCCTCCCGGATAAGATGGACCCCTGGGGCGGCCGGGAGGTGGTCGTGGAGGCGCGAGAGCGGACGGAGGACTGGGAGCGGTTCGCCGCGCGGTTCCACGACATCGAGCGCAACGTCGAGCGGGTCGTCAGGGGCAAGGAGCGCGAGATCCGCCTGGCCCTCGTGGCCCTGGTGGCCGAGGGCCACGTCCTGATCGAGGACGTGCCGGGGGTGGGGAAGACGATGCTCGCCAAGGCCATCGCCCGGTCCATCGACTGCTCCTTCCGCCGGATCCAGTTCACCCCGGACCTGCTCCCCTCGGACATCACCGGCGTGAACGTCTTCAACCAGGAGCGCGGCGACTTCGAGTTCAAGCCCGGCGCCATCTTCGCCAACATCGTCCTGGGGGACGAGATCAACCGGGCCAGCCCCAAGACCCAGTCGGCGCTCCTCGAGTCGATGGAGGAGCGGCAGGTCACCGTGGACACGGTCACCTACCAGCTCGGCACCCCGTTCATGGTGATCGCGACCCAGAACCCGATCGAGCACGAGGGGACGTACCCGCTCCCCGAGGCCCAGCTCGACCGGTTCATGATGCGGCTGTCGCTGGGCTACCCGGACCTCGAGGTCGAGGCGGACATCCTCTCCACCCACGGCGCGTCCTCGCCGCTCGAGGAGATCGAGCCCGTGGCCGACGCCCCGGCGGTGGCGGAGATGATCGCGCAGGCCCGCCTGGTGCACGTCGCCCCCGCGGTCCGCCGGTACATCGTGGACCTCGTGGACGCGACCCGCCGCCACGGCGACCTCTACCTCGGGGCCAGCCCCCGGGCCTCGATCATGCTGCTCCGCGCGGCCCGGGCGCTCGCCGCGTCCCGGGAGCGGGACTACGTGATCCCCGACGACGTGAAGGAGCTGGCGGTGCCGGTCCTCTCGCACCGCGTGATCGTGACCGCCGACGCGATGATGGGCGGGCGGTCCGGGCCGCAGGTCGTCCGCGAGGTCCTCGAGGAGACGCCGGTCCCCGTGACCGGCGGGGGCTGATGCCCTCGGGCCGGGGCGCCGCCGTCCTCGCCGCGGGGATCGCGCTCTGGCTCGCCGCCCGGCTCCTGGGCTCGCCGGCGATGCACATCGTCGCGGTGGGCCTCGTGGCGCTCCCCTTCGCCGCCGCGCTGTTCGCCCGCTGGAGCCACCAACGGTTCCAGGTCCATCGCCGGCTGTCCGAGGTCCGGGTCCGGCCCGGGCAGCGGTCCTCGGTCGAGCTCGAGATCCACAACCGGGGCGCGCTCGCCACCTCGTTCCTCCTGGTGGAGGACCGGGTCCCCTCGGCCCTGGGTCGGCCGGCCCGGCTCGTGCTCACCGGAATCCCGGCCCGCAACCACCAGCGGGTGTCCTACCCGCTCGTGGCGCACCGTCGGGGGCGGTACGTCCTCGGCCCCCTCACCATCGACGTCTCCGACCCCTTCGCCCTGACCCGTCTCCGGCTCGTCTTCGACCTCCGAGACGAGCTCACGGTGACCCCCGAGATCGAGGACCTGCGGGCGCCGGACGGGTCCCCGGTGGGGTTCGGGACGGGGGTCTCGCGGGCCAAGCACCTGTTCCGGACCGGCGAGGAGTTCTACACGATGCGCCCCTACGCGGAGGGCGACGATCTCCGCCGGATCCACTGGCCGAGCGTCGCGAGGACGGGGCAGCTCATGATCCGCCAGGACGAGTCGTCGCGGCGCTCGGCCGCCCTCGTGCTCCTCGATACCCGGGCCGCGGCCCTGGGCGAGGCCCACCGCCCGGCCTTCGAGAAGGCGGTCTCGGTGGCGGCCTCGATCGGGATGCACCTGGCCCGGTCGGGCTACGTGCTGCGGCTGGCCACCGCCCAGCTCCCGCCCGAGTCGGTCTCGGAGGCCGCGTTCCTCGACGCGCTGGCCACGGTCTCGCACGCCTCGGCGCGCTCGCTCCACCCGGTCCTCTCCCGGCTCCGGACCGCGGCGGCCGCCGACACCGCGCTGGTCTTCGTCTCCGCCCCCCCGCTCCCGGTGGAGCTCGGCGCGCTCATCAGGAGCGGCGCGGGCTTCGGGCCGAAGCTCGCGGCCCTGGTCCACCCCGTCGATCCCCAGGGCCTGCCGCCGGAGCGGCGGGCGCAGCTCGAGGGCCGG
>DATLZM010000394.1:0-1326 GCA_035573995.1 Actinomycetota bacterium | reverse complement strand
CCCGACCGGGCCGCCACGAACCCCCGGTCCGGGAGGAGCAGGCCCCGCACGTACGCCGCCTTCGACCGCAGGCCGGGGATCGCGTGGAGCGTCGCGAGGGCCGGCCCGCCCCGGTACCGCCGCGTCCCCGTGTAGGCCTCGAGCATCCGCGCCTCCCGCCGCGTGGGTTCCCGGCCCAGCGCCTCCCGCGCCCCGGTCGGCCAGGGCGACCCCAGCGCCTCCGACGCCTGCGCGAACGCGTGGCGGAGGACCGCCCCGAGCCTCCACTCGCGGGCCCACCGGCCGAGCGCCTCCCAGTCGACCTCCGCCACCGCCGCGACCTGCGCCACGTCCCGCACGGTCTGGAGGAACGGCCGCCGCTGCCCGAGGGCGGCGTGGACGCAGGCGCTGAGCAGGAGCCCCGTGCCGTCGAGCCGGGGCAGGCTCCGGCCCCCCACCTCGAACGCGGCGGTCCGCTCGAAGAGCTTCTCGGGCTGGATCCACAGACCGAACGGGCCGAGCACCAGGGTCCGGTGGAGGTCGATCTCCTCCCCCTCGGGCGTGCGGTGGGTGGCGGCCTTCCCGAACCGCTCGTCGAAGCCCGGCCGGGGCTCGGGGAGCCGCCTCGTGCACCCGAGCGCCGCGAGGACCGCGAGCGCCCGCCGCCAGTCCCCGGTCCGCACCAGCAGGTCGAGGTCGCCGAACGACCGCCACGAGGGGTCGGGGTAGACGGCGTGGGCGAACGCCGGCCCCTTCAGCACCACGAACCGCACCCCGGCCGCCTCGAACGCCTCGGCGAGCTCGAGGAGCCGCCGCTCGAGCCCCAGGCACCAGGCCATCGCGTCCCGGTGCGCGGCGAGGAGGTCCTCCCACTGCGGCTCGGCCAGCTCGAGCGCTCCCTCCTCCGCCGCCGCGACGGCGAGCCCGCTCACCCGTTCCGCCACGACCAGCCGCCGGAACTCCTCCCACCGCGCCTCCGGCACCCGGAGCCCCTCGACCCCCTCCGCGCCGGGCAGGCCGAACCGGGCCACCGCCCGCACCGCCCGGCCCGCGTCGAACCGGTCGACCTCGCCCACCGCCCCGGCCGCGTCGAGCCCCTCAGCCATCCGCCACCTCTTCCACGTAGCCCCGGGCCGCCAGGTCCTCGAGGAGCGCCCGGACGTCCCGCTCGATCGACCCGGGCTCGGCCTCGTAGGCCGCCTCGAGCGCCGCCGCGAGCTCGGCCGCCGTCCGCGGCCCGTCGAGCAGCTCCCAGACCGCCGCCCCGGTCCCCGCGAGCCGGTCCACGTCCCGCCGTCCCCGGGCGGCGAGCAGGACCTCGTCGCCGAACCGCCGCTCGAGCACGCC
>DATLZM010000393.1:0-12618 GCA_035573995.1 Actinomycetota bacterium | reverse complement strand
GGTCGTCGCGCGCCGGACGGGAGACGCGCTCCCGGCGGGCGGGCCGTGGCCGGCGGGCGCGGCGTTCGGCCCGCGGGGCCTCGAGATCCGCGGGGCGGCCGCCACGGAGCTCGCCCGGGCCCACGGGACGCCGCTCCTCGTCGTCGACGAGGCGCACGTGCGCGAGCGGGCCCGGCTGTTCGGCTCGCTCTTCCCCCACGTGCTCTACGCGGTGAAGGCCTTCACCTCGCACGCCGCGATCCGGCTCGTGCTCGAGGAGGGGCTGGACCTCCTGGCCTCCACCGACGGCGAGCTCGAGGCCTGCCTGCGGGCGGGGGCCCCGGGGGAGCGGATCGTGCTCCACGGCAACAACAAGTCCGACGCCGAGCTGGCGCTCGCGGTGGAGGCCGGGGTCCGCCTGGTGAACGTGGACAACGAGGGCGAGCTCGAGCGCCTGGAGGCCGTCGCCGCGGCGGCCGGGGCGGTCCAGCCGGTGCTCCTCCGCGTGATCCCCGAGGTGGGCGCGGGGGCGCACGAGAAGATCCGCACCGGCGGGCCGCGGTCGAAGTTCGGCACCCCCCTCGAGGCCTTCCCGGCGCTCGTCGCGCGGGCCCTCGAGCTGCCCCACGTGCGCCCCGTGGGGGTCCACGCCCACATCGGCTCCCAGGTGCTCGAGGCCGAGCCCTACCTCGAGGAGGTGGACGTGCTCCTCGACCTCCTGGCGCGGCTGCGGGAGGAGGTCGGGTTCTCGGCCGAGTGGCTCGACCTGGGCGGGGGGTTCGGCGTGGCCTACACCGACGAGCGGCCCTTCGACCTCGCGGCGCTCGCCCCCGCCCTCCTGGAGCGGGTGCGGACCGGGGCGAGGGCGCGGGGGCTCGCCGTCCCCCACACCGTGGTGGAGCCGGGCCGCTCGGTGGTGGGGGCGGGGATGGTGACCCTGTACCGGGTGGGGACCCGGAAGGAGGTGGGGGGCCGTCGGCTGCTCGCGGTGGACGGCGGGATGTCGGACAACATCCGGCCGATGCTCTACGGCGCCAGGTACACCGTCGCCCTGGCCGGGCCGCCCCGCCCGGCGCCGACGGCGGCCTTCGACGTCGTCGGACGGCACTGCGAGTCGGGGGACGTCCTGGCCGAGGGCGTGGAGCTCCCGGCCGACGTGGGGCCCGGCGACCTCCTCGCGTTCGCCGCGACCGGGGCCTACACGTACTCGATGGCGAGCAACTACAACCGCGTCGGCCGCCCGGCGGTCGTGGCGGTGGGCCCCGACGGCGCCGTGCGGCCGTGGCTCCGCCGCGAGGACGCCGCCGACCTCGATCGACTCGAGGCCCCGGCCGCCGCGGCCCCCGAGGCCCGGCCCCCGGCGGGGGTCGAGGTCCGGCCCGCCCGGCCGGCCGACGCGCCCGGGTTCCTCGAGGTGTTCCGGGTCGTCGCCGCCGAGGGGAGGTACATCCGCTCGGAGGAGCCGCGGCACGACGAGGGGGAGGTCCGTCGGCGGTTCCGGCGGTCCTGGGGGGACGACCGGGCCCAGGTCGTGGCCGTCGCGGACGGCAGGGTGGTGGGCCACCTCGACGTGGAGCGGGAGCGCCACCCGGTGACCCGCCACGTGGCGACGCTCGGGATGTTGGTGCTGCCCGCCTGGCGGGGGCGCGGGGTCGGCGCGGCCCTCCTCGCCGAGGCCTTCCGCTGGGCCCGGGAGGTCGGGGTGGAGAAGCTCTCGCTCACGGTCTACCCGGGGAACCGGGCGGCGATCCGCCTCTACCGCCGGTTCGGGTTCGTCGAGGAGGGCAGGCTCCGCCGCCACTCCAAGAAGGCCCACGGCTACGAGGACGAGATCGTGATGGGCGCGTTCGTGGAGGCCGGCCCGTGAGGACCGTGGGGGTGGGCCTGCTCGGCTGCGGGACCGTGGGCGCCGCGGTGGCCCGGCTGCTCCGCGAGCACGCCGAGGAGATCGCGATGCGGGCCGGCCTGCGCCTCGAGGTCGTCCGGGTCGCGGTCCGGGACCCCGCGCGGCGCCGCGACGTCCCGGTCGCGCCGGACCGGTTCACGACCGACGCCGCGGCGGTGGTGGAGGATCCCGCGGTCGAGGTGGTCTGCGAGCTCATGGGCGGCGTGGAGCCGGCCCGCTCGCTCGTCCTCGAGGCCTTCGAGCGCGGCAAGCCCGTCGTCACCGCGAACAAGGAGCTGCTCGCGAACCACGGGCGCGAGCTGTTCGACGCCGCCGACGGCCGGGGGCTGGACCTCTACTTCGAGGCCGCGGTGGGCGGGGGGATCCCCTTGATCCGTCCCCTCAAGGGCTCGCTCGCCGGCGAGCGGGTGGCCCGGATCATCGGGATCGTGAACGGCACCACGAACTACATCCTCACCCGGATGTCGGAGGAGGGGCTCTCGTTCCAGGAGGCCCTGGCCGAGGCGCAGCGCCTCGGGTACGCGGAGGCCGACCCCACGGCCGACGTCGACGGCCACGACGCCGCGGCGAAGTGCGCGATCCTCGCCTCGATCGCGTTCAACGCCCGGGTCGTGGCGGGGGACGTCTACCGGGAGGGGATCGGGTCCGTCTCCGCCGACGACATCGCCTTCGCCGCCCGCCTGGGGTACGTGGTGAAGCTCCTCGCGATCGCGGAGCTCGAGGACGGCGAGATCGCCGCCCGGGTCCACCCGACGATGCTCCCGGCGGCCCACCCCCTGGCCGCCGTCCGGGGGCCGTTCAACGCGGTGTTCGTCCAGGGGGAGAAGGCCGGGGAGCTCATGTTCTACGGCCGCGGCGCGGGCGGCGAGCCCACGGCGACCGCCGTGGTCGGCGACCTCGTGGCCGTGGCCCGCCACCTCGTGCACGGCGGGCGGGCCATGGGGTGCACCTGCCGGCTGGAGCGACGGATCCGGCCCATCGAGGCCAACCACGACCAGTACTACCTCCTGCTCGAGGTGGTCGACCGCCCGGGGGTCCTGGCCGAGATCGCCGCGGTCTTCGGCCGCCACGGGGTGTCCATCAAGAGCGTGTGGCAGGAGGGGACCGGCGAGGACGCGCAGCTCGTGTTCGTGACCCACCGGGCCCTGGAGGGGGCGCTGCGGGCGACCGTGGAGGAGCTGCGGGGGCTCGGGGTGGTGGAGGAGGTGCGGAGCGTCCTCCGGGTGGCCGACGAATGGTGAGTGCGGCGGGCCCCGACGCCCCGCAGTGGCGGGGCGTGATCGTCGAGTACCGGGACCGGCTCCCGATCCCGCCCGACGCCCCCGTGGTGACGCTCGGCGAGGGGGGCACGCCCCTGGTCCGCTCGCGGCCGCTCTCCGAGGAGACCGGCTGCGAGGTCTTCCTCAAGTACGAGGGGGCCAACCCCACCGGCTCGTTCAAGGACCGCGGGATGACGGTCGCGATCACCGCCGCGGTGCTGGAGGGGGCGAAGGCCGTCGTGTGCGCCTCCACCGGGAACACGAGCGCCTCCGCCGCGGCCTACGCCGCGCGGGCCGGGATCGGCTGCGCGGTCCTCGTACCCAAGGGGAAGGTGGCCCTGGGGAAGATGGCCCAGACCCTCGTCCACGGGGCGAAGGTGCTCGAGGTCGAGGGGAACTTCGACGCCGCCCTGGCCCTCGCCCGGGAGCTCGCGGCGAGCTACCCCGTGACCCTCGTGAACTCCGTGAACCCCTTCCGGCTCGAGGGCCAGAAGACGTGCGCGTTCGAGATCTGCGACGCGCTCGGGCGGGCCCCCGACCTCCACCTGGTGCCCGTGGGCAACGCCGGCAACATCTCGAGCCACTGGATGGGCTACCGCGAGTACCTCCGCGACGGGGTCGTGTCCGAGCCGCCCCAGCTCTACGGGTTCCAGGCGCAAGGGGCGGCCCCCATCGTCCTCGGCCACCCGGTGGAGGAGCCCTCCACGATCGCCACCGCGATCCGGATCGGCAACCCGGCCTCCTGGGATCGCGCGGTCGCCGCGGCGCGGGAGTCCGAGGGGGCGATCCTCGCGGTCACCGACCGCGAGATCCTCGAGGCCTACCGGCGGGTGGCGCGCGAGGGGCTGTTCTGCGAGCTGGCGTCGGCGGCGTCGGTCGCGGGGCTGCTCCACCTGCACCGCGAGGGGCGGCTCCCGAGGGGCGCCACGGCGGTGTGCGTGCTCACCGGCCACGGCCTGAAGGACCCCGAGTGGGCGATCCAGGGGGCCGGCCACCCGCCCTCGGTGCCGGCGGACCCCGCCGCGGTCGCGGCGGAGCTGGGGCTCTGACGTGCGGCTCGTGGCGCGGGCCCCGGCGACCTCCGCCAACCTCGGCCCGGGGTTCGACTGCTTCGGGCTCGCCCTCGAGCTCCTGAACGAGGTGGTCCTGGACACGGAGGGCCCGCCCGGCGTCTCCTGGGAGGGGGAGGGGGCCGGGGAGCTCCCCAGCGACGGCTCGGACGCGCTGAGCGCCGCCCTGCGCCGCACGGCGGAGCTGGCCGGCCGGAGGCTGCCGCCGTTCCGCCTCCACGGCCGGAACCGGATCCCGGTGGAGCGGGGGCTCGGGTCCTCGGCGGCCGCCGTGGTGGCGGGGGTGGGCCTGGCCGACCGCCTGCTCGGCCTCGGTCTCCCGCCCGACGAGCTGCTCGGGCTCTGCGTGGAGCTCGAGGGCCACCCCGACAACGTGGCCGCCGCGCTCCGGGGAGGGCTGGCCCTCGCCTACCGGGCGGGGGGCGGGTGGCGGGCCGAGGTGCTCGCCCCGGCGGCGGAGCTCCGCCCGGTCGTGCTCGTCCCCGAGGCCCGGCTCCCCACCGTGTCGGCCCGCGCCGCGCTCCCCCGCGAGGTCCCCCTGGAGGACGCGGCGTTCAACGCCGGCCGGGCCGCCCTGGCGGTCGTGGCCCTCACCGCCCGCCCCGAGCTCCTGGTCGAGGCCCTCGAGGACCGGATCCACCAGGCGGTCCGGCTCGGCATGGTCCCGGAGGTCGCGGCGGCCTTCGCCAGGGTCCGGGAGGCGGGGGTCCCGGTCTGCGTGTCCGGGGCCGGGCCCTCGCTCCTCGCCTTCGAGGGAGCGGGGGGGAGCCTGCCCGACCTCGGGCCGGGGTGGCGGGTGCTCCGGGTGCCGCCGCGCCGGGCGGGGCTCGAGGTCGAGGAGGCGGCGTGAGCCCGGCTGCGCTCCGGGAAGGCGTCGGCCCGCGGCGATATCGTTCCTCCCGGTGAAGGCGCGTCCGCGGTGGGCCGCCTCCGGGGCGGGGGAGTGTCCGGGATGAGCGCGGAGCCACAGCCCGCGCGGCTCGACGACGCGCGCCGTCCCTCGGGCGCCCCGGTCCTCGTCACGGACCTCGCGAGCAAGACCCTCGCGGTGAAGGAGGGCGACACCTTCCTCTACTGCGACCTCGAGGGGAACCTCGACCAGGAGGCCGACTTCGGCCTGGGCCTCTACTCCCGGGACACCCGGTTCCTGTCACGGTTCCACATGCAGGTCTCGGGGCGCGACCCGGTCCTGCTCTCCTCCTCGTCCGAGCGGGCCTACATGGCCTACGTGGACCTCACGAACCCCGACCTGTACGAGGGGGACCGCGTCGTGGTCCCGCAGCAGACCCTGAACATCCGCCGGATCCGGGCCATCAACGGGCGCCTGTTCGAGCGGGTGCGGGTGAAGAACTACAACCCCCGACCGGTGGCGGTCGCGCTCTCGTTCACGTTCGGCGCCGACTTCGCCGACATCTTCGAGGTGCGGGGGCTGGTCCGGGAGCCGCAGGAGCACGGGACCCGGCTGCCCCCCAAGGTGGAGGACGGGGCGATCGAGTTCGTCTACCTCGGCCGCGACGGCGTGCGGCGCGCAACGCGGGTGGAGTTCGCCTCGCCGCCCGACGAGATCGAGCCCGAGGGCGAGCTGGTCACGGTGACCTTCCGGCTCCGGCTCGGGCCCTACCAGACCCGCCTGGTGGCGATGACGGTGGAGCCGATCGTCGGCGAGCGGGCCCGCCCGCTCGAGTTCGACGTCGCCGTCCACGAGCTCCGCCGCTCCTACGAGGAGTGGGAGCGGGAGTGCACCCACATCGTCACCGACAACGAGCTCTTCAACCAGCTCCTGGACCGGAGCCTCCGCGACCTGCGGGCCCTGTACACGAGGACCGACGGCGGCGGGGTCCTGGCCGCCGGCATCCCCTGGTACGTCACGATCTTCGGCCGCGACGCCCTGATCAGCTCCCACCAGCTCCTGATGGTGAACCCCCGCCCGGCCCGGGAGGCCCTGGAGCTGCTCGCCCGCCACCAGGGGACGCGGGTCGACGACTGGCGGGACGAGGAGCCGGGGAAGATCCTCCACGAGGTCCGCCGGGGGGAGCTCGCCGGCGCCGGGATCATCCCCCACACTCCGTACTACGGCTCGGTGGATTCCACGCCGTGGTTCCTGATCCTCCTCGCGCAGTACGTGCGGTGGACCGGGGACCTGGCGTTCGCCCGGGAGATGCTCCCGGCGGCGGAGGCCGCGCTGCGGTGGATCGACGAGTACGGCGACCTCGACGGCGACGGCTTCGTCGAGTACCGGACCCGCTCGCCGCGGGGGGTCCGCAACCAGGGGTGGAAGGACTCCCACGACGCGATCGTCCACGCCGACGGCCGCCTGGCCGAGCCGCCGATCGCGCTCTCCGAGGTCCAGGGCTACGTGTACCTGGCGAAGACCCGGATGGCCGACGTCTTCGCCGCCCTCGGCGACGAGCACCGGGCGGAGTGGCTCCTGGCCCAGGCCCACGAGCTCCGCAAGCGGTTCAACGAGGCCTTCTGGATGGAGGACGAGCAGTACTTCGCCGCCGCCCTGGACGGCGAGAAGCGCCAGGTCCGGACCATCATGTCGAACCCCGGGCACGGCCTGTACTGCGACATCGTGGACCGGGAGAAGGCGGCGGCCCTCGCCAAGCGCCTCCTCGCCCCCGACATGTTCTCCGGCTGGGGGATCCGCACGATGAGCAAGGCGGCGGCCGCCTACAACCCGATGAGCTACCACAACGGCTCGGTCTGGCCCCACGACAACGCGCTGATCGCGGCGGGCCTCAAGCGGTACGGGTTCGTGCGCTCCACGAACCGGGTGGCGACCGCCCTCTTCGACGCCGCGATCCACGCCGACTACATGCGGCTGCCGGAGCTGTTCTGCGGGTTCACCCGCCGGAGCCCCAACCGCCCGGTCTCCTACCCCGTGGCCTGCTCGCCCCAGGCCTGGGCCGCCGGCTCGCCGTTCCTCATGCTCCAGGCGATGCTCGGGATCTCGGCCATGGCCCACCAGAACCTGCTCACGGTGAACAAGCCGCACCTCCCGCCCTGGCTCAACACCGTCGAGCTCCGGAACATGCGGGTGGGGGCGAGCCGTATCTCCCTCGTGTTCCGCCGGGAGGGCGAGATCACGTCGTTCTCGCTGCTCTCCCGGGAGGGCGATGTCCGCGTGGTGATGGAGGAGTAGGGCCGCTCCCTACCGGAGGCAGGGGCCGGTGGACACGGGCGCCGTCCGCCCCTCGGCCCGCTCCAGGAGCGGCTCGACCTCGGTCGAGGCCAGGGCGTAGCCGATCCCCGGGTCGGTCGTGGAGCCCGCGAACACCACCCCGAGCACGGTCCCGTCGGCCTCCACGAACGGGCCCCCCGAGTTCCCGGGCCTGACCACCGCCTGGAGCTCGTAGACGTCGCGGCGGACCCTCCCGCGCCCGTAGATGTCCCGGCCGACCGCGTCCAGCCGGGCCCGGAGGGCGGCGGGCACGGCGGAGAGCCCGCCCCCCTCCGGGTACCCCAGGACGGCCGCCCCGTCGCCCCGCTCCGCGGGCCCCGGCGCCAGCTCGAGGGGCGGCGCCACCGGCTCGCCGACCCTGAGCACGGCGACGTCGAGCTCCGGGTCGAACAGGACCGGGGTCGCGCCGTGGGCGGTGCCGTCCAGCTCCTGGACCTCGGGCGCCCCGACCCCGGCCACGACGTGGGCGTTGGTCACCACGTACCCCGGGGCCGCGACGAAGCCGCTCCCCTCCTGGATCCGCCCGCACGCCTCCCCGACGACCCGGACCGTCGCGTCGTCGGCGGCGGCCGCGGCCCGGCGGACCTCGCGGCGGGCGGGCCCCCGGACGGGGGCCGCGGGCTCGGGCGGGAGCTCGGCGAAGACCTCCGGGAACCCGAAGCGGTTCAGGAACCGGCGGACCCCGGCGAGGAGGGGGGGCGGCTCGGGGAGCGTCGCCGCGAGCCCCCGGACGATCGCCGAGCGGCGGATCTCGCGGGCGAGCGCGGGGGAGGGGCCGTGGACCAGGTTCAGCGCCACGAACCAGGTGGCGAGGAGGAGCGCGCCGACCGAGATCAGGGAGCCGGCGGCCCGGTCGGCGGCGCGGAGCGGCGAGCGGTGGGCGGCGGCCCGGAGGCCCGATCCCACGAGCCAGCCGATCCCGTCGCCCACGAGCCCGAGCGCGAGGAACGTCGCGAGCGCGATCCCGGCCTGGGCCTCCGGCCGCTCGGCGACCCGCGCGAGGTAGGGGGCGAGGAGCGCCCCGGCCACGAGCCCCGCCCCGAGCCCGCCGTAGGCGAGGATCTGGAGGAGCGCGCCGCGCCGGTAGCCGCTGTAGGCGGCGGCGGCGAGCAGCGCCAGGAGGACGAGGTCGACCCCCGACACGGGGGCATCGTCGCACACGGGCCCGCGCTAGACTCGCGCCGTGGTCACGATCGCCCACATCTCCGACCCCCACGTGGGCTCCCCCTACTTCGTGCCGAACCTGATGAACCGCGTGATCGTGGAGCTGAACGAGCTCGCCCCGGACGCCGTGGTCTGCACGGGGGACCTCACCAACGAGGGGTACCGGCAGGAGTACAAGAACTGGGTGGCCTACGCGCAGCGGATAGGCTCCCGGGTCCTCACCGTGTGCGGCAACCACGACGCGCGCAACGTCGGCTACCTCCACTTCGAGGAGCTGATCGGGCCCCGGCACTGGGCCGTGGACGTCCGCGGCGTGCGGATCGTCGGCGTCGACTCGAGCGAGCCGGACCTGAACGAGGGCCAGGTGGGTCGGGAGCGCTACGACTGGATCCGGGAGCAGTTCGCCGTCCCGGCCGACGTCAAGATCTTCTGCCTCCACCACCACCTGATCGCTGTGCCGGGGACCGGCCGGGAGCGGAGCACGGTGGCCGACGCCGGCGACCTCCTCGAGGTCCTGATCCAGGCGGGCGTGAACATCGTGCTCTCCGGCCACAAGCACGTCCCCTACGTGTGGCGGATCGAGGACCTCTACGTGGCGACCGCCGGGACGGTCGCCTCCCTCCGGCTCCGCGGCTACACGAAGCCCTGCTACAACGTGCTCGAGATCGACGGTGACGAGGTGAAGATCCTCCGGAAGTTCCCCTTCGGCGGCTCGAACGTGATCGCCCACTTCTCGCTCTCCACCGGGGCGCAGTACTTCCGGGAGCTGGAGCCGCCGGTGCAGCTCACGGCGGGGGAGCAGCCGGTGGGCTCGGCCGGCGAGTAGCGGCCGGGGCCCGGGCGGGCTGCGGGCCCGGGGAGGTCGGATGAGGGTCCTGGTGCTGGTGGACGGCGAGCACTACCCCCCCGTGACCCGTTGGGGGATCGACGTGGCCCGGACCCTGGGCCACGAGGTCGAGGCGGCGCTCTTCGTCGGGGGCGTCGAGAAGGTCGATCCCCACAGCCCCCCGGACCTCGGCGTGCCGGTCCGGCTCGCCGACGGCGACCCGGCGGGGGCGCTGGGCCGGGCGCTCGACGAGCTCCGGCCGGAGGGCGTCCTGGACCTCTCCGACGAGCCGGTCCTGGGCTACCGGGAGCGGATGGAGCTCGCCGCCGTGGCGCTGGCCCGGGGCGTGCCCTACCTCGGGGCGGACTTCCGGTTCGACCCGCCGATCGCCGGTCCCCCGCTCCCCGTGCCCACGCTCGGCGTGATCGGGACGGGGAAGCGGACCGGGAAGACCGCGGTCGGGGCGGAGGCCGCCCGGGTGGCCCGGGAGCGGGGCCTCCGTCCGGTGGTGGTGGCGATGGGCCGGGGCGGCCCCGTCGAGCCCCAGGTGGCGCGGGCCGGGGAGGTCCACGTCGAGGCGCTCCTCGAGCTGGTCCGCCGCGGGGAACACGCCGCCTCGGACTACCTCGAGGACGCGCTCACGGCCGAGGTCACCGCGATCGGCGCCCGCCGAGCGGGCGGCGGCCTCGCCGGCGCGCCCTACGCCACGACCGCGCGGGCGGCGGCTGAGCTCGCCGTGGGGCTCGGGGCGGGCCTCGTGGTGCTCGAGGGGAGCGGCTCGGCGGTCCCCCCGATGCCCTGGGACGCGGGGATCCTCGTGGTCCCGGCGACCGCGCCCCCCGAGTACCTCGGCGGCTACCTGGGGCCCTTCCGGCTGTTGCTGACGGACCTCGTCGTTGTTACGATGGCCCGGAGTCCGACCGGGCCCGAGAACCTCCCCGCCCTCCGATCCCACGTCGAGCGACTGCGCCCGGATGCCCGGTTCCTGGTCACGGACTTCGAGCCCGTGCCGCTCGGGGAGGTGGGGGGCAGGGATGCGTTCCTGGCCACGACGGCGCCGGGGCCCGTCGCCGCGAGGCAGGCGGCGCTCCTGGAGCGGGCCCACGGCTGCCGGGTGGTCGGGTGGAGCGCCCGCCTGGCCGACCGGGCGGGGCTCGTGGCGGACATGGACGGAGCGAGGCCCTACGACGTGCTCCTCACCGAGCTGAAGGCGGCGGCGGTCGACGTCGCGTGCGAGCGGGCCCTGGCCCGCGGCGCCGAGGTGGTGTTCCTGCGGAACCGACCGGTGCCCGTGGAGGGCGACCTCGGGGTCGAGGAGGCCATCGCGGGGGTGCTCGAGCTGGCCCTGGCGCGGAGCGGAGGGCGGTGACGGAGGAAGGGCGGATCACGACGGTCCGGATCTCGGACCGCGAGTCGGGGCTCCCGTACTCGAAGGGGCTCACGGCCTCGCAGGTCATGGTCACGGGCCTCTCGCCGGCCCGGGCCTACGAGGTGGCCGAGGCGGTGGAGGAGCGGCTCCTCGCGATGGGCCGGCCGGACGTGACGAGCGAGGAGCTCGCGGCCCTCATGGTCCAGGTCCTGGAGGAGGTGGCGGGGGACCGGTACGCGAGGAACTTCCTCCGCTGGCGGGAGGTGGAGTCCCTCGACGTCCCCATCGTCCTCCTGATCGGGGGGACCACGGGGGTCGGCAAGTCCACGCTCGCCACGCAGCTCGCCGCCCGCCTGGGGATCGTCCGGGTGGTCGCCACCGACATGGTCCGGGAGGTCATGCGGGCGCTGTTCTCCAGGGAGCTCATGCCCACGCTCTACACCTCGTCCTTCGAGGCCGACACGGCGCTCCGGGAGCCCCCTGCGCGGGTGAAGGACCGCCTGATCGTGGGGTTCCGGGAGCAGACCGCGGCCGTGGCCGTGGGGGTGAACGCGATCCTCGAGCGCGCGGCGATCGAGGGAACGAGTATCATCGTGGAGGGAGCCCACGTGGTGCCGGGCTTCCTGGACCTCGAGCCGCTCGCCGACCGGATCCTCGCCGTGCCCGTTATCATCTCGGTGGAAGACGAGGAGATGCACCGCAGCCACTTCGCGGTGCGGGGCGCCGATGCGATCTCGCGCCCGGCCGTCCGGTACCAGCAGGGCTTCGAGAAGATCCGGCGCCTCCAGCGGTACATCAAGAGCCAGGCCCTGTCGCACGGGGTCCCCGTGATCCCGAACTACAGCTTCGACCAGGCCCTCGCCTCGATCATCGACCTGGTGATGGAGCGGGCCACCGAACGGGCGGCCCAGGTCCGGGCCGGGGGCCGGAGGAGGAGGGGACGGACGGCATGAGGCTGTTCCTGGACACGGCGAGCATCGAGGAGATCAGGGAGATCAACCGCTGGGGGGTCCTGTCCGGGGTCACCACCAACCCGAGCCTGGTGGCCAAGGAGGGGAAGCCCCCCGAGCAGGTCTGGAAGGAGATCCTGGCCGAGGTGGACGGCGACGTCTCGCTCGAGACCACGGAGCCCGAGGCGGAGGCGATGTACCGGCAGGGCATGGAGCTCGCCGGCTTCGGGCCGAACGCCGTGATCAAGGTTCCCATGACCCCGGCGGGGCTCCAGGCCGGCAAGCGCCTCACCCAGGAGGGGGTCCGGGTGAACGTGACGCTGGTGTTCTCCCCCGCGCAGGCGATCCTCGCGGCGGAGATCGGGGCGTACATCGTCTCGCCGTTCCTGGGCCGGATCGACGACGCCGCGAGCGACGGGATGGAGGTGCTCCGCCGGATCTGCGAGATCTACGACGTCCAGGGCTACGAGACGCAGGTGCTCGCGGCCTCCCTCCGCCACCCGATGCACGTGGTCGAGGCGGCCGTCGCCGGCGCCGACATCGCGACGATGCCCTACGACGTGTTCACCAAGCTCGTGAGACACCCGCTCACGGACATCGGGCTCGACCGGTTCCTCGCGGACTGGGAGGCCCTGAGGAAGCAGTTCGAGGAAGGGGCCTGACCGACGATGGACCTCGGAACGATCGACCGCAGCACGCTCGAGGGGAAGGTCCTCTCCGAGCTCCAGGAGATCGCCCAGGGGCTGGGGATCGAGGGCGCGCAGCGCCTCCGCAAGGCCGGCCTGATCGAGGCGATTCTCGCCCGGACCTCCGGCGACGGCCGCGAGCGGCCCGCGGGGGACCCGCCGGGCGGGGAGGCGGACGGCGGGGGGGCGGCGGGCGGCGTCGCCACCGCGACCGCCACCGAGATC
>DATLZM010000392.1:0-3636 GCA_035573995.1 Actinomycetota bacterium | reverse complement strand
GAGGCACCCGCCCACGGCCAGGGCGACCGCGATCGGGGAGAGGCGGACCGGGAACAGGACGCCGGGGAGCCCGGGGCCGTTGGACCGGCTCGCCAGGCGGGCCAGGCCCACGCCGACCGCGAGGCCGAGGGGCAGGGCGGCGAGGGCGGCGAGCGCCCCCTGGACCGCCTGGGCCGACAGGAGGGCCCGCCGGGGGAAGCCCCGGGAGTGGAGGACGGCGAGCTCGAAGGCCTGGCGGGTGAGCGCGAGCGAGGCGACCCCGGCGAGGACCGCGAGCGCGACCGCGGCGATCTGCACGACGACCAGCGAGATCGGTGCCCTGAGGTTCTCCACGCGCTGGCGGACCAGCTCCATCAGGGTGTCCAGGCCGGTGACCGTGGCGAGGCGCTCGAGGCCCGGGAGCCCTCGCAGGTGGCGGACGGCGGCGGCGATCCGCGCCGGCACGGTCCGCACCTCCTCGTAGGGGCGTCCGTCGAGCGCGAGGTAGGCGTCCCACGCGTACATCGCCGTGAGCCCGAGCTCGCCCGCCACGGCCGGGAAGGCCTGGGGCGCGACGAGGGCGGGGGAGGGGGAGGTGGAGTCGGGCGGGGGGAAGGGGGAGCCGGAGCCGAACCAGAAGGGGTCCCGGGGATCGGGCGGCGCGAAGGTCCCCACCACCCGGAGCACGGTCCGCTCGCCGGTCGGACCCAACGCCCGGAGCGTCTCGCCGAGCCGGACGCGGAGCCTCCGCGCGGTCGAGGACGGGAGCGCCACCTCGCCGGGGCCCTCCGGCGCTCGGCCCCGGAGGTCGAGGTGGAGGGCGGCGCCGGTCCGGAACAGGACGGGGGCGGAGAGGACCCGCGGGCCGGCCGCGAGCCGGACCTCGGCCAGCCCCTCCCGGACCAGGCTGCGGAGGGGGAGCGGCTCGAGCGCGGCGGCCACCTCGGCGTCGGTGCCCGCGAGGTCGAACCCGGGGCCCCCGTAGACCGAGAGCCGGAGGTTCCTCACGGTGACCGCCGCCCCGCGCAGGGCCGAGGCCAGGATCGCCTCGCGGGCGGCGTCGGCGTAGATCGGGCCCGCCACGAGGACGCCGATCGTGAAGGCGAGCGTCACCACGGTCGCGAGCGTCAGGAGCCGCTGCGCGAGGAACCTCGCGACGAGGAAGCGGAACGTCGTCACCGTGGCCTGCTCATCCCTGCCTCGACAGGCTACGAAGAACCGGCGCGGGCGCGGGGTTGAGGCGGGCGGCGCCGGCGCGCGTGCTGGAGGCGGGCGGCGCCGGCGCGCGTGGTAGGCTGCGTTCCCCCGGCGACGTCGCGAGGAGCCACGCGTCCGATGAGCAGACCCGAGATCATCCTGGCGCCCGGCCCGACCCCCATCCCCCCCGAGGTGCTGCTCGCCCAGGGGAGCCCCCTCGTCTACCACCGCGGCCCGGCCTTCGGCGAGCTGCTGCGGGAGATCGTGGACCGGCTCAAGCAGGTCTTCCGCACCCGGAGCGACGTGCTGGTCCTCACCTGCTCGGGGACCGGGGGCCTCGAGTCCGCCGTGGCCAACCTGTTCTCCCCCGGCGACCGCGTGGTGGTGCCGGTGGCCGGCTACTTCGGCGAGCGGTTCGCCAAGATCGCGGCGGCGTACGGGCTGGACGTCCGCCGGATCGACTACGAGTGGGGGAAGGCCGTCGACCCCGCCGACGTCGAGGCCGCCCTGGCCGAGGCGCCCACCCGCGGCGTGCTCGTCCAGCACAGCGAGACCTCCACCGGCGTGGTCCACGACGTCGAGGCCGTGGCCAGGGTGGCGAAGGCCGCCGGGGCGCTGGTGGCGGTCGACGCCGTCTCCTCGCTCGGGGCGGTCCCCTTCGACTTCGACGGCTGGGGGATCGACGCGGCCGTCGGCGGGTCCCAGAAGGCGCTCTCGGCCTCGCCCGGGGTCGCGTTCGTGGCGGTCTCGTCGGCCGCGTGGGAGGCCGCGGAGCGGTCCACCTCGCCACGGTTCTACCTCGATTGGCGTGCGTACAAGCGCTCCTTCGAGCTCCCCAGCCCCGAGAGCCCCTGGACGCCCGCGATCCACGTGCTGATGGGCCTGCGGGCGGCCCTCGAGGTCTACCTCAGGGACGGGCTCGAGGGGGCGCTCGCCCGCCACCAGCGCCTGTCGCGGGCGGTGAAGGAGGGGGTCAGGGCCCTCGGCCTAGACCTCTACGGCGAGCATCCCGAGCGGGCCTGGGCCGTGACGGCCGTGCGGGCCCCGGAGGGGATCGACGGCGACGAGCTCGTGGCCCGGGTGCGGGCGGAGCACGGCGTGATCCTCGCCCCGGGGCAGGGGCCGCTCAGGGGCAAGGTCTTCCGGATCGGCCACCTCGGGTACTACGACGAGCTCGACATCGTCCGGGGCCTCGCGGCGCTCGAGATGACGCTCGACGCCATGGGCTACCCGGTGAAGCGGGGGGCGGCGGTGGCGGCGGCGGAGGACGTGTTCGCCGGCCGGCGGTAGCGGGGTCGGGACCGTGCGGGTCCTCGTCACCGAGCCGCTCTCCGAGGCGGGGCTCGCCCTCCTCCGGCGGGACTTCCAGGTGGACGTGCGGGAGGACCTCACGGACCCCGAGGCCCTGGCCGCGGCGATCGGCCCCTACGACGCACTGATCGTCCGCTCCCAGACCCGGGTCACGGCCCGGGTGCTCGAGGCGGCGCCGCGGCTCAAGGTCGTGGCCCGGGCCGGGATCGGCCTCGACAACGTGGACGTCGACGCCGCCACGAGGCGCGGGATCCTCGTGGTGAACGCGCCGCGGTCGAACATCGTCTCGGCCGCCGAGCACACGATCGGGCTCCTCCTGGCCCAGGCCCGCAACATCCCCCAGGCCCATGCCGCGCTCCGCGCGGGGCGGTGGGAGCGCGCTCGGTACCAGGGCGTGGAGCTCGCCGGCAAGACGCTCGGGCTCGTCGGGCTGGGGCGGGTGGGCAGCATGGTGGCCCAGCGGGCGCTGGCCTTCGGGATGCGGGTGATCGCGTACGACCCCTACGTGCCGCGCGAACGGGCGCGGGAGATCGGGGTCGACCTCATGCCTTCCCTCGAGGCGCTGCTCGTGCAGTCGGACTTCGTCTCCCTCCACCTCCCGGGCGGCCCCCAGACCGAGGGCCTGATCGGCGCCCACGAGCTCTCGCTCATGAAGGTGGGGGCGCGGCTGGTGAACACGGCGCGCGGGGGGATCGTGGACGAGGAGGCCCTGGCCAAGGCCATCGAGGACGGCCACCTCGCCGGCGCGGCCCTCGACGTCTTCGCCCGGGAACCCCCCGGCGACAGCCCGCTGTTCCGGCTCGAGAACGTGGTCGTCACCCCCCACCTCGGGGCGGCCACCGTCGAGGCCCAGGACAAGGCCGGCACCCAGATCGCGGAGATGGTCCGGCTCGCCCTGGCCGGGGAGTTCGTGCCGTACGCCGTGAACGTCTCGGCGGGCGCCGAGGTGCCCGAGGTGGTCCGGCCCTTCCTGGGGCTCGCCGAGCGGCTGGGGGCGCTCTGCACGGGGCTCGCCGAGGGCGCCCTCCGCGCGATCGAGTGCGCGTTCCTCGGGAGGATCGCCGAGGCCGACACCCGGGTGCTCACGCTCGCGGCGCTCAAGGGGGCGCTCTCGCCCGTGGTGCACGAGCCGGTCTCGCTCGTGAACGC
>DATLZM010000391.1:0-1397 GCA_035573995.1 Actinomycetota bacterium | reverse complement strand
GCCCAGCTCCTGGATCGCGCGGCGCTCCTGCTCGGGGGCGAACACCCGCTCCCCGCGGCCGACCCGCTCGATGGCGGCGGCGATGTCGCGGACCCCCGAGGTCTTCACCAGGAACCCGTCGACCCCGGCCCGCATCGCCGCCAGCACGGCCTGGCCGTCGGTGCGCCCGGTGAGGACCAGGATCCGGGTCTCGGGCCGCTCGGCCTTGATCCTCCGGGCCACCTCGATCCCGTCGACGCCGGGGAGGATCAGGTCGAGGACCACGACGTCCGGGAGGAGCTCGGCGTGCGCCTCGAGCGCGCGGTTCCCGTCGGCCGCCTCCCCCACCACTTCCAGGAGCGAGGAGGCCTCGCAGGCCATCCGCACCACGCTCCGGAGGATCGGGTGATCGTCGACGATGAGGACCCGGAAGCGCGCACCCGCCGAGCCCCCGACGCCGCCCGCCATGACCCCCCAAGGCTACCCCGACGTCGAGGGCCCGGCCTGCGCACGATGTGCTACCGTCGTGTACACGATGGGTCGTCCGGGGATTGCCAGGGTCGGGGTGCGCGAGCTGCGGCAGCACCTCTCGCGGTACCTCCGGCGGGTGCTCGCCGGGGAACGTCTGGAGATCACGGATCGCGGCCGACCGGTGGCCCGTCTGGAGCCCCTCGCCGAGGCGTCCTCGGCTACGGCCCGCCTGGTCGCGGCCGGTCGAGCCAGCGCCCCCGAGGGCGACCTGCTGGACGTGCCACCTCCCCGCGGGAGGCCGTCGAGGAGAGGGACCGAGGCCTTGGGGGAACTCCGCGAGGAGCGGATGTGAGGTCGAGGGCGGCCCGCTCCATGGCGGATGCCGATGCCGGGTGACCTGCTCTACCTCGACTCCTCGGCGATCGTGAAGCTCGTCGTCGCGGAGCCGGAGACCTCCGCCCTGCGCCGGCTGCTCGCTGCGTGGCCGGAACGCGTATCGAGCGTGGTGGCGCGGATCGAGGTCCACCGCGTGGCGCGCAGGATCGGCGGAACGCCACCGGCGCGGGTGCGGGAGATCCTCCGTCGGATCGCCCTGGTGCACCTGGACGAGCCCGTCATCCAGGCCGCGGCCACGCTCGATCCTCCCGCGCTGCGCACGCTCGACGCGATCCACCTGGCCACGGCGCGTTCCCTCGGGGACGACCTCGGGGCGATCTGTACCTACGACGCGCGGTTGGCGGAGGCGGCCGCGGCCCTGGGGATGGAGGTCCTGACCCCGGCCTGAGGGATGTGGGTGGTACCGTATATGGCATGAAGAAGACGACCGTGTACCTCGAGCCCGAGCTCGACCGCGCCGTCGAGCGACTCGCCGCCCGGCAGGGGATCTCGAAGGCGGAGGCGATCCGCCGGGCCCTCCGAGACGCCACCCGTGGCCTCGAGCGACGACG
>DATLZM010000390.1:0-1020 GCA_035573995.1 Actinomycetota bacterium | reverse complement strand
GTCCGCGTCGGCGAGCTCGAGCGCGCGGCGGGCGAGCTCGCGGCAGGCGGCGGCCCGGATCGTGCGCACCGCCTCCTTCACCGCCGGGATCCGGGGCGGTGGGACCGAGAGCTCGCGGACCCCGAGCCCCACGAGCAGGGGCACCGCGGCCTCCTCGCCGGCCGCCTCGCCGCAGACCCCCACCCACCGACCGTGGCGCCGGGCCCCGTCGACCGCGGCCCGGACCAGGGCCAGGACGGCCGGGTGGAGGGGGTCCGCGAGGCCCGCGACGCGCTCGTTGCCGCGTTCCGCGGCGAGCGCGTACTGCGTGAGGTCGTTGGTCCCGATCGACAGGAAGTCCACGAGGGCCGCCAACGCGTCCGCCCGGAGCGCCGCGGCCGGGACCTCGATCATCGCCCCGACCTCGAGGGACGGACCGCCCAGGCGCGCCCGCTCCTCCTCCAGGATCCCCCTGGCCTCCCGGAGCTCGCGGACCGTGGCCACCATCGGGAACATCACGCGGACCGGATGGTCGGCGGCCACGCGGCAGATCGCGCGGACCTGCGCCCGCAGGATCCCGGGCTCGGCCAGGGCCAGGCGGATCCCCCGCAGGCCGAGGAACGGGTTGGCCTCGGGGGCCTGGGGCAGGTAGGGGAGCGGCTTGTCGGCCCCCACGTCGAGCGTCCGGATCGTGAGGGGACGGCCGCCGAGGGCCTCGGCGGCCGCGCGGTAGGCGGCCTCCTGCTCCTCCTCCGAGGGCATCCGGTCGCGCTCCATGAACAGGAACTCGGTCCGGAAGAGCCCCACGGCGTCCGCCCCGAGCTCGACCGCCGCGGGCACGTCCTCGGGGCGCCCCACGTTCGCCGCGACGTCGACCGCCACCCCGTCCGCCGTCGCGGCCGGGGCGCGGGCGGCGGCGCGGGCCCGCCGCTCCGCCTCCTCCCGCTCGCGGATCCGGACCCCGAAGCGCCGGACCACCTCCGCCGGCGGGTCCACGTGGACCTCGCCGGCCTCTCCGTCGAGGGCGAGGGGGGTCCCCTC
>DATLZM010000389.1:0-4455 GCA_035573995.1 Actinomycetota bacterium | reverse complement strand
GGGCAGCGTAGCGGACGGCGCCCGCCGCGCCCGGTCAGGCCGGCGAGAGGACGACCTCGGGGCGGGCCACGGCGCCCCGGTCCCGGTACACGCCGACGAGCCGCCCCGCGGGGTCGAACACGCCGTAGGGGCCGGGCAGGCCCGCGGGCCCCAGCGGCCGCCCGTGCCGGGCGGCCTCGGCCTCGTCCCAGGTGAGCTCCACGCGCGGGAGGTGGCGGGCCGCGGTCTCGAGCGGGAGCGGCGTCCCGACGTCCTGCGGCGGGACGGCCTCCCCCAGCGTGAACGGGCCGATCGCGGTCCGCACCAGTCGGACGAGGTGCGCCCCGCACCCGAGCGCCCGCCCAAGGTCGGCCACGAGGACCCGCACGTAGGTCCCGCCCGAGCAGGTGACGCGGAAGTCGAAGTCGCGTCCGTCGAACCCGAGCAGCTCGAAGGCCTCCACCCGGATCCTCCGGGGCGGGGCCTCCAGGGCCTCCCCCCTCCGTGCGGCCTCGTACAGCTTCCGCCCCCCCACCTTCGCCGCCGAGTAGGCCGGCGGGCGCTGGAGCGACTCGCCCTCCAGGGCCCGCATGGCCGCCTCGAGCTCCTCCCGGGACACGTGGACCTCGGCCCGCCGGACCACGTGGCCCTCGGCGTCGAGGGTGTCGGTCTCCTCGCCCAGCCGCCCGGTCCCCTCGTAGGTCTTGGGCAGGTCCCCGAGGAACCGGAGGAGCCTCGTCGCCCGGCCCACGCCCACGACGAGGAGCCCCGTGGCCATCGGGTCCAGGGTCCCGGCGTGCCCCACCCTCCGCGTGCCGAGCGCGCGGCGGACGACGTCGACCACGTCGTGGGAGGTGAGGCCACGGGGCTTGTCCACGAGGAGCAGTCCGTCGGCTCGCGCCGCGCCCGGGTCCGACCCAGCGCCCGGGCTCACGGCTCGACCGGCTCGCCCCGGAGGGCTCGCTTCAGCCGTTCCACGGTCTCCACCGGCCCGTGGCGCGAGGTGTAGCCGGCGGCCAGCCGGTGGCCCCCGCCGCCGAACGAGGCGGCGACGCGCGAGAGGTCGTGGCCGCCGCGGCTCCGCAGGCTCACCTTGAACCGGCCGTCGCGCTGCTGCTTCACGACCGCCGCCACGTCCGCCTCCCGGGCGGTGCGGAGGACGTCGATCAGGTCGTCGGTCTCGAAGGCCGCCACCCCCGCCTCCTGGAGGTCGGCCTGGGTGAGGTAGGTCCAGACCAGCTCGGCGTCGGGCTCCAGGACGGCCCGCTGCAGCGCGAGTCCCAGGAGCCGCAGGTACGCGAAGCGGTTGTCCTCGTAGAGCGCCTGGGCGAGCCGCGCGTGGTCGAACGGGTGCTCCCGGAGCTCGGCCGCGAGGCGGAGCGTCTCGGGCGTGGTGGCCTCGTACTGGAACCGCCCGGTGTCGGTGACGAGCCCCGCGTACAGGCAGGCCGCGGCCTCGGGGGGCACCGGCCCGCCCATCCGCCGCACGAGCCGGTAGACGAGCTCCGCCGTCGAGGAGGCCCGCGGGTCGATGACGGCGATCGTGCCGACGCCGCCGTTGCTCGCGTGGTGGTCGATCCAGATCAGCTCCGCCGCCCTGCGGGCCGGCCCCGCGAGGGGCCCCAGCCGGTCGATCGAGGCGCAGTCGAACGTCACCATCACCGCGGGGGCCCGCGGGAAGCGCCGGTGGTCGACGATCAGCTCCGCCCCCGGGAGCGCCGCCGCCCACCGCGGGGGCTCGAGCGGCTCGTTCCCGTAGGAGGCCACGACCTCCACCCCCCGGGCCCGCAGGACCAGGGCGAGCCCGAGCATCGAGCCGAGCGCGTCGGCGTCGGGGTTCACGTGGCAGGCGAGGGCCACCGCCCGCGCCCCGCGGAGGACCCGGGCCGCCCGCTCCAGGGCCTCGCCGACGTCCGCCGGACGGGCCGCGGGCTCAGCCACCCCCGCCCTCCCCGGCCGGCCCGCCGCCCGCCTGCTCCTCCTCGATCCGGCGGAACAGCTCGCCGAGCCGCTCCGCCTCCGCCGGCCCCTCGTCCTCCCGGAACTCGAGCTCCGGGAGGAACTTCAGCCGGACCTGGTGGCCGATCACCTGGCGCAGGTGGGCCCGGGCCGACCGGAGCCCCGCTGCCGTCGCCCTCCTCGCGCGCTCGTCGCCCATCGCCGTGTAGTACACCCGGGCCAGGCGCAGGTCCGGCGTGACCCTCACCCGGGTCACGGTGACGAAGCCGATCCGGGGGTCCTTGAGCCTCGGGATCTCCTCGGCGAGGATCTCCCGGAACTCCTCCGACACCCGGCTCGGTCGGGTCCCCTGCGGCATCGTCAGTCCTCCGGCGCGTGGAGCGAGAGGCTCGCGTCGATGATCTCGACGGACGGGAAGCGCTCGATGAACCGCTCGACCTCGTGGAGGACGCGCCGCGCGTGGTACCGCTCGGCCGCGACCGCCGACACGGCGAGCGTCGTGCGCTGCCACAGGTCGTGGTGGTCGACCTCGGCCACGGAGACGTTGTAGCGGGAGCGGATCTGGGCCGAGAGCGTCTTCACGACGTGCCGCTTCTCCTTGAGCGAACCGCAGCCCGGGATGCGCAGGTCGAACCTCTCCAGCGCCACCAGCATGTCGTCCCCACCGGCCCCGCGGGCCGCGTCAGATCCGGCGCGCCACCTCGCGCACCTCGAAGGCCTCGATGACGTCGCCCTCCTTGACGTCCTGGAAGTTCTCGAGGCCGATGCCGCACTCGTAGCCCTCGGCCACCTCGCGCACGTCCTCCTTGAAGCGCCGGAGGGAGGCGATGCGGCCCTGCCAGACCACCACGCCGTCCCGCACCAGGCGGGCCCGCGCGTTCCGCTCCACCTTCCCCGAGAGCACGTAGCACCCCGCGACCACGCCCACCCGCGGCACGCGGAACGTGGCCCGGACCTCGGCCCGGCCCAGCTCGACCTCCTCCTCCTTCGGCTTGAGGAGGCCCGAGAGCGCCTGCTTCACGTCGTCGATCGCCTCGTAGATCACCCGGTACAGCCGGACGTCGACGCCCTCCCGCTCGGCGAGCTCCCGCGCCTGGGCGTCGGGCCGCACGTTGAACCCCACCACGATGGCCCGGGAGGCGAGGGCGAGCTGGATGTCGCTCTCGGTGATCGCCCCGACCGCCCCGCGGATGATGTTCACCTTCACCTCGTCCTGGGGCAGCTTGAGGAACTGGTCCTCGAGGGCCTGGAGCGAGCCCTGGGCGTCGGCCTTGATGATGAGCGGCAGCTCGCGGACCTCCTCGGCGGTGGCCCGGGCGAGCAGCTCCTGGAGCGACGGCGGCCGCTGCGCCACGAGCTCGGCGGCGCGCGCCCGCGCCTCGCGCTCCTGCGCGATGTGCCGGGCCTGCCGCTCGTCCTCGACCTCGCGGAACTCGTCGCCGGGCTCCGGGACCGCCGACCACCCGAGGACCTGCACCGGCTTGCTGGGGCCGGCCACCTTCACCGGCGCGCCGTTCTCGTCGAGCATGGCCCGGACCTTCGCCCAGGTGGTCCCGGCGACGAGGGCGTCGCCCACCTCCAGGCGGCCCCGCTGGACCAGGCAGGTGGCGACGGGGCCCCGGCCCCGGTCCAGGTGGGCCTCGATCACCGTCCCCCGGGCCGGCCCCTCGGGGTCGGCCTTCAGGTCCTCGAGCTCGGCGACCAGGAGGATCGTCTCCAGGAGCTTGTCGAGCCCCTCCCCGGTCTTCGCCGAGACGTCCACGAACTCGTACGAGCCGCCCCACTCCACCGGCACGACCTCGTGCTCCACGAGCTGCTGGCGGACCCGCTGGGGGTCGGCCTCGGGCTTGTCGATCTTGTTCACGGCCACGACGATCGGGACCCCGGCGGCCCGCGCGTGGTCCAGGGCCTCGAGGGTCTGGGGCATCACGCCGTCGTCGGCCGCCACCACGAGGACGGCGATGTCCGTGACCTTCGCGCCCCGGGCCCGCATCGCGGTGAAGGCCTCGTGGCCGGGGGTGTCGATGAACGTGATCTCCCGGCCGTCCAGGTGGACCTGGTAGGCCCCGATGTGCTGGGTGATGCCGCCGTACTCCCGTGCGGCGACGTCGGTCTTGCGGATCGCGTCGAGGAGCAGCGTCTTCCCGTGGTCCACGTGCCCCATCACGGTGACCACCGGCGGGCGGGGCCGCAGGCGGGACTCGTCGACCTCCTCCTCGACCCCCACGCCCTCCTCCTCGACCCCTACGATCTCGGCCTCGTAGCCGAGCTCGTGGGCGACGAGCTGGATGGCCTCGTCGGGGAGCGGCGTGGTCGCGGTGGCCATCTCGCCCAGGCCGAACAGGATCTTCACGATCTCCGCCGGGGACCTCCCCGTCTTCTCCGCGATCGCCTGGGGCGTCGATCCCCGGACCAGCTTGATGGTCGGGAGCGCCGGGGCCGGGGCCGGCGTGGGAGGCGGGGACGGCGTCGGGGTGGGCGTCGGGGCCCTCGCGGGCGACGGGGGCGGGGCCGGCG
>DATLZM010000388.1:0-2595 GCA_035573995.1 Actinomycetota bacterium | reverse complement strand
GGGCCGGGACCGCCCCCGCGGCGATCGTGCTGGCCGAGCCGGACCCCCTCGTGGCGCTGGGGGCGATCGTCGCCGACGAGCTCTACGGGACGGCGCCCCCCGTCGTCGTGCTCGACCCCGACGCCCACGCCCGGATCGCGGACGGGGCCAGGGTGGAGGTCGGGGCCACGGAGGAGGCGGCGACGGTCCGGGTGGCGGCCGGCTGAGGCCGAGGCCGCCACGGCCCTCGCGGCGTCCAACCGGAGCCGGTGCACCCACCCTCGGCGGGGCCCGCGGGCCGCACGTTGGCCGAGGCCGCCGCGCGCGAACGACCGGGGCGTTCAGCAGGAGGGTGCGAGGCGGCGGTGGCGGAGGGCCGGCAGGCGCTCGCGCACCCGGCGGAGCTCCGCGAGGTCGAGGTCCGCCCAGGCCACCCCGACCCCCTCGTCCAGGCGGGCCAGGACCCGGCCCCAGGGGTCCACGATCAGGCTGTCCCCGTGGCAGCGCCGGTTCTCCTCGGGCGGTCCCCACGGCCCCCACTGCGCGGGGGCGACCACGAAGCACTGGTCCTCGATGGCCCGCGCCCGGAGGAGCACCTCCCAGTGGTCGCGGCCGGTCTCCTCGGTGAAGGCGGCGGGGACGAGGAGGAGCTCCGCGCCCTGGGCCACGAGCATCCGGTAGAGCTCGGGGAAGCGGACGTCGTAGCAGATCGAGAGCCCCGCGCGGACCCCCTCGACGTCGGCGGTCACGACCTGGTCGCCGGGGCTCAGCGTCGCCGACTCCCGGATCGGTGGCTGGCCGGGCAGGTCGACGTCGAACAGGTGGATCTTCCGGTAGCGGGCGACGAGTTCCCCCCGCCGGTCGAAGAGCAGGCTCGTGTTGAAGATCCGCTCCCCATCCCGCTCGTAGATCGACCCGCCGAGGACCCACATCCCGTGGCGCCGAGCGGCCTCGGCGAGCCGCGCCGAGGTCGGGCCCGGGACCTCCTCGGCCACCTCGGCGTGGCGGGCGGCCGGGCCCATGTACACGAAGAGCTCGGGCAGGCCGGCGAGGTCCGCCCCCGCCCCCGCGGCCTCGGCGAGCAGCTCCTCGGCGGCCCGGAGGTTCTTCTCGACGTCCTCCCCGGGGTTCATCTGGCACACGGCGACCCGCATACGGACCTCCCGGCGCTCCCGCACGGATCCTGCGGGAACCATCCTACGGGTCGGACCGCCCGGATGGGTGCGCGGGGACCGCCCGGGACGGTCGGACCGAGGCCTGGCCGGACGCAGCGTCGCCGGCGGCCCGCGGGCCGGCCCCCTAGCCGCCGGCCTCCGCCCGCTGGGCCTGCCAGCCGCCGATCATCGCCACGAGCCCGCCGATGAGCGAGACCCAGAGGCCCGTGGCCCAGTCCCCGTCGGCCGGGCCGCCGGCCACGTCCTGGGCGATCGCATCGAGGCGGAGGAGCGCGATGATCGCCATCGCCGCGGCGAACACCCCGCCCACGGCGGCCAGGGCGGCGCCCAGCTTCCCCACCGGGCCCTCCTTGATCAGCATCGCGGCGCCCCCGCCGATGAGCGCCGCGAGCCCGGCGACGACCGCGACGAGCCCGGTCCAGTCCTCGGTCCCCTGGACCTCCGCCTGGACGCCGCCCGCCGTCACCGTGAACCAGTTCAGGTACACGCCGAGGAACGCGATGAGCCCGCCGACCGCGGCCGCCCCGGCGGCGATCGGCAGGGAGTCGGTGGCCTTCGACCGCTCCATGGACGCCCTCCCCTCGGGTTCTCCGTCGGGCGATGCTCGCATCCGCGCGGGGCCCGTTCAACGACCGGACGTCCATCGGCCCTCCCCCGTGCGAGGGTCCCTCGGGCGGGGGAACGGCTCAGATCGCGGCCGGCCCGAGCTCGCCGGCGATCGCCACGTCCTCCGAGTAGTCGATGGGGAGCACGAGGAGCGACGGGACGTCCAGGACGAGGGCCTCCCGGAGCCGACGGGCCAGCTCCCCCGCGTCCGCGCACCGCCAGGCGGGCATCCCGAAGGACCCGGCGAGCCCCACGAAGTCCGGGTTCCCGAAGGCCGTGCCGAAGGCGCGCCCGAACCTCGCCCGCTGCTTCCAGGCGATGGACCCGAACGCGCCGTCCTCCCAGACCACGCTCACGAACGCGGCCCGCAGGCGGACCGCGGTCTCGAGCTCCTGGCAGTTCATCAGGAACCCGCCGTCCCCGGAGACGGCCACCACCTTCCGGTCGGGGTGGACGAGCTTGGCGGCGATCGCCGCGGGGACCGCGAAGCCCATCCCCGCGAGGCCGTTCGAGATCAGCACGGTGTTCGGCTCGTGCGCCGGGAACATCCGGCCCACCCACAGCTTGTGCAGCCCGACGTCGGAGACGAGGACGTCCCGCGGGCCCAGGGCCCGTCGGAGCTCGAGCAGCACCCGCGGCGGCAGCAGCGGCCGCTCGGGGTCGTTCGCGGCCCGCTCGAGCCGTCCCCGGACCGCCTCGCGCAGGCGCGCCGAGCCGCCGGCCCGCGTGCGACCCGAGCACTCGGCGGCCAGGCGACCCAGGATGTGGCCGAGGTCGCCGACCAGCTCGACCTCGGGGACGAAGTGCTCGTCGATCTCGGCGGGCGCCGCCCCCA
>DATLZM010000387.1:0-1111 GCA_035573995.1 Actinomycetota bacterium | reverse complement strand
CCGCGGAGCCTCCCCTACCTCCGGTGGCGGTACGGGGAGGCGCCCGGGCTGGGCTACCGGGCGGTCGTGGAGGGCGACCCCGAGCGCCCCGACGGGCTGGCGATCTTCCGGGTCCGGCCCCGGGGGAGCCTGTGGGAGGCGGCGGTGGCCGAGGCTTTGGTCCGCCCCGGGGACCGGGCCACCGCGGCCCGGCTCCTCCGGCGGGTGGTCCGGGCGGTGCGCGCCGACCACCTGACCTGCTCGTTCCCGCCGGGCTCGACGGCCCTGGGCGCGGCGCGCCGGGCGGGGTTCCTGCCCGCGCCCGCCGGGATCACGCTGGTGGCCCTCCCGCTCGCGGACGAGCTCCGCGAGGTGGCGCGGGACCTCGGCCGGTGGGCGCTCACGCTGGGCGACCTGGAGGTGTTCTGACCGTGCAGGCCACGACGGGGCGGGCGGGGGCTCCGGCCGCACCGGCCTCCCGCTCGCGCGAGGGACGGCGGCCGGCGGCCCTGGCCGCGCTCGGCACGGTCTTCGCGGCCGTCTGCGCGGCGGCGATCCTGGTGCTCACCGGGGTCTCCTCCTACGACGTGTGGGGGGCGGTCTTCGTCGCGCCGGTCATCGTGCTGGCCTCGCTCCCGGTCCTCGCCCGGCAGGCCGAGCGGGAGGGCGACCGGCGGCTGCTCACGCTCCTCATCGCCGCGCTCCTGCTCAAGCTCGCGGGCTCGGTGGTGCGGCACTTCGTGGCGTTCAGCGTGTACGGGGGGGTCGCGGACGCCGCCGGCTACGACGGGTGGGGGACCCGGATCGCGGAGCGGTTCTGGCACGGCCGCTTCTCGACGGGGCTCGACTCGCTCACCGGGACCGACTTCATCCGGTTCCTCACCGGGCTCGTCTACACGGTGATCGGGCCGACCCGGATCGGCGGGTTCCTGGTCTACTCGTGGCTCGGGTTCTGGGGCCTCTTCTCCTTCTACCGGGCGTTCCGGATCGCCGTGCCCGAGGGGAGGGCCCGGAGCTACGCGCACCTCGTGCTGTTCCTCCCCTCCCTCGTCTTCTGGCCCTCGAGCATCGGGAAGGAAGCCTGGATGACGTTCTCGCTCGGGATCGCGGCCCTCGGCGCGGCCCGGCTCCT
>DATLZM010000386.1:0-1949 GCA_035573995.1 Actinomycetota bacterium | reverse complement strand
CCCCCCGCCGGCGGCTCCCTGCCCGGCGGGGACGCCCGGCTGCCCGGGGATCCAGACCGACCCCGGCCAGGCCGCGGGCGGCGCGGCCCAGGGGCTGAGCCCGCAGCTCGAGGCCCACGAGGGGCTGGGCGGCCGGGTGGGCGTGGCGCGCCGGGGCAGCGTGGTCGGCCGGGGCGGCACGGCCCAGCTCCCGTCGGGGGGCCCCCCGACCCGCCTCGTGCTCCTCGGGCTCGCCGCCCTGGCCCTCCTCCTGCTCGCGGCGGCGCCCCCCGCGCGTTGGCTCCGCCGGCGCCTCCTCCTGGCCCGGGCCCGCGAGCCACGGGCGCTGGTCCTCGCGACCTACGACGTCTTCGCCTCCCGCGCCGCCGATCTCGGGCTCGGGAGGCGCGAGGGGGAGACGATCGAGGAGCACCGCCGGCGCCTCGCCGAGGCCCTCGAGGCCGACGGCGACCTCGAGCGGCTCACGAGGATCGTGTCGGCCGCCGCCTACGCCCCCACCCCGCCCGGACCGGAGGAGGCGCTCGAGGCGCGCCGCGCCGCCCGCGCCGCGATCCGGGAGCTCCGCCGGGAGGTGGGCCTCCTCCGCCGCGTGGTCGGCGCGTACCGGCCCGGGTGGTGAACGGGGCGCCCGATCCCCGGCGCCAGCCTACGTCCGGCGGCCCTCGACGCTCCGGGGGCGCCCGCCCCGTCCCGAGGTCCGGCCATCCGCCGCCGCGGCGGCCTGCGCGTGGGCCGCCGCCTCCCGGAGGGTCCGGAGGAACCGCTCCCGATCCTCCCGGAACTGGGCCACGTCGGCCTCGACGCTCGAGGCGATCTCGTCGATGGCGACGAAGAACGCGAGCTGGCCCTCGCGGAGCGCGTCCAGGATCTCGCCGTTGCGCCGGGCGATCTTGAAGATCGACACGCCGTCGGTGATGAGCTTCACCTCCGAGAGGTGCCGATCCAGGCCTGCCTTGCGGTTGAGGAACTCCCACGCCCGGCGGACCCGCTGGAGCGACATGCCACCGTCGAGGAGCGACCGCACGACCCGGAGCGCCACGAGGTCGCGGAAGGAGTACAGGCGCGGCACCCCCGGCCGCCCCCCGGTCTGCTGCACGGACGGCCGCACGAGCCCGATCTGGTCCCAGTAGCGGAGCTGGCGAGGCGTGCAGCCGGTGAACTTGCACGCCTGGTGAGCGGTGAACCCCTCCATCGGACGCGCGCCTCCGATCCTCTCGTTCGCTGGTCGCACGGACGACCGGGGCCGGGGGAAGCGCGACCGCCGTCGCCGCCGACACGCCCGGGGGAAGGCGTCGGACGTTCTACCGCGGCCGGGGGGACCCGGCAAGCGAGCAGGTCACGGGCGATGCCCCGCGAGGGCTTCGACGCGGATCGGTCGGCCGGCGGCCGCGCCCCGGCAGGTCCCCGCCCTCAGCCCTGGTCGGCGGGGCCCCGGCGGCCCGTGAGGCGCGCCAGGAAGGCGGCGAGCGAGAAGCGGCCGCCCTGCTGCACCGCGCGCACCTGGTCGCGGCCCATCTGGCGGAGGTAGCGGTAGATCATGAGCGTGGAGGCGAGCATCACCGCGAAGCCGACGGCCGCGATCCAGAGCTGGATCGAGAACAGCAGGAGCATCACGAAGCCCGCGAGGAACGCGAGCGAGGCCAGGCGGATCCGTCGGGCCAGGTGCGTGTAGAGCGAGGTCTTCCCGACCTGCTCGACGAGGCGGGGATCCTCCTCGGCGAGCCGGCGCTCAATCTCCTCGAGGATGCGCTGCTCGTCGGGCGAGAGGGGCATCCGCTCGCTGCCTCCGGTCCTCCGCGGCTCCTCCCTGATTATAGGGAGGCGGTCCCCGGTGGGGAGAGGGAGCGCGGGGACCGGTCGCCGACGCCGCCCGGGCCCCCGCGGGGCGCGCCGCGCGCACGCCGATCCAAGAGCGCGGCGGGCGCCGCCGACCCGCGTCCGAAGCGCCG
>DATLZM010000385.1:0-2257 GCA_035573995.1 Actinomycetota bacterium | reverse complement strand
CCGGGCGCCATCACCGGGAGCGCCGCCCGCTCGGCGGTCGTCATCCGCGCCAGGTCCAGGAGCACTCGCTCGGCGTCCTCGCGCGCGAGCCACGAGCGGTGGATCGCCTCGGGGTCGTAGAACGGGAGCCCCAGGGCGAGGGCCTGCACGGTGGTCGCGGTCCCGGCCACCGCCACGAGCGTCCGCGCCTCGCGGAGCGGCACCGCCCACTCGGCCTCGTCCAGGGCCCGGTCCACGTCGGCCTCGATCGCGCCGAGCTCCTCCGGGGTGGGGGGGTCGTGGCGGACGTGGCGCTCGGTGAGCCGCACGCTCCCGATCCGGACCGAGGCGCTCGCCAGGGGTCGGTCCCGCCCCAGCACGAGCTCCGTGCTCCCCCCGCCGATGTCGAGGACGAGGAAGGGCGCCGGCGCCTCGAGCCGCCAGGTGGCGCCCAGGAACGAGAGGGCCGCCTCGCGCTCGCCGCTCACCACCTCGAGCGGGGCGCCGGCGTGGGTCCGCACCGCGGCCTCGAACGCCTCCCGGTTCCCCGCCTCCCGCACCGCCGCGGTGGCCGCCACCCGGATCCTCCAGGCGTGGAGCGCGCGGGCGCGCCGGCAGTAGCGGGCGAGCACCTCGACGGTCCGCTCGAGCGCCGCGGGGTCGAGGCGGCCGGTGGCGTCGACCCCCTCGCCGAGCCTGGTGATCACCATGTCGCGGGCGAGCTCCCCGTAGCCGCCGTCCTCGAGGGGCTCGGCCACGAGCAGCCGGATCGAGTTCGTCCCCTGGTCGATGGCGGCGACCCGCCCCGGGCGCTCCTCGGGGTGGACGGGCTCGACGCGCTCCGCCACCCACCGGCCGACCGGGTCGTCGCCGCCGGCGAGGTGGTACGCGTAGTGCGCGTGGAGGCACTTCACGCCGGTGCGGGTCCCCCCGACGCCGCCCCACGACTCGGCCCCGGGGACCTCCTCCCCCCGCTCCCGGGCGTAGGCGCGGTGGGCGGACTCCAGGGCCTCGTCGAAGGCCTCGTCCTCCTGGAGCCGGTCGTTGAGCCGCCCGATCCACCCCTCGGCCTCGAGGCGGGCGACGGCCTTCACCGCGCGCGGGCAGGTGAGCCAGTAGAGCGTGGGGAACGGCTCCCCGTTCACGTCGAGCGGGCGGTTGCGGATCACGAGCGGGTGGCCGTCGGGGCAGCGGGCGACCACCGTGAACGGGGTGGTCGGTTCGCGGCCGAGCTGCTCCCGGACCGTCCGGAGGTCGCTTCCGCGGAGCGCGCCCACGCCGGGAGGCTACCCGGCTACTTCCGCTTGTGCTCGACGGAGCGCTTGTAGTCGACCTGGCGCTCCTCGCTCTGGCGCATGAAGCGCTTGAGCATCTGCTCGAAGCCCGGGTCGGTCCCCCGCTTGCGGGTGAGGCGGGGCTGGGGATCCATGAGCGCCTTGATCGAGAGGTCGATCTTGCCGTCTTCCTTGATGGCGGTGACCTTGGCCTTGACCACGTCCCCCTCCCGGAGGTGCTCCCGGACGTCCTTCACGTAGTTCCGGTCGATCTCCGAGATGTGGACGAGCCCGAGCTTGCCGCCCTCGAGCTGGATGAACGCCCCGTACGGGACGATGCGCTGCACGGTCCCCTCGACGACCGCGCCGACCTCGAGTTCGCTGATCTCTTCCCCTTTCGCACCTGACGGCGGACCTCGCGTCCGCCGTCTCCGGACGGGGCCACTATCCCACCCCGTCCTCCGGTGCGTCAAGGCGCACCCGCGTGGCGGGCGCCTCCCGGGGACCCGCGTGGCGACGCGCCCGGGGAGCGCGTGGGGATGCCGCCGGGGGACCCGCGTGGCGGACGCCGCCCGGGGCCCCTAGCATCGAGCCGTGGCGGAGCGACGGGAGCGGGTGGGGCGCGTCGGGTTCCTCGCGGCCGGGCTCGCCGCGGCGACGGACGTGGCCTACCTCGCGATCATCCGGGCGCAGGGGACCGCCTGGATCTCGGCCCGGGTCGCCTTCGTCGCGTGCTTCATCGCGTCGGGCGCCGTGCTCGCCCTGGTCGGGGCGACCGGGGTCGATCCGGGGCGCCGCACCCTCGCGCTGGGGGCGGCCACGGGCGTCCTCGTCTCGGCCGGCCTCGTGGGCATCTTCTCCATCGGGCTCCCGCTCCTCCTCGCGGCCGTCCCCGCCGGCTGGGCCTGGCGGGCGGTGGCGAGAGGCGGGGGCGTCGCGCGCCGGACGGTCCTCGCGTCCCTGGGCCTGGCCGCCGCCTGCCCCGCGCTCCTCGTCGGCGGGCT
>DATLZM010000384.1:0-1097 GCA_035573995.1 Actinomycetota bacterium | reverse complement strand
CCTCCCAGAACCAGCGGAGCGCCTCGGTGTCGGTAGGCTCGGTGGGCTCGGTGGTCCGCGCGTGCACCGTCATCAGCATCGCACCTCCGGGCAACGCCTGGGCGAGTGTATCCCCTCCCCGGCCCTCCCCGTGGAGGACCGATCCACGGAGAAGCATCGGCAGGGAGGCCCCGGACCCTGAGCCTCGGGCCCTACTGGAGCCGCCGGGGGTAGGTGCGCGCCCACCGGCGCCGCCACCGGAGCTCGCCCCCCTCGCGGACGTCGAGGTCGAGCTCGATCCGGTAGCGCCGGGCGTCGCTCTCGACCCGCTCCCGTGCCTCGGCCTCCACCGTGGCCTCGGGGAACTCGATCAGGTAGCGGTAGCTGGCCTCGCAGCGCGCCCGCCCCGGGTCGTCGGTGGAGACCGCGACCACGCCGTCGGAGCGCTCGACCACCCGGCGGGCCTCCGGCCCCTCGAGCTCCTCCACCGAGCCGTGGCCGATCACCGCCCGCGTCTCCCGCGCCACGACGTCGTGCTCGATCCGCCAGACGAGCGGGCCGCCCGGGGCCTCTGGCGGCGGGACGCGCTCCCGTTCCCGGGTCGGCGGGGCGAAGGTCGGACGCTCGGCGACCGGGGACGGTCCCACCAGGACGGGGAGCGTGAGCACGGCATCGGCCCGGTCGATCTCGAGCTCGCCGGGGAAGGGCGGGGGCCAGGCGTTCGGCCAGTCGGCGGGGGCGAGGTCGAGCCGGATCCGATGGCCGGGCTCGAAGACCCAGGAGGTGGCCTCGAGCTCGATCGTGACGCGCTCGGCCCGGCCGGGCTCGAGGGGCTCGGGGCGCTCGCGCGAGCGGCGGTGGGTGAGGTTCAGCATCCCGCGCGTGACGAGCGCGGAGGTCCCGTCGGGGAACGCGTCGCAGAGCTTGGCGGAGAGGTAGGCGACGGGGGCCGAGGCCCGGACCGTCACCTCGAGCCGGGGGTGGCCGAGGACCTCGAGCTCCTCCTCGAGGGGCCCCCAGTCGAACGAGAGCGAGAACGCCTCGTCGGCTCGCTGGTCCGCGGGTTGGCCGTAGGGGAGGTGGCCGGCGCAGGAGATCCACGCGGTCCACCCCACGTC
>DATLZM010000383.1:0-5492 GCA_035573995.1 Actinomycetota bacterium | reverse complement strand
CCGACTTCACCTCCCGCGACCGGTGGGTGTAGATTCCGGCGCGTAGCCACCTTCGCGTCGAAAGGAGGCACCCGTGAGGCGCATCGCGGTGATCGTCAACGGGGTCCGGCGAGAGGCGGAGGTGGAGCCGCGCCAGCTGCTCGTCTACTTCCTCCGGGAGCAGCTCGGCCTCACCGGGACGAACGTCGGCTGCGACACCTCGAGCTGCGGGGCCTGCACCGTGCTCCTCGACGGGGAGTCGGTGAAGTCCTGCACGCTCCTCGCGGTCCAGGCCGACGGCCGGGAGGTCACGACGATCGAGGGGCTCGCGAGGGACGGGCAGCTCCACCCGGTGCAGGAGGCCTTCCACCGCAACCACGGGTTGCAGTGCGGCTACTGCACGCCGGGGATGGTCATGGCCGCGGTCTCCTACCTCAAGGAGAACCCGACCCCGACCGAGGAGGAGGTCCGCCTGGCCCTCGAGGGCAACCTCTGCCGCTGCACCGGCTACCAGAACATCGTGAAGGCGATCCTGGACGCCGCCCAGCAGCTGAGCGGCGCCCGGGCCTAGGGGGGTCGCGAGATGGCGACGGTCGCGGAGCGTTACGTCGGACGCGAGGTCCTCCGGAAGGAGGACCCTGAGCTCCTCACGGGGCGGGCGAGGTACGTGGACGACCTGGCCCTCCCGGGGATGGCCTGGATGGCGGTGGTGCGGAGCCCGTTCGCCCACGCCCGGATCCGGCGGGTGGACCTCTCCCGCGCCCTCGGGATGCCGGGGGTCCTGGCGGCCTTCTCCGGCGCCGACCTCCGTGGCGAGTGGGCGGGGCCGCTCCCGATGGCCTGGCCGGTGACCGAGGACATCAAGAACCCGCCGATGTACCCGCTCGCCACCGACGAGGCCCGCTACCAGGGCGAGCCCGTCGCCGTGGTCGTGGCGGAGACCCGGGCCCAGGCCAAGGACGCCGCGGAGGCGGTGGACGTGGACTACGAGCCGCTCCCCGCGGTGGTCTCCGTGGAGCAGGCGGTCGCCGAGGGCGCGCCGCTCGTCCACCCCGACCTCGGCACCAACGCCTCCTACACCTGGACCCTCACCAACGGCGACGTGGAGAAGGTCTTCGCGGAGGCGCCGGTCGTGGTCAAGGGCCGGTACTACCTGCCGCGGCTGATCCCCTCGGCAATCGAGCCGCGGGGGGCGATCGCCGACGCCAACCCGTTCACGGGGGACATCACGCTCTGGTCCTCCACCCAGATCCCGCACATCACCCGGGTGACGATGGCGGCGTACGTGCTCGGGATGCCGGAGCAGAAGCTCCGCGTGATCGCGCCCCGGGTGGGCGGGGGGTTCGGCTCGAAGATCCGGGTCTCCAACGAGGAGGCGCTCCTCTGCGTGCTGTCCCGCCGGCTGGGCCGCCCCGTGAAGTGGATCGAGGAGCGGAGCGAGAACTACCTCGCGACGCACCACGGGCGGGACGTGCTCCAGGAGATCGAGCTCGCCGCGGACCAGGAAGGCAGGATCCGGGGGTACCGGGTGAAGCTCCTGGCCAACATGGGCGCGTACCTGCTCCTCGTCACGCCGGGCGTCCCGCTCCTCGGGGCCTTCCTGTACTGCGGCCCCTACGGCGGCGAGGCGTACCACTTCGAGTGCACCGGGGTCTTCACGAACACGACGCCCACCGACGCCTACCGGGGGGCGGGCCGGCCCGAGGCGACCTACGCGATCGAGCGGACCGTCGATCAGCTGGCCCGCAGGGTCGGGAAGGACCCGGTGGAGATCCGCCGGATCAACTTCCTCCCGCCGTTCACCGAGCCCACCAAGTCCCCGGGCGGGCTCGAGTTCGACGCCGGCGACTACGGCGCCGCCCTGGACAAGGCCCTGCAGCTCGTCGGCTACGACGACCTCCGGAAGGAGCAGCTGTCCCGCCGGGAGCGGGGGGAGGCCAAGCAGCTGGGGATCGGGTTCTCGACCTACATCGAGATGTGCGGGCTCGCGCCGTCCCGGATCCTGGGGCAGCTCCGGTACGGGGCCGGCGGCTGGGACGCGGCGAGCGTCCGGGTCCTCCCCACGGGGAAGGTCGAGGTCGCGATCGGGACCACGCCCCACGGCCAGGGGCACGAGACGACGTTCGCCCAGATCGTCGCCGACGACCTGGGGGTCCCGGTCGAGGACGTCGACATCATCTTCGGGGACACCGAGCTCGTGCCGCGGGGGATGGACACCTACGGGAGCCGGAGCCTGTCCGTGGGCGGGATCGCCGTGCACCGGGCCTGCCAGAAGGTCGTCGAGAAGGCGCGGAGGATCGCGGCCCACATGCTCGAGGTGGCCGAGGACGACCTTGAGTACGAGCGCGGGACGTTCCGGGTGCGGGGGGCGCCCGAGAAGGCGAAGACCATCGTCGATCTGGCGCTCCCGGCCTGGACCGCCCACGACCTGCCCGACGGCGTCGAGCCGGGCCTCGACGCGCTCTCCATCTTCGACCCCGTGAACTTCACGTTCCCCTACGGGACGCACATCGCGGTGGTCGAGGTCGATACGGAGACCGGGGAGACGAGGGTCGTGAAGTACGTCGCCGTCGACGACGTGGGCACGGTCGTGAACCCCATGGTGGTGGACGGGCAGGTCGCGGGGGGCGTGATCCAGGGGATCGCCGAGGCCCTCTACGAGGAGGCCCGCTACGACGAGAACGGGCAGCTCCTGACGGGCACGATGGCGACCTACGCGGTGCCGGCCGCGCCGGAGGTCCCGTCCGTCACGATCGGACGGCAGGAGATCCCCTCGTCCAGCAACGAGCTCGGCGTGAAGGGGGTCGGGGAGACCGGGACGATCGCCGCCCCGGCGGCGGTGATGAACGCCGTGGTGGACGCCCTCTCCCACCTGGGGGTGACCGAGGTCGACCGCCCCGCCACCCCGGAGAACGTGTGGAGAGCGATCCAGCGGGCGAAGGCCCAGGGGCCGCCCGGGACCCAGGGGAACTCGGGCACGGGCGCGGCCCCGGCGACGGGAGGAGGTGGAGCATGATCCCGGCGCCCTTCGAGTACGAGCGGGCTGACTCGGTCCGCCACGCGATCGACCTGCTCTCGGCGAACGAGGACGCGAAGCTCCTGGCCGGCGGGCACTCGTTGCTCCCGCTGATGCGGCTGCGGCTGGCCCGGCCCTCGATGCTCGTCGACATCGGGCGGCTCCGCGACCTCTCCTACGTCCGCGAGGAGGGGGACGCCGTGGCCATCGGGGCGCTCACCCGCTGGCACGACCTCGCCACCAGCGAGGTGCTCCAGCGGGCGTGCCCGATCGTGGCCCACACGGCGGCCGGGATCGGCGACCCGCAGGTCCGGCACATGGGGACGATCGGCGGCTCCGTGGCGCACGCCGACCCGGCCTCGGACATCCCGGCGGTCCTCGTGGCCCTCGGCGCCGAGCTCCGGGCGGAGGGGCCCGCCGGCGCCCGGTCCATCCCCGCGGGGGAGTTCTTCCAGGGCCTGTTCACGTCGGCCCTGGCCCCCAACGAGGTGCTCACCGAGATCCGGGTGCCCAGGACCGCCGGGCGGGGGTGGAGCTACCTCAAGTTCCACCGGCGCGCCCAGGACTGGGCGATCGTGGGGGTGGCCGCGCTCGCGGGGGACGGCGGTCCGCCCGCCGTGGCGCTCACGAACATGGGGGACCGGCCGATCCGGGCCGCGGGCGTGGAGGAGGCCCTGGCCGGCGGCGCCAGCCCGGCGGAGGCGGCGGAGCGGGCCGCCGAGGGCACGAACCCGCCCTCCGACCCCTTCGGGAGCGCGGAGTACCGCCGCGAGCTCGCCAAGGTCCTGGTCCGTCGGGCCCTCGAGGAGGCGATGGCCCGCCGCTGACCGACGACCCGGCCGGTCTTTGACGCCGCCGGGCGGCGGCGGTTGGATGGTGGGCGATGGAGCCCGCCGAGGCCGCCGCGGACTGGTTCTCGCAGCACGGCGTGAGGGTCCTCGCGACCCTCGGGGTGGCCGTGGTCGTCACGGTCGTGGCCCGCCTGCTCGTGCGCCGGTTCCGCCGGAAGCTCGAGGGGGTCTCGAGCGTCACGCAGGAGCTGAACATCCAGCGGGCGGCCACCCTCACGAGCGCCCTCTCGGCGGCCGCGGTGGTCGTGATCTGGACCCTCGCCGCGCTGATGGTCCTGAACGAGGTCACGAACATCGCCCCGCTCCTCGCCTCGGCCGGGGTGGCGGGGGTGGCCCTCGGGTTCGGGGCCCAGAGCCTGGTGCGGGACGGCCTGTCGGGGTTCTTCATCCTCCTCGAGAACCAGTTCGGGGTGGGCGACGTCGTCGAGATCCGGAGCCCGGCGGGGCCGCTCTCCGGGAAGGTGGAGAGCCTCACGCTCCGGGTCACCGCGCTCCGGGACTTCGACGGGACCCTCCACATCATCCCGAACGGGAACATCCAGGCGGTCTCCAACAAGTCCCGCGGCTGGGCCCGGGCCATCGTCGACGTCCGGATCGCCTACGGCGAGGACGTGGAGCGGGTGCGGGGCGTGCTCGACGAGCTGTTCGGCGAGCTCCGGGAGGACCCGGTGCTCAAGGCCTCGATCATGGACGGGCCGAAGATCCTGGGGATCGAGGCCCTCGCCGAGGGGGCGCTCGTGGTCCGGGTGGTGGCCGACACCCGCCCCTCCAGGCGCTGGGACGTGGAGCGGGCCCTCCGGGAGCGGATCGCCCGGCGCCTGGACCAGCGCGGCGTCCGGGTCCCGGCCTGAGCGGACCGGCCCGGCGTTCCGGGTCCCGGCCTGAGCGGACCGGCCGGGCGTTCCGCGTCCCCGCCTGACCGGACCGGCGCCCAGGGGGGGTCGGTCGGCCGGAGCCTCCGACCCTAGAAGCCAGGCCCGCGTCGCGTCATCTTCCAAGGTGGAGATCGGAACAGAGGCCGGCCGCGGGGACCCGCGGCCGGGACACGAGCCCGGAAGGAGGTGATGCGCGATGCTCGCTCGGACCTGGATGGACGTGGACGAGCTGTTCCGCCGGATCGAGCGGGACTTCGCGGACCTCTTCGGGCGGAGCTTCTGGGGCACCGCCCGCGACGCGCGGGTGACCCCTCCGATGGAGGTCCTGCGCAAGGAGGGTGAGCTCGTGGTGCGGGTGGAGCTGCCCGGCATCGACCCGGAGAAGGTGGACGTCACCCTCGAGGACAACGTCCTCCGGATCCGGGCCGATCGGGGTGGCGAGCTCCCCGAGGGCGTGGAGCCCGTGCGCCGCGAGTTCGCCTACGGGACCTACGAGCGGGAGATCACGCTCCCGGAGGGGGTCAAGGCCGACGGGCTGACCGCGCGGTACGAGGCGGGCATCCTCGAGGTGACCGTCCCGTACGAGGTCCGCGCGGCCCGGAGGATCCCGGTGGAGATCGGCGCGGGCGAGCGGAAGGCGCTCGCGGCCTGATCCCCCGCGGGCCGGCGTCGGCGGCCCCTCGGCGGGCCGCCACCGGCCCGTACGCCGACGCCCGCCCCTGCTCGGGCGACCGGGCGCGGGGCGGGCGTCGGTCCGGGCCCGTGAGGGCC
>DATLZM010000382.1:0-5690 GCA_035573995.1 Actinomycetota bacterium | reverse complement strand
CGGGTGGGGGAGTTCGAGGTCGACCCCGCGTTCCGGGTGCAGTGCGCGGAGCTCTGCGGGTTCGGGCACGCGGGGATGCGGATGCCGGTCCGGGTGGTCCCGGAGGAGGAGTTCCGGGCCTGGGTCGCCGCGGGCGGGGGGAAGGCCTCGACGACCTGCGAGCCCTCCGGGACGGAGCTCCGGATCGCCGCGGAGAACCTCGTGTTCGACGCCTCCTGCCTGGCCGCGCCGGCCGACACGCCGTTCGCGATCGCCTTCGACAACCGGGACCAGGGCGTGCCGCACAACGTCGCGATCTACACCGACGAGACGGCGCGGGAGCCGCTCTTCGTGGGGGAGATCGTGACCGGGCCGACCGAGGTCAGGTACGAGGTCCCGGCGCTCCCCGCCGGCACCTACTTCTTCCGCTGCGACGTGCACCCCGCGACGATGACCGGCGCCTTCGTCGTGGCGTGAGGAGGACGACGTGCGACCGCTGATCCGCGCGACGATCTGGGGGCTCGCGGGGTACGCCGTCGGCTGGGGACTCGCCTCCCTGGCCCGGCTGGCCCTGGGGATGGGCGCCGGGGGCCCGGCGACGGTGATCCTCGGGTACGTGGTCGGCCTCGGGGGCTGGCTCCTCGGGATCGGCCTGTGGGAGCGGTGGGCGCGGGAGTGGTTCGGGCTGCCCGTCGCCCCCGAGGACCACCACGACCCCCTCCGCTACCTCCGGTTCTGCACCGACCACAAGGTGATCGGGGTCCAGTACCTCGTCACGTTCGTCGTCGTGTTCCTCCTCGCCGGGGCCCTGGCGATGCTGGTCCGGGTCGAGCTCATCGCGCCGGGGCGGACCGTCATGGGGCCCGACCGCTACAACGTGGTGATGAGCCTGCACGGGATCCTGATGATCGCGGTGGCGGTCGCCGCGGTCCTGGGCGGCCTGGGGAACTACCTGGTCCCGCTCATGATCGGCGCCCCGGACATGGCGTTCCCCCGGCTGAACGCGCTCTCCTACTGGCTCGTCCCGCCGGTGGCCGCCCTCCTCCTGGCCGCGCCCTTCGCGGGGGGCTGGGACGCGGGCTGGACCGTCTACCCGCCGCTCTCCGAGCGGAACGCCTTCGGGCAGGTCCTGTTCGTGCTGGCCATCATCACGTTCGGGCTCTCGTCGATCCTCGGCGGGCTGAACTTCCTGGTCACGATCTGGAAGATGCGGGCCCCGGGGATGACCTGGGGCCGCCTCCCGATCTTCGTGTGGAGCGTGTTCGCGGCCTCGCTGCTCTCGCTCACCGTGACCCAGTTCTTCGCGGCCTCGCTCCTGCTCGTGCTCCTCGACCGGGTGGCGGGGATGGCGTGGTTCGACCCGGCGCGCGGCGGGGACCCCCTCCTGTACCAGCACCTGTTCTGGTTCTACTCCCACCCCGCGGTCTACATCATGATCCTCCCGGGCTTCGGCCTGGCCCTCGAGGTCCTGGCCCACATGTCCCGCAAGCCGCTCTACGCCTACCGGGCGGCCGTCGGCGGGTTCCTCGGGATCGTGGGGCTCTCTGGGCTCGTGTGGGCCCACCACATGTTCACGAGCGGCATGTCGAGCTGGCTCCACGCGCCGTTCATGCTCACCACCGAGCTGATCTCGATCCCCACCGGGCTCGTGTTCCTCTCGGCCCTGGGGACCATCTGGCAGGGGAGGCTGTGGCTCCGGACCCCGATGCTCTTCGCCCTGGCGTTCGTGTTCAACTTCCTGATCGGCGGGCTCACCGGGATCTTCCTCGCGGACGTGGCCACCGACGTCCACCTGCAGGACACCTACTTCGTGGTGGCCCACTTCCACTACACGATCGTGGGCGGGGAGATCTTCGCCCTCTTCGCCGGGATCTACTTCTGGTTCCCGAAGATCACCGGGCGGATGTACTCCGAGCGCCTCGGCAAGCTCCACGCCTGGTGGATGTTCCTCGGGTTCAACGCGACGTTCCTGCCGATGTTCGTGGTCGGGATCCGGGGGATGAACCGGCGGGTCGCCGACTACCTGCCCGCCTACGCCGGGCTCAACCTGGTGATCAGCGTGGCGGGGTTCCTGCTCGGGGCGTCGTTCCTGGTGTTCGTGTGGAACGTGCTCCGGTCGTGGCGGCGGGGCGAGCCGGCGCCGGCGAACCCGTGGCGGGCTCGGACCCTCGAGTGGCAGGTCTCGTCGCCGCCGCCCGCGGAGAACTTCCCCGCGCCCCCCGTCGTGGTGGCCCACCCGTACGGCTACGGCGGGGAGCCCGAGCACGCGAGGTTCGAGCCGGCGGTCGCCGGGGGAGGGGGGTGAGGATGGCGCACGTGCCGCGGGGGGACCGGCGGGAGCTCGCGTTCCGGCTGTTCGTGGGCGAGCTCGTGATCGTCGCGCTGTTCGTGCTGGACGCGATCGAGTACCTCGTGGCGGTGAACGCCGGGCAGACCACGCTGTGGATGGCCCTCCTCGCGATCCCGCAGGCCTGGCTGATCTTCCGCTTCTACATGCACGGCCGACAGCTGCGCCGGGGAGGTGAGGACGGGTGAGCGTCCCGGTGCACGCCGAGGCCGCCCCGGAGGGGCGCCACCGGCTGGCCCTGAACCGCCTGGGCCTGTGGATGTTCATCGTCTCCGAGTCGTTCCTGTTCTCGGCGGTGATCGCCTCCCGCTTCTACCTCCTGGGCTCCGAGCGGCCCGAGGAGCTGAACCAGCCCCTCGGGTTGGCCATCTCGTTCGTGCTGCTCTCCTCGAGCTTCACCGCCTACCGGGGGGAGACCTACGCGGCCTTCGGCGACCGGCGCTGGCTCCGGTGGATCGCGGCCACGATGGGGCTCGGCCTCCTGTTCCTCGTGGGCGTGGTCCTGGAGTGGGAGGAGGGCCTCCGCTCCTTCCCACCGAGCACGCCCTACGGCTCGGCGTTCTTCTCGCTGATCGGCCTCCACGCGTTCCACGTCCTCACCGGCCTCGTGGTCCTGGCGCTCGTGTGGCGCCTGGGGCGGCGGGGCAGGGTGGGGGCGGCGAACCACTGGCCGATCGAGGCCGCCGTCAAGTACTGGCACTTCGTCGACGTGGCCTGGGTGTTCATCTTCCCCACGGTCTACCTCGTGCGCTGACCCGGGCCCGGGGGCGGACGGGGACCGGAGCCCGCGGTACCGTGGAGGCGATGCTCAGGATCAGACGGGCGCCCGAGATCTACCAGGTCGACGGCGGCTGGTTCCAGGCCAGGTGGCACTTCTCGTTCGACCACTACCGGGACCCGGAGAACGATGGGTTCGGCGCGATGCGGGTCTTCAACGACGACCGCCTGGTCCCGGGCGCGGTCTGGCCGCTCCACCCGCACCGGGACGTCGAGGGCCTCACGTACGTGGTCGAGGGCACGTTCCGCCACGAGGACTCGCTCGGGAACGACGGGGTGCTGCCGGCCGGCTCGGTCCAGCGGATGACGCTCGGCTCGGGGGCCTACCACTCGGAGCAGAACGCCTCCGCGACCGAGCCGATGCGGTTCATCCAGATCTGGATCCTCCCGGACACGCCCGACCTCCCGCCCTCGGTCGAGCAGCGGGTCTTCACCCGGGAGGAGCGGACGAACCGGCTCCTCAGGGTGATCGGCCCGGAGGGCGGGGAGGTCGTGAAGGTCCACCAGGACGCGGCGCTGTACGTGGCGCGCCTCGAGCCGGGGGCGGAGGTGACCCACGCCATCGGGGAGGGGCGCGGCGCGTACGTCTACCTCATCGAGGGCCGGGCGTCCTTCGACGATCAGCCGGTCTCCACCGGGGACGCCGCCAAGGTCACCGACCAGCCCTCGCTCCGGATCGGGGCCCAGGAGGCCTCCGAGCTCGTCCTGGTGGACGTCCCCCTCCGGTTCCGCCCCGTGGGGGTCTGGGCCGGCAGGCTGTGAGGGCCGTCGGCGGCCGCGGTTCGGGACCTCGATCCTGATCGGGAGGCGGAGCTCGTCCCGTCCCGGGCGCTCGGCGCGCGGCGGGTCCCCGGACCCGGCCTGTGGGATGATGCGGGCCCCGAGGGGCGGAGGAGGGAACGGATGGACGCCGAGCGACTCGCGGCGATCCCGCTGTTCGCGGGGCTCTCGAGGCACGACCTCGAGCGGGTGGCGAGGTTGGCGGACGAGGTGGACGTCCCAGAGGGCAAGCGCCTCCTCGAGGAGGGCCGGCTGCCCCACGAGTTCTTCGTGGTCGAGGAGGGCAGGGCGGTGGTCTCGCAGCGCGATCGGTGGATCGCCGAGCTCGGTCCCGGGGACTTCTTCGGCGAGATCGCGATCCTCGCGGAGGAGCGGCGGACGGCGACGGTGACCGCGGCGACGCCCATGCGGCTCATCGTCATGACGGACCGGGACTTCCGCGAGATGGCGCGGACGTTCCCCGAGGTCGCCGAGCGGGTCCTGGGCGCCGTCCGGGAGCGCCTCGCCCGGACGGCGGAGGGGTAGCCGTCCCACCGGCGGCGCGATGGGGGATGGGCCGTTCGGCCCTTCCCCGGGGACGGGGGCCCCGGTACGATCGCGTGGTGGACGAGGTGGGAGGAGGCGTGGAGGACCGGGCGGTCGGGACATCCGAGGCGCACGAGGAGGTCGTGAGCAGCCTCCTCGACCTCCAGCGACGGCTCCGGGGGGAGGCGGATCCCGACGTCGATGCCTGGCCCGGGCTCCCCCCGAAGGGACGGCGCCGGCGCGGGCGGCCGCGCGTGCCCGAGGGGGGCGTCGCGGTGGAGACGGGCTCGGGCCTGGGCGTGATCGCGGCGCCCGAGGCGGGCCCTCCGCGCGGGGTCGAGCGGTCGGACGGGCTCGGCGCCGGGGGACCGGCTGCGCCCGCGGACCGGGCCGCTGCCTTCGAGGACCGCCTCGCCCGCCTCGAGCGCGATCTCGACGCGCTGCTCGCCTCGATCCAGGAGCTCTCCCGGCTCCGTCGCTGACCCGACGTCGGCGGCCCCGGCGACGGGCGCGGTCGTCCTCAGCCCGCCATCGCCGCGCCGTCCGAACGAGGGTCGGCGGCGACCACGAGGCCTCCGGCGGTGACGAGCAGCAGCTGGGCGTGGCCCAGGTCCTCCGAGCGCGGGGGGAGGCGGACCACCTCGAAGCCGGCCGCTTCGAGGGCGGCCAACGCCGTCGGGGGCGCGTCCGACTCGACCTCGAGGCGCCGGTCCGTCCGTCCCACCTCCATGCCGTGGACGAGCCACCGCGGCGCGGCGAGCGCCTCGGCCGGGTCCTTCCCGAGGTCGATGGCCCGGGCCAGGAGCTGGGCGAGGATCTGGGGCTGGCCGCCGCCGCCCCGGGTCCCGAGGGCCCCCGCGAGGCGCCCCTCCCTCGTGACGAGCGCGGGGGTGAGCGTGTGGGCCGGGCGCTTCCCGGGCTGGAGCGCGTTGGGGGACGCGGGGTCGAGCGAGAAGCAGTTCCCACGGTCGTGCGCGATGATCCCGGTGCTCGGCTCGAGGATCCCCGCCCCCCATCCCGACCACAGGCTCTGGATCAGGGACACCGCCCAGCCCTCGGCGTCGGCGGCCACCACCGCCACCGTGTCGCCCGGGCCTGGGCCGCGGGTCGGCCCGGTCGCGCCCCCACCCGCCCGCATCGGGCCCCCGCCCGTCCGCCTCGGCCGCCCGGAGGCCCCGGCCGACCCGACCCCCGCCACGAGCCCGAGCGCCTGCTCGCAGATGGCGGCGATGTGGCCCTCGTCGAGGAGCGTGCCGAGGGGGACCCGGGCGCGGCGGGGGTC
>DATLZM010000381.1:0-4566 GCA_035573995.1 Actinomycetota bacterium | reverse complement strand
AGGCCGACCGGGTCCTCGACGCGCTCGACACCCCCGCGGCCCAGCGGGGGTGGCTCTCGCGGCCGCTCCGGCGGTCCCCGCTCGCTACCGGAGGATCATCCGAAGCCCCCGCTCGAGGGTCCGCGCGTCGAGCGGGCCCTGCCAGGTGAGGACGGGCTCGCCCCCGCGGTCGTAGAAGACCGTGCCCGGCTGGCCCAGGAGCCCGAGCGCGTCGCGGATCGCCCCCGAGGGATCGAACACGCTCGGGAACCGCCAGCCGAACTCGTCGATGAACCTCCGGGCCGAGGTCCGGGAGTCCAGGATGTCCACGCCGAGGAACTGCACCTCCCGGCCGTGCTCGGCGTGGGCGCGGGCGAGGAGCGGGGCCTCGGAGCGGCACGGCGTGCACCAGGACCCCCAGACGTTGACCACGACCGGCGTGCCACGGAGCTCCCCGAGGAGGGCCTCGAAGCGGGCCGGGTCGAAGCTCGGGAGCGCGTCCGCCCGAGCGGGGAGGAGCGGCGTCCGGGCCGCGTTCACCGCTCGGACCGACCCGGCCGTGGTCCCGCCCACGACCGCCGCGCCACAGCCGACGGCGGCCAGGGAGAGCGCGGCGAGCGCCGCGGCCAGCCGCCGGGGGAACCCCATGCCCGCATGGTAGAACCGGGGCGCGATGCGCGACGTTCCCGGGCGGCCGCGGCCGACGCGGGCCCTCACGCTCTCGTCCCCCGTGCGCGAGATCGACCCCCTCGTGGCGTCCCGGCGCACCGGGCTCGAGGAGAAGGGGCCGCCGGCCTGGCGGGTGCTCGCCGAGGGGCTCGGGATCCGCACGGTGCGCGACCTCCTCCACCACTACCCGCGCGCCTACATCGACCGCTCGCAGGTGAGCCCGATCCGCTCGCTCCGGATCGGCCAGCACGCCACGGTGATCGGCCGGATCAAGGAGGTGAAGGCGCGGAAGAGCCTCCCCCGGCGCGGGCGGAGGCCGATGCCGATCGTCACCGTGGTCCTGGCCGACGGGACCGGCTACCTCGAGCTCACGTTCTTCAACCAGCCGTGGGCCGCCCGGACCTACCGGGCCGGGATGGAGCTCGCGGCCTCCGGCGTGGTCGGGCGGTACGGCAGGAGCCTCCAGCTCCGCAACCAGGAGGTGGAGATCCTCCGGGCCGAGGCCGACGCCGTCCACACCGCGCGGATCACGCCCGTCCACCCCGCCACGGAGGGCGTCACCACCCGGACGATCCGGGAGCTCGTGCACCGGGCCCTGGCCCGGATCCCCGAGATCCCCGACCCCCTCCCTCCCGCGGTGGTCGAGGCCGAGGGGCTCCTCCCGCTCGACCTCGCCCTCCGCCGGATCCACTTCCCCGAGCGCCCCGAGGAGCTCGCCGCCGCCCGGGAGCGGCTCAAGTTCGACGAGCTCTTCACGCTCGAGCTGGGGGTGGCCTTCCGCAAGCACCGCGTGGAGGCCGCGGAGGTGGGGGTCGCCCACGAGCCGGACGGCCCCCTCACCCGGCGGCTCGCCTCGACGCTCCCCTTCGAGCTCACCGGGGCCCAGCGGCGGGCGATCGCCGAGATCTCGGCGGCGATGGCGCGCCCGCGGCCGATGAACGTCCTGCTCCAGGGCGACGTGGGGGCCGGGAAGACGGTGGTCGCGCTCCACGCCTGCCTGGTCGCGATCCAGTCCGGTCACCAGGCGGCGGTGATGGCCCCCACCGAGGTGCTGGCGGGCCAGCACCTCCGGTCGATGGGCTCCCTCCTCGGGCCGCTCGGGGCGCGGCCCTACCTCGAGGCGGTGCCCGATCCCCCCGCCGCCTCCCTCCAGCCGTCGCTCCTCGACCGGGCGTCGGGGGAGGACGGCGGCGCCCCGGGGCCCCCGCCGCTCACCTACGCGCTCCTCACCGCCGCGGTGACCGGCCGCGACCGCCGCGCGATCCTGGAGGGGATCGCCGCCGGGGCGGTGGACCTGGTCGTCGGCACCCACGCGCTGGTCCAGGAGGGCGTGGCCTTCGCCGACCTCTCGCTCGCCGTGATCGACGAGCAGCACCGGTTCGGGGTGCACCAGCGGATGGCGCTCAAGGGCAAGGGCGCGTCGCCGGACGTCCTGATCATGACCGCCACCCCGATCCCCCGGACCCTGGCGCTCACGTACTACGGCGACCTCGACGTGGTGGTCCTCGACGAGCTGCCCGGGGGGCGGCAGCCCGTGGAGACCGTGATCGTGAGGAGCGCGGACGAGCGGCGGAGGGCCTACGAGCTCGTCCGCCGCGAGGTGGCGGCCGGGCGCCAGGCGTTCGTCGTGACCGCCGCGATCGACGAGGGGAACCGGCTCGAGGTCAAGGCGGCCGAGGCCGAGGCCGAGCGCCTCGCGACCCAGGTCTTCCCCGACCTCCGGGTCGGGCTGCTCCACGGGCGGATGCGCCCGGCGGAGAAGGAGCGGCGGATGGAGGCCTTCCGGGCGGGGGAGATCCAGGTCCTGATCTCCACGACCGTGATCGAGGTGGGGGTGGACGTGCCGAACGCGACCGTGATGCTCGTGGAGAACGCGGAGCGGTTCGGCCTCGCCCAGCTCCACCAGCTCCGGGGGAGGATCGGGCGGGGCGCCCACCGCTCGTACTGCGTGCTGTTCGACGAGAGCGGGCCGGAGAACCCGGAGGCCCGCCAGCGCCTCGAGGCGATGGCCCGGACGACCGACGGGTTCGCCCTGGCCGACGAGGACCTCCGGCTCCGCGGGGAGGGGACGCTCTTCGACGTGCGCCAGTCGGGGATGCCCGACCTCAAGCTCGCCCGCCTCGCCGAGGACCTGGAGCTCGTGAAGCGGGCCCGGCGGCGGGCCTTCGCGCTGATCTCGGAGGACCCCACCCTCGAGCGCCACCCCGCGCTCCTCGCCGAGCTCCGGATCCGCTTCGAGCGCGGCCTGGAGTGGCTCTTCCATTCCTGAGGTCGTGGGCGCCATGGCCCCCGAGGCTCGCGACGGGGTGGGCGGGATGCGATGATGCGGGCATGGTCCGACGCGGAACGCGTCGGCGTGGCGTGCCACCCGGCGACGAGCTCCCGCTCACGCTCCTGCGCCACCTCCCGGTGGGCGTGTACCGGACGACCGTCGAGGGGTCGTTCGTCGACGCCAACCCCGCCCTGGCCGAGCTCCTCGGGTTCGGCTCGGTGGAGGAGCTCCTGGCGGTCCGCGTCCCCGAGCTCTACGTCGACCCGGCCGATCGCGAGCGGCTGCTCGCCCTGGTGGCGCGGGAGGGGATGGTCCGGGCCTTCCCCGCCCGGCTCCGCCGCCGGGACGGGCGGGAGATCGCGGTCGAGATCAGCGCTCGGGCCGCCAGGGACGGGCGGGGGGCGCTGCGGTTCCTCGAGGGGGCCGTCGTGGACGTGTCCGACCGGGTGGAGGCCGAGCGGAGGCTCGCCGAGCGGGAGGAGCTGCTCTCGGCCATCGTCGACGCCGAGCCCCAGTGCGTGAAGCTCCTGGGTCCGGGCGGCGTGCTCCTGCAGGTGAACCGGGCGGGGCTCGCGATGATCGAGGCCAGCGCGCCCGACGAGGTCCTCGGTCGCTCGGTCTACCCGCTCGTCGCGCCGGAGCACCGCGAGGCCTTCCGTCGCCTGACCGAGGACGTCCTCGCCGGGGGCAGCGGGAGCCTCGAGTTCCGCCTCGTCGGGCTGCGGGGGACGTCGCGCTGGCTCGAGACCACGGCCGTGCCGCTCCGGCGGCCGGACGGCCGCGTGCGGGCCGCCCTCGGGATCACGCGCGACGTCACGGAGCGCCGCGAGGCCGAGGAGGCGCTGCGCTGGGCGGAGCGCCGCTACCGGACGCTGATCGAGCAGATCCCCGCGGTGACCTACGTCGACGTCGCCGACCCCACCGGGACCACCCTGTTCGTGAGCCCCCAGATCGAGCGCATCCTCGGCGTGACCCAGGAGGAGTGGCTGGCGGCGGACGTCTCGCTCTGGGCGGAGATGATCCACCCGGAGGATCGCGGGCGGGTGCTCTCCCTCTACCACCGGTCCCTCGAGCGGCGCGAGCCGTTCCGCGCCGAGTACCGGGTCCTCGCCCGGGACGGGCGGCTCCGGTGGATCCGCGATCACGCGGAGATCATGCCGGGGGCCGACGCCGGGCCGGACCTGCTCCAGGGCGTGATGTTCGACGTCACCGCGGACCGCGAGCGGGAGGAGGAGCTCCGGCGGAGCCGGCAGGAGGTGCGGGAGCTCCTGTCCCGCCTGGTCCGCGCCCAGGAGGAGGAGCGGGCCCGGATCGCCGCGGACATCCACGACGATTCGATCCAGGTGATGACCGCGGTGGGGATGCGGATCGAGGCAGCCCGCCGCCGGGCGACCTCGGTCGAGGAGGCGGAGACCCTGGCGAGGCTCGAGGCGACGGTCGCGGCCGCGATCCGCCGGCTGCGGCGCCTCCTGTTCGAGCTGCGGCCGCGCGCGCTCGACGAGGAGGGGCTCGCGGCCGCCCTCCGCGAGCAGCTCCAGCGCCTCGTCGAGGACTGGGACGTCGCGTGGCACCTCGAGGACGGCCTCGTCGAGGAGCCCCCGCCCGAGATCCGCACGGTGCTGTTCAGGATCGCCCAGGAGGCCCTG
>DATLZM010000380.1:0-1070 GCA_035573995.1 Actinomycetota bacterium | reverse complement strand
CCCTCACTGAGCACCCGCATCAGCCGAGCGTCGCCTTCCTCACCTCGATCACGTGGGTGCGGGTCCCGACCCCGTCGCCGTCGTCGTCGTCGAAGTGGACGCCGATCACGACCCCTGCCCACTCTCCCGACACGTACTCGCCCACCTCGAGCGGCCGCGGGGCCTCGAGGTCGGTGGTCTTCCGGAGCTTGAAGCGGAGCCCCCCGACCCGCATCCCCTCGAACGCGATCTGCCTCGGCCCATCCATGGCGTCCATCACCCGCATGCCTCCCCTATGCGCACGCCCACAGCGCCCAGCTCCTGCTGCTGTGGACCATCCGCATCGTCACCACCACGTTCGTCCGCGCGTTGAACGCGCTCGACCCGAGCCCGAGCGGACGACCCCACCGTTCCCACCGCGGCGGCCAGTAGGCCAGGTTGTGCTGGTAGACCCCGGCGTTCGGGCCGCCCCGCGCCCAGGGCCAGAACCCGCTCTCGCACCGGGCGACCGCGAGGGCCTTCTCCAGGCCACCGGGCACCGGCCAGAGCCGCTCCGCGCACCGGATCAGCCGCCGGACCGCTTCCCTCACGTCCTCGACCTCCTGCCAGTGGATCCGCTCGCAGGGCACGTCCCTGTCCTCGTTCCGGTGGTGGGCCCTCGCCGGGGCCGCTCCTCCGGCGAGGAGCGTCACCGCGAGGCCCACCCGCACGATCCGTCGCATCTCTCACCCCCGTTCGGTGGAGGCCGGCCCCCCGGGGGGCCGGCGCGCCTAGTGGGCAGGTCGCGGCTTTCGATCACCCCCCTCCATCTCGCGGGCGGCCTCCCGCAGCAGGCGGACGAGCTCTCTCGGCGTCAGCTCCTCAAGCGACTCGTGGTCGAGGGTCTCCACCGAGACCTCCACGCGAGGTTCCGCGGCGTACCGCTTGCGGACGATCAGATCCACGACCTGGGCGTCGTCCCCGAAGACCGAGGCCGCGGTGAGGGCGTCTAGGAGCCCCCTCGTGAGCTTGTCCAGGTCGGGCCGGCGCACCGGATAGATCGGCGCCCCGCGCTTCGGCCGGCGGAGGTAGAACGTGGCCTCCACATGGAG
>DATLZM010000379.1:0-14850 GCA_035573995.1 Actinomycetota bacterium | reverse complement strand
AGGACTACATGCACTTCTCGGCCACCGGGCGCTGACCGGCCCCCAGGGGCCACGGGCCGGCCCCACCGGTCCGGCGGCCCCGGTCGTGGGGCCGGCGCGCCCCTGGGCCATCGTCCCGATCCGCGGGGAGCTCCGCCGTGCGCTCGTGCCGCGGAACTGGCGGCCCGGGTGCCCCGTCCCGCTCGACGACCTCCGATGGCTGACCGTCGCCTACCGCGGCTTCGACGGGCGGCGACACGTCGGCCCGATCGTGGTCCACGAGGCCGTGGCGGAGGACGTCCGGTGGGTCTTCCGCCGCCTCTTCCGGGCCGGGTTCCCGATCAAGCGGGTGGCGCTCCCTCGGCGGTACCGCGACCTCCCGCGCAGCGAGACCTGGGACGACACCCGGAACGTCACGTCGGGCTTCAACTGCCGCCCCGTGACCGACGGCACCTCGTGGTCCCAGCACGCGTACGGGCTGGCGATCGACATCAACCCGCTGCAGAACCCCTACGTCCGGGGGGACGGCTCGGTCCTCCGCCGCGCCGCGCGCCCCTACCGCGACCGGACCCTCCGCCTCCCCGGGATGATCCACGAGGGCGACGTGGTGGTCCGTGCCTTCGACGCGATCGGCTGGGAGTGGGGCGGCCGCTGGCGGACGCTCAAGGACTACATGCACTTCTCGGCCACCGGCGGCTGATACAGGCCTTCGCCCTTCCCAACCCGCTCCGCAGGGACGAGACTTGCTCCGTGGAGATCCCCGAGACCCGGTACGCGCAGAGCGGCGACGTGTGGATCGCCTACCAGGCGGTCGGGGAAGGGGAGCCGGACATCGCCTTCGTGCCCGGCTTCATCTCCAACGTCGAGCTCCGGTGGCGCGTGCCCTCGTTCGCGGCCGCCCTCCGCCGGATGGCCTCCGGGTCCAGGCTGATCCTCTTCGACAAGCGCGGCACGGGGATGTCGGACCGGGTGGCAGGCGTCCCCACGCTCGAGACCCGTATCGACGACCTCCGAGCCGTGCTGGATGAGGTGGGCTCTCGGCGGGCCGTGATCTTCGGGGTCTCCGAGGGGGCCCCGATGAGCCTGTTGTTCGCGGCGACCCACCCCGACCGGACCGCCGCGCTGGTGCTCCGCGGAGGCTACCCTCGCGCGAGGTGGGCGCCGGACCACCCCTGGGGACGCACCGACGCCGCGCTGCGCGACGAGCTCGACCGCCAGCTCAGGATCTTCGGGCCCCGGGCCGAGGCGATGGAGGCCGTCCGGAGCCTGGGCCGTTGGGTCGACGCCGAGATCCCCGAGATCCTGGACTACTTCCGCCAGTCGGCCAGCCCGGGTGCCGTGGTGGCGCTCGCCGCGATGAACCGAGACATCGACGTCCGGCACGTGCTCCCCGCCATCCGCGTCCCGACCCTCGTCCTCCACGGCACCGAGGACGACGTGGTCCCCATCGAGGTCGCGCGGGACATCGCCGGCCGGATCCCCGGGGCCCGGCTGGTGGAGCTGCCCGGTGCCGGCCACCTGCACTTCGGCCGGGACGATCCCGAGGTCGAGGCGGCCCTCGAACGCTTCATCGAGGAGGTCCGGGCCCGCCCCTCGGAGGAAGCCGGGCCGGAGCGGGTCCTCGCAACGGTGCTCTTCACCGACATCGTGGGCTCCACGGAGCGGGCCGCCGCGATCGGGGACCAGGCGTGGCGCGACCTGCTCCAGCGGCACCACGCGATCGTGCGGGAGCAGCTCTCGCGGCACCGGGGTCGGGAGGTGGACACCTCGGGCGACGGCTTCTTCGCCGCGTTCGACGGACCGGCCCGGGCCATCCGCTGCGGCCGGGAGATCGCCGAGGCCGTGCGACGCCTCGGGCTCGAGGTCCGGGTCGGGCTGCACACGGGGGAGTGCGAGGTCATCGAGGGCAAGGTGACCGGCATCGCGGTCCATCTCGGCGCCCGGGTGGCGAGGCTGGCCCGGCCCGGCGAGGTCCTGGTGTCGAGCACGGTCCGGGACCTGGTCGCGGGCTCCGGGATCGCCTTCGACGACCGCGGCGAGCACCGACTCAAGGGGATCCCTGGGACCTGGCGCCTCTTCTCGGTCGCCCCGGGCGACGCTCCGTGAGCTGGCCGGGCCGGACCCCCGGGAGGCCGGCGTGCGCGGCGGGTCGCTGGGAGGCGGGCTCAGATGAACAGCTGGACGTCGGCCTCCTTCATCTCGAGGAGCGCCGTGGCCGCCCCGATGGGCTCGGGGAGGCCGTCCAGGAGGTGCTCCTTCCTGAGGCCCAGCATGTCCATCGTCATCTGGCATGGGACGAGGTTCACGCCCATGTCCCGAGCCATCTCGAGGAGCTCCGTCGGGTGCGGGGTCTTGTAGTCCCGCGCGAGCTTCGAGAGCATCTTCGGCCCGATCCCCGCGAAGTTCATCTTCGAGAGCTTCGCCTTCCCCACGCTCCCGGGGTTGTACACCGAGAGGAGCCGCTGCATCCAGTTGAACCCGGTCCTCCTCGCGTACTCCGGCTTCACCAGCGCGAAGAGGCCCCAGAACGTGAAGAACACCGTGGCCTGCATCCCCGAGGCGACCGCGGTGGTCGCCAGGATCAGCGTGGGCCAGATCCGGTCGAGGTCCCCGGACCAGGCGATGATCGTGATCTTGCTCGGCTTCCCGTTCGCGTCGCTCATCGTCCTCACACCTTCCGGATCCGGTAGCGGAACACGCCGTCCTCCCCTCGCTCCTGTCCGAGCAGCTCGTTCCCGGTGAGGCGGGCCCAGGCCGGCACGTCCGACCACGAGCCCGGGTCGGTGGCGAGCAGCTCGACGACCTCGCCGGGCGGGACGTCCTTGAGGGCCCGGGCGAGGGTCACGAGCGGCCCGGGGCAGGACTGCCCACGGGCGTCCACGGCGCGGGACGCCCGCTCGACGTCCTCTGGGATGGTCTGGCTCGCGGTGGGAACCTCCATGGCACAGGCCTCCTCGGGAGCGACGAACGACGATCCGGTCGGGGACGGGTGCCGTGTGGGCGGCTAGGCGTTGAGGGCGCCGCCCGGCACCCAGGGACAGCAGCACCGGCAGGGGATCATGATCCCCACGAGCCCGCGGCACCGCGTCCTGATCATCGCCCGAAATCCTGTCGCGGGGGTCGGAAAGCCCGCAAGGCCCTCCGCGCGCCCCCCGCGAGGAGCCGCACGCGGGGCCACCAGATGAGGACGACGCGGCCCCTGATCGCGCGCGCCTCGACCGGGCCGAACGCGCGTGAGTCTGTGGAGGCGTCGGGCCGGTCGCCCTCCACCCAGTAGCGGCCGTCGAGCCGCGAGCCGTCCGGCGCGAGGTCCCCGGGGACCGCGATCACCCGCTTGACCAGCTCGAAGCCGGGCCGCCGGGGATCCTCCACGACGACCACGTCGCCCCGCCGCACCCGCCGAGCGGCCACCGCGAGCCCCCACTCGCCGTGCCGGAGGGTCGGGGCCATGCTGTCGCCCGCCACCGCGAACCGGAACGGCCGCCAGCGGAACCACGCCCCGCCCGCCAGCCCGGCCAGGCCGAGGAGCGTCGGCAGCCTCGCCTTCCGGGGCTCGCGAGCACGGTGATAGGTTGTGGACGACGGACGATCGGAAGGAGGGGCCATGCTCGACACGCTCGTAGCTTCTCTCCGCCCGAAGCGGGTCGTCCACGCCCACTGCGACCTCCCGTGCGGCGTCTACGACCCCGCGCAGGCCCGGATCGAGGCCGAGTCGGTGAAGGCGATCCAGGAGCGCTACCAGGACCCCGAGAAGTTCAAGAAGGCCTCCGAGACCGTGGAGGACTACCGCGCGCGCTGCCTCATCATCAAGGAGCAGCGGGCCAACATGGTGAAGGAGCACCTCTGGGTGCTCTGGACCGACTACTTCAAGCCCGAGCACCTCGAGAAGTACCCGCAGCTCCACGAGCTGTTCTGGAAGGCCACGAAGGAGGCGGGGGAGGCGAAGAAGTCCCAGGACCCCGCCCAGGGCCAGCGCCTCCTCGACGCGATCGACGAGATCGCCAAGATCTTCTGGGAGACGAAGGCGGCCTAGCCGCCCGGGACGTGACGGGAGGGACGGGGCCGGGCCCCGCCCCTCCCGTCGCTCGACGCCGCTTCAGCCCGCCTTCGAGACGATCCGCTCCATCTCGTCGGCCTCGAACGCGCGGAGCGTGGTCGTCCGGATGTTCCCGAGCGACCCCAGCGCGAGCAGGAACGCGGTGCCGGTCTCGTCGTCCGGGAACTCGGCGATCGTGACGATGTCGTGGGGCCCGAGGGTCCAGAGCACCCGCTCGAGCCGCCCGCCCATCTTCTCGGCGAGCCGCGCCGCGTCCTCCGCCCGGCTCACGGTTTCCCGGAAGTTCCTGATGCCCTGGTCGGTCCAGCTGATCAGGCTCACGTACCTCGGCATGGGGGTTCCTCCTCCCTCGCCTCCGGCGGGCACCTGGAGGGGTGGAGGGCGGAGGACCCCGCGTCCGGCCCCACCGGGACGGCGGGCGGGACCACCCACGGGCTGGACCCACGGCCCCTCCTTCCGGCCGTGCGGGCACCGGCAAGCGTACCCCCCTGCCGCTCCGGGGGATAGGGGCCGGGCACCCCCGCTCCCTACACTTGCCCCGGCGTGAAGGACATCGGCCTCGTGGGCGTCCGGTACTCGGGGAAGACCACGCTCTTCACCGCCCTCACCCGCCACGGGGCGGCCGGCGGGAGGGCGAACCAGGCCGTCGTGCCCGTCCCCGATCCCCGGCTCGAGGTCCTCGCGCGGCTCGAGGGGTCGGCGAGGACCGTGCCCGCGCAGATCAGGTTCGTGGACGTGCCGGGGGGCACGTCGTCCGCGCAGGGCGTCGCGGCCCTCCGCCAGGTGGATGCGCTGTGCGTCGTGCTCCGGGGCTTCGGGCCCGACGCCCACCCGGCGCGGGAGCTCGCCGACGTCAGGGCGGACCTCCTCCTCGCGGACCTCGCCGTGGTGGAGTCCGCGCTCGAGGCGGCACGCAAGCGGGCGCGGGGAGGCCGATCCCCCGCCGAGGAGGTGGCCGCGCTGGAGCGCGCCCACGAAGCCCTTTCCGCCGAGGTCGCCCTCCGGGACGCCGGCCTCGACGAGGCGACCCGGCGGCGCCTCCGGGGGGTCGCGCCGCTCACGCTCAAGCCCGAGGTGGTCGTGGCCAACCTCGAGGAGGGGGCCGGGGTCCCCCCCGGCCTGCCCGAGGGGACGGTCGGGGTGTGGGCCGCCCTGGAGGCCGAGACGGCCGGGATGCCCGAGGACGAGGCCCGCGCGCTGCTCGAGGGCTTCGGCGTCCCCGAGCCCGGGCTCGAGCGGGTGATCAGAGCGTGCTACCGGGCCCTCGACCTCGTGACGTTCCTCACCACCGGGCCCGACGAGACGCGCGCCTGGGAGGTCCGGCGGGGAGCGAAGGTGACCGAGGCGGCGGGGGCCATCCACTCGGATCTCGAGCGCGGCTTCATCCGGGCCGAGGTGGTCGGCTTCGACGATCTGGTGGCGGCGGGCGGATGGGGGCCGGCCAAGCACCGAGGCCTGGTCCGGGTCGAGGGGAGGGACTACGAGGTGCGCGAGGGCGACGTGATCCATGTCCGGTTCGCCGTCTGACCCATCTCGCGGGGAACGGGAGCGGGCGGCGCCCGGTCCCCGACCTCCCCACGCGGGCCGGGGCGCCCGGGGATGGCTCACCCGAGGGGTGGCCGGGATCGGCCTGGCGAGCTTCCTCTCCGACCTCGGCCACGAGGTCCCCACGGCCCTCCTGCCCGCCTTCCTCGTGCGGACCCTGGGGGCGCCCGCGGCCGCCCTCGGGCTCGTCGAGGGAGCCGCCGACGCCCTGGCGGGCGCCGCCAAGCTCCTGGGCGGCGGCCTCGCCGACGATCCCCGCCGGCGCCGGGCGACCGCGGTCGGCAGCTACGCGACCACGGCGGTCCTCTCCGGGCTGATCGGCCTGGCGGGCGCCCCCTGGCAGGTCGGGGTGCTCCGGGGAGGGGCCTGGGCGGCCCGCGGGCTCCGGAGCCCGTCCCGCAACGCCCTCCTCGCCGAGGCCGCCCCCCAGGCCGCCTCCGGCCGCGCCTACGGGTTCGAGCGAGCGATGGACAACCTCGGCGCGATCTCCGGACCGCTCCTCGGGATCGGGCTCGTGGCCGCGCTGGGGGTCCGGGGGGCGATCCTCGCCTCGACGATCCCCGGGCTGCTCGCCGCCGCCGCGATCTTCGACGCCGCCCGCCACGTCCCGGCGCGGCCGGACCCGCCGGCGCGACCTTCCGCCTTCCCCCGCCCACGCGTCCGGGCCGTGTTCCGTGGGACGCTCGGCCGGGCCATGGCCGCGATGGCGGCCTTCGAGCTCGGGAACGTCGCGGCCACGCTCCTGATCCTGCGGGCGAGCGAGCTGCTCTCGCCCTCCCGCGGCGAGCGGGCCGCCTCGGCGTTCGCGCTCGCCCTCTACACGGCCTACAACCTCGCCGCCACCCTGGCCTCCCTGCCCGCCGGGCGGCTCGTCGACCGCCGGGGTCCCAGGGCGGCCCTCGGGCTCGGCGTCGGCCTGTTCCTCCTCTCCTACCTCGGGTTCGCCGCCGGCGGCGCGGGCGCGCTCCTCCCGGGCGCCGCCTTCGTCCTGGCCGGCCTGGGGATCGGCTGCGTCGAGACCGCGGAACACGCGGCCGTCGCGCGCCTCACCCCGGACGAGCTGCGCGGCAGCGCCTTCGGCGTGCTGGGCGCCGTCCAGAGCGTGGGGAACCTCGTCGCGAGCGGCACCACCGGCCTGCTGTGGTCGGCCCTCTCCCCCGGCGTCGCCTTCCTCTGGCCCGTGGCGTGGATGGCCGCGAGCCTCGCGCTCCTCGGCGCCGGAGGGAGGTGGTCCTCCACCCCTTGACCGCTCGCGAGGTCCATATATAGATCCGCTTGGTTCCTGGTTTCCCTTGCGATATGGGGGAGGCAAGCTGTACCTTCCCCGGCGTGGTCGACGCGTACCGGATAGGGGAGGCGGCGGCGGTCCTCGGGGTCCGCGTCGAGACCCTCCGCCGCTGGGAGCGTGAGGGCAAGCTCTCGGTGACCCGCACGCCCGGCGGGCAGCGCCTCGTCCCCGCCTCGGAGGTGGCCAGGATCCTCTCCGAGCGGCGCGGCGAGCCCGAGCCGGTCTCGCTCTCGACCCGCAACCGGTTCCCCGGCGTCGTGACCAAGGTCGAGCGGGACAAGGTCATGGCCGCCGTGGAGATCCTGGCCGGCCCCCATCGCATCCTCGCGCTGATCACGCGGGAGGCGGCGGACGAGATGGGGCTCCGCCCGGGGATGCGGGCGGTCGCCATGGTGAAGGCCACCTCGGTCATGGTCGAGGTGCCGGAGGGGCGATGAGCCGGACCCGGTCCGTCGCCCTGCTCGCCGCGGCGATCGCGCTCCTCGGGTCGCTCGCCGGCTGCGGCGACCGGGGGCGGGCCGAGCGCCGCGAGCTGGTCGTGCTCGCCGCGGCCTCCCTCACCGAGGCCTTCGGCGAGATCGGGCGGGCGTTCGAGGCCTCGCACCCCGGCGTCGTCGTGCGGTTCAGCTTCGGGCCCTCCGACGGGCTCGCGGCCCAGATCCGGGAGGGGGCGCCGGCCGACGTCTTCGCCTCCGCGAGCCCCGCGTGGATGGACGACGTCGAGGAGAACGGCCCCGGGGTGCTCCACCGGGCGGTGTTCGCGCGCAACCGCCTGGTCGTGATCACCCCGGCGGACGACCCGGGGGACGTCTCCGACCTCCGCGACCTCGCCCGGCCCGGCCTCCGCCTCGTGCTGGCCGCCCCCGGCGTCCCCGCCGGCGACTACGCCCGCCAGGTGCTGGAGAACGCCGGGATCGCCGACCGGGCCCTCGCGAACCTCGTCTCGAACGAGGAGGACGTCAAGGCGGTCGTGCAGAAGGTGGCCCTGGGCGAGGCGGACGCGGGGATCGTGTACGCGACCGACGTGACCCCCGCGGTGCGGGAGGACCTCCGGACCGTCGAGATCCCGGACGCCGTGAACGTGATCGCCGTCTACCCGATCGGGATCATCGCGTCGAGCGAGCACCGCGACCTCGCCCGAGCCTTCGTCGAGGAGGTGCTCGGCCCCGGCCAGGCCATCCTCCGCCGCTACGGCTTCCTGCCGCCGTGAGACCCCGCGGGACGGCCCCGGTGGCCGCGGCCCTGGCCGCCCTCGGCGCGCTCTTCATCCTCCTGCCGGGGATCGGGCTGCTCGCCCGGACCCCGTGGCGGGACCTCCCCGAGCGCCTGGCCTCCGGCGTCGTCGCCGACGCCGCGAGGATCTCGCTCGTCGTCGCCACCGGGGCGGCCGGGCTCGCCGCGCTCCTCGGGCTCCCGCTCGCATGGGTCCTGGCCAGGGTCCCGTTCCCGGGCCGGGCCCTGCTCCGATCCCTCGTCCTGCTCCCCCTCGTCCTCCCGCCCGTCGTCGCCGGGATCGGCCTCCTCGCCGCCTTCGGGCGGCGGGGGATCCTGGGGAGGCCGCTCGCGACCCTCGGCGTCGAGCTCCCCTTCACCACCGCCGCGGCGGTCCTCGCCGCCGCCTTCGTCGCGTTCCCCCTGTTCGTCCTGGCCGTCGAGGCCGGGATCCGCTCGCTCGACGCCCGGCTGGAGGACGCGGCGGCGACGATGGGCGCCTCCCGCTGGTACGCGCTCCGCAGGGTCGTGCTCCCCCTCCTCCGACCCTCGCTCTCCTCGGGCCTGGCCCTGGCCTGGGCCCGGGCCCTGGGCGAGTTCGGCGCGACGATCATGTTCGCGGGGAACCTCCGGGGCCGGACGCAGACGCTCCCCCTCGCCGCGTTCGAGGTGGCGCAGACGGACCCGGGCGGCGGGGTGGCGATCGCCCTGGTCCTCGTCGGCATCTCCGTCGCGGTGCTCGTGGTGCTGCGGGGGCGGCTGTTCCGGTGAACGGGGAGCCCTCGGTCGCTGGCCTCCGCGTGGACGTCCGGGCCCGCCGCGGGTCGTTCGAGCTCGCCGCGCGGCTCGAGGCGGCCGACGGGGAGACCGTGGCGCTGGTGGGTCCCAACGGCGCGGGGAAGTCCACGCTCGTCGCGGTCCTCGCGGGCGTCCTGCCCCCCGCCGCCGGCCGGGTCGAGCTCGACGGCCGGATCCTCGACGATCCGGCCACGGGCGTCCACGTCCCCGCCCGGGCCCGCCCCGTGGGGGTCGCGTTCCAGGACCTCCTGCTGTTCCCCCACCTCAGCGCGATCGAGAACGTCGCGTTCCCCCTCCGCGCCCGGGGGGTCCCGCGTCGGGAGGCCCGGGCCCGCGCGGCCGCGCTGCTCGAACGGCTCGGCGTGGCCCACCGCGCCGAGGCACGCCCCTCGGCCCTCTCGGGGGGCGAGGCCCACCGCGTGGCGCTCGCCCGGGCCCTCGCCGCGGACCCGCGCCTCCTCCTGCTCGACGAGCCGCTCGCCGGGGTCGACGCGGAGGCCAGGCCCGGGATCCGGGCCCTCCTCTGGGAGCTGCTCGCCACCGCCCCCGGCATCCGGATCCTCGTGACCCACGACCCGCCGGAGGCGCTGGCCCTCGCCGATCGGGTCGTCGTCCTGGAGGGTGGACGGGTGACCCAGGCGGGGACCCCCGAGGAGATCCGGGACGCCCCCCGGACCCCCTACGCGGCCGAGCTCGCCGGCCTCAACCTCTTCGCCGGCTCGCTCGAGCCCGTCGAGCCCGGCGTGGGCAGGCTCCGCTCGGGGGAGGGGGAGCTGCTCGTCGCCTACCCGGAGGGGGTGGCCGGGCGTCGGGACCGGGTCCTCGCGGTCGTCCGCCCGGCCGACGTCTCGATCCACCTCCGGGAGCCGGTGGGCTCGGCCCGCAACGTCCTCGCGGGCCCGGTCCGCGACCTCGTGGTCGAGCAGGACCGCGTCCGGGTCCGGATCGCCTCGCGACCGCCGATCGTCGCCGAGATCACCGCGGGGTCCGCCGAACGCCTCGCGCTCCGACCCGGCACGAGGGTCTGGGCGTCGTTCAAGGCCGTGGAGGTCCGGCTGCTCCCGAGCTGAACACGCACGCCCCGCGAGCCGCTAGCATCGACCCGTGGCCGAGCCCGCCTCCGCCCCCTCCGCCGCCGAACGCTCGGGGCCCCTCGCGTTCCTCCGCGAGCTGCCGGGGCTCGTCCTCCTCGCGCTCCTGCTGGCGTTCGCGGTCAAGACCTTCTTCGTCCAGGCCTTCTACATCCCCTCGGGCTCGATGGAGCCGACCCTCCTCCCGGGCGACCGGGTCCTCGTGAACAAGATCCCCTACTACCTGCACGACCCCGCCCGGGGCGACGTCGTGGTGTTCGAGGATCCCCACGCGCGCGACCGGGAGGAGGGGTGGCTCGGGCGCGTGCTCCACTGGTTCACGGAGGGCCTGGGGCTCACCCGTCCCGCCCACGAGGACTTCGTGAAGCGGGTGATCGGCCTCCCCGGGGACGTCGTGGAGGGCAAGCGCGGGAGGGTCTACGTGAACGGCCGCCCCCTCCCGGAGCCGTACCTCACGGGCCGGACCCGTCCGTTCGAGGCGGTGGAGGTCCCGCCGGACCGGCTCTTCGTGCTCGGCGACAACCGGGGGGCGTCCAACGACTCCCGGTTCGGCCTGGGGTTCGTCCCGATCGAGAACGTGATCGGCAAGGCCTTCGTCGTGATCTGGCCGCCGTCCCGGGCCGGGCTGATCCACTGACGGATGCGCGGGGTGCTGGCCGGCCTCGTCGTCGCCCTGGCCGCGTGGGCCGCGCTCGCGGTCGGCCTGGCCCTCGCCGGGCGGCGGACCGCGGCGCGGGAGCTCGCCGCCTTCCTGCCGAATCTCCTCCTGCTCTTCCGCGGGCTCCTCCGCGACCCCCGCGTCTCGCCCGGGGCCAAGGCCCTGCTCCTGCTCGCCGTGGCGTGGGTCGCCTCCCCCGTGGACCTCGTCCCCGAGTTCGTCCCGCTCGCCGGACCCCTGGACGACGCGATCGTCGCGGCGCTCGTGCTCCGCGCGGTCCTCCGCCGGACGGACCGCGCCGTCCTGCTCGAGCACTGGCGCGGGGACCCGGCGACCCTCGACCGGCTCGTGGGCCGCGCCGGCCCCGCCTAGCGGAGCCCCTTGGCCCGCGCCCAGGCGTCGAGGGCCGCGCGCGCCTCGTCCTCGGTCATCGGCCCGCGCTCGAGCCGGAGCTCCATGAGGTGGTCGAGGGCCTCGCCGACCAGGGGCCCCGGGGGGATCCCGAGGTGCTCCATCACCTGGTGCCCGTCGAGGGGCGGCCGCATGGCCTGCAGGTTCTCCTGCTCGGCGAGGCGCGCGATCCGTTCCTCGAGCTCGTCCTGGGCCGCCGCGAGCTGCCGGGCCCTGAACGGGTTCCGGGTCGTGCAGTCGGCGCGGGTCAGCTGGTTGAGCCGGTCCAGGAGGTGGCCCGCGTCCCGCACGTACCGCCGGACCGCGCTGTCGGTCCACCCCGCCCGGTACGTGTGGAACCGCAGGTGCATCTCCACGAGCCTCGCGACGTCCTCCACCACGTCGTTCGGGTAGCGGAGCGCGCGGAGCCGCTCGCGCGCCATCCGCGCGCCGACCACGTCGTGGTGGAGGAACTGGACGCCCTCGGGGGTGATCTGGCGCGTCCTGGGCTTGCCGATGTCGTGGAGGAGCGCGGCGAGGCGCAGGACGAGGTCGGGCTCGCACCGCTCGACCACGGCGTAGGTGTGGCGGAGCACGTCCTTGTGCTTGTGCACCGGGTCCTGCTCGAGCCTGAGGGCCGGGAGCTCCGGCAGGAACTCGTCGGCCAGGCCCGTGTCGACGATCAGCTCGAGCCCGCGGGAGGGCCTCGCCCCGAGCAGGAGCTTGTTCAGCTCCTCCTGGATCCGCTCGGCCGACACGATCCGGATCCGCTCCTTCATCCGCCGCATCGCCTCGACCACCCGCGGGACCGGCGTCACCTCGAGCTGCGAGGCGAACCGGGCCGCGCGGAGCATCCGCAGGGGATCGTCGGCGAACGAGACCTCGGGCTCGAGGGGGGTGTCCAGGCGCTTGGCGGCGAGGTCGCGGAGGCCGCCGAAGGGGTCGAGGAACCCGCCCTCCGGGAGCCGGACGGCCATCGCGTTGATCGTGAAGTCGCGCCGGGAGAGGTCGGTCCGGATGTCCCGGGCGAACGTCACGGCGGGCTTGCGGCGGTCCTCGGGGTAGACCTCCTCGCGGAACGTCGTGATCTCGAGCCGCCGGCCGTCCTTCCGGGCCCCCACCGTCCCGAACCGGACCCCGACCATGTACAGGGCATCGGCCCACCCCCGCAGCACGCGGATCGTCTCGTGGGGGGTGGCGTCGGTGGCGAGGTCGAGCTCCTGGTCCTCCCGGGTCCGGCCGAGGAAGAGGTCCCGGACCGCCCCGCCGACCAGGTACAGCTCGTGGCCGGCGGCGCGGAAGCGCTCGCCGAGCTCCCTGGCCAGGGGATCGACCTCGATCGCCGCGCCCGCCTCGGGTTCCGTCCGTCGGGGCATGACCCCCGAAGGATACCCTCGGCCCCCGTGCCGCCCGAGCGGGTCGCGGACCGGACGAGGGGGAGGAACGCCGTGGCGGGTCGTGCGTGCCGAACGACCGCGCGGGGGACCGATCGAGGTCCGCCGCCGGGTGTACCGTGCGGCCGTGGCACGGGCGCTCGGGTTCCTCTGGACCCTCCCGAACACGGCCCTCGGCCTGCTCCTCGGCCTGCTCACGTTCCAGCGCCCCCGCCTCGTCCGCGGGGTGGTTGCCTTCGACCGGGCCGAGCGGGGACTGACCTGGGTCCTGCGCCGGCTCGACCGGACCGCGATGACCGTGGGCCACGTCGTGGTCTCCGCGCGCCCGCTCGAGGGCGCCCTCCTCGAGCACGAGCTCCACCACGTCCGGCAGTACCGCGCGTGGGGGCCGCTGTTCCTCCCCACCTACCTGCTGCTCGGGGTGGTCTTCGGCTACCGCCGCCACCCGTTCGAGCTCGCCGCGATGCGGGCCGCCGGGGAGCTCGGTGCGCCGGGCCCGGCCTGACCCGCGTCAGGTGAGCTGGGGGGTGCCCCGCGTGAGCACGCCGCGGAGCGCCAGGTTGAAGTCGTGCGGGTTGGTGGCCGCCTGCCGGGCGTCCTCCTCGGTCACCATCCCCTCCCGGACCAGCTGCACCAGGGCCTGGTCGAAGGTCTGCATGCCGTAGAAGCCGCCCTCGGCGATCACGTCGGAGATCTCGATGGTGGACTCCGGATCCACGATCCGCTCGTACACGCGCCCCGTGTTCACGAGCACCTCCACCGCCGGGACCCGGCCCTTGCCGTCGGCCCGCGGGACGAGCCGCTGCGACACGATCCCCCGGAGCGCCCCGGCGAACGAGAACCGGACCTCCCGCTGCTGCTGCGGGGGGAACAGGTCCAGGATCCGGTTGATGGTCTCGGTCGCGTCGATCGTGTGGAGGGTCGAGATCACGAGGTGCCCGGTCTCCGCGGCCTGGATCGCGGCGAGCGCGGACTCCGGGTCCCGGATCTCGCCGATGAAGATCACGTCGGGGTCCTGGCGGATCACGTGCTTCAGCGCCGCGGCGTAGGACTCGGTGTCGAGCCCCACCTCCCGCTGCTCGACGATCGAGAGCTCGTCGTCGTGCACGACCTCGATCGGGTCCTCGATCGTGATGATGTGGGCCCGCCTCGTGCGGTTGATGTGGCCGATCATCGCCGCGATGGTCGTGGTCTTCCCCGTCCCCGTCGGCCCCGTGATCAGGACCAGCCCCCGCCGGGAATCGGCGAGCTGGCGCAGGACCGGGGGCAGCCGGAGCTCCTCGAAGCTCGGGATCTCGGCCCGGACCCGTCGGATCGCGAGCCCCACGTGGCCCCGTTGACGGTAGACGTTCACCCGGAACCGCCCCACGCCCGGCAGCGTGTAGCCGAGGTCGGCCTCCGAGTGGCGCGCGAACTCCTGGACCTTGTGGTCCGGCATCAGGGTCGCCGCGAAGGCCTGGGTGTCGGCCGAGGTGAGCTCGGGGAACGGGGTCGGGACGAGCTCCCCGTCCACGCGGACGAACGGGACGTTCCCCACCTTCAGGTGGAGATCGCTCGCCCCCTTCTCGACCGCGAACCGCAGGAGCTCCGCGATGTCCATGGACCGTTCACTCCTCGCCGGCGCGCCCGGCCGACCCCTCCGGCTCCTGGAGGCGCGGGCCGAGCTCCTCCTCTATCTTTCGGCGCCTGCGGCGGGACGTTGAGACCCAGATCGCGAGGAGGAGGACGGCGAGGAGGACGAGGCCGGCCCCCCGGAGGTAGCCCTCCGCGCGCCGGTACGCCTCGCCCAGGACGTAGCCCACGACGGCGTTCGCGGCTCCCCACAGGGCGGACCCCGCGGCGTCGTACGCCGCGAACCGGCCCCAGGGCATGTGCGAGACGCCGGCGAGGATGAACCCGACGCTCCGGACCACGGGGATGAACCTCCCCAGGAACACGGTCTTCCCCCCGTGGCGCCGGTAGTACGCGTCCGCCATCGCGAGCCGCTCCGGGGTCACCAGGAGCCGCGGTCCGTGCCGTTCCAGGAACCCCCGACCGAAGCGCCGCCCGATCAGGTAGCCGAGGTTGTCCCCGGCGATCGCCCCGGCGACCGAGACCGCGATCACCCACGGAAGGCTGAGGCGGCCGACCCGCGCATAGAATCCCCCGACGATGACGAGGGTCTCGCCCGGCACCACGACCCCGGCCCCGATCGAGTTCTCGAGGAGCGTGGCGAGCCCCACGATCAGGTAGCCCCAGGGAGGCGAGAGGTACGGCTGGAGGAACTCGACGACGCGCTCGACCACGGGCGCCCAGTATAGGGACGGGGGCCTCCCGGGCCGCGGGCGCGCGCGCCGGGGGGCGGGCATCCAGCCCCGAACGCGCCACCGCCACGCGCCGGGAGGTCTCGGCGGGGGGCGTCGTGTACCGCAGGACCGCCCGGGGGGCCGAGGTGGCCC
>DATLZM010000378.1:0-2121 GCA_035573995.1 Actinomycetota bacterium | reverse complement strand
GGGCCGGGCAACCGCCGGGCCGGGCGGCCGCGCCCGCCGAGGGGCCCGGGGCGCCGCGGGCGGGCGGGCCCTCAATCCGCGGAGCGGCGGTCGACGGCGTAGGAGGAGCCCGTCTCCCGCTTCGCGAACTGCTTCATCTCGGTGGCCACGGCCACGGCCTCCCCGTAGTGGGCGAAGGCCCGGCGCGCCGTCGTCGCCACCCCGATCGAGATCGCCACCAGCGGGATCTCCTGGAGCACCCCCCGGCGGTCCTCGACCAGGACGTAGCCCCGCTCCAGGTCCTCGGGGTCGTAGAACTCCCGCACCTCCCGGTCGAACCGCTCGCAGACCCGCTTCGCGACGTCCTCCGCGACCTCGGGGGGCACGACGGCCACGAAGTCGTCCCCGCCCACGTGGCCCACGAAGCCCTCGGCCCCGGCGAGGTCCAGCACGGCGTCCTGGATCACCCGGGCCGTCATCTGGATCAGGCGGTCGCCCCGGACGAACCCCCGCTGGTCGTTGTAGGCCTTGAAGTTGTCGAGGTCCGCGTACAGGACGGCGAAGGGCCGGCCCTCCCGGACGTTCCGCTCGATCTCCTCCTGGATCCGGATGTTGCCCGGCAGGCCGGTGAGGGGGGAGAGGTTCCGCATCTCGCGGGCCCGGCGGAGGGTCCCCTTCACCCGGGCCAGCAGCTCGATGGGGTCGAACGGCTTGATGATGTAGTCGTCGGCGCCCGCCGTGAGCCCCAGGACCTTGTCGGTGGAGAGGGCCTTGGCCGTGAGCATGATGATCGAGGTGTTGGCGGTCTGGGGGTTGCGGCGGAGGCGCTGGGCGACCTCGAACCCGTCGACCTTCGGCATCATGACGTCCAGCAGCACGAGGTCCGGGCGCAGCTCGAGGGCCTTTCGGATCGCCTCCTCGCCGTCGCCGGCCACGGCGACCTCGTAGCCCGCCGAGCGCAGGTTCACCTCGACGAAGCGCGCGATGTCGGGGTCGTCGTCGACGACGAGGATCGTCTCGGGCACCTACCCCTCCCCCCTGGCCACGGCCGCCAGGGCCGCCGCGGCGGCCGCCGGGTCGGGGGCCCGGAAGATCGCCGAGGCGGCGGCCAGGACCGTCGCCCCCGCGGCCACGCACCGCCGCCCGGTCTCCGCGTTGATACCGCCGTCGACCTCCACGTCCACGGCGAGCCCCCGCCGATCGATCTCGCGGCGGACCGCCTCGACCTTGGGGAGCGCCTCGGGGAGGAAGGCCTGCCCGGCCCAGCCCGGCTGCACGCTCATCACGATCACGTTCCCGATCTCCTCGAGGAACGGGAAGACCGCCTGCACCGGCGTGTCGGGGTTCACGGCGAGGCCCGCCCGCATCCCCCGCTCCCTCGCCTTGCGGATCACGGGCTCGGGCTCCGGCACGGCCTCGAGGTGGACCGTCACCATGTCGGCCCCGGCCTCGGCGAAGTCGTCGAGGAGCCGCTCGGGGTGCTCGACCATCAGGTGGCAGTGGAGGACGCGGTCGGTCACGGGCCGCAGCGACCCCACGACCACCGGCCCCACCGTGAGCGGCGGCACGAAGTGCGCGTCCATCACGTCGATGTGGATGGCATCGGCGTAGGGCTCCACCAACTTGACCTGGTCGGCCAGGTGCCCGAAGTCCGCAGAGAGGATCGACGCCGCGAGCCTCGCCATCGGCCGGATGCTACCGCAGGGCTGGGGCGCCCGGGCTCACGCCCGGCGGCGGAAGGCCGCCACGAACATCGCGTCGGTGCCGTGCCGGTGCGGCCACAGCCGCACCCGGGGCGCGGGGCCGTCCGGCCCGTCCACCGCCGCCGGCTCGAGGTCGGGGCGGTGGCGGAGGAGGGCGTCGCACGCGGCGTCGGTCTCGGCCCGGGGGAACGTGCAGACCGAGTAGACGAGCCTCCCCCCGGGGCGGAGGAGCCCGGCGACCGCCGCGGCGATCGCCACCTGGAGGCGGGCGAGCCCCGCGAGCTCCTGCCGCCTGGGGCGCCAGAGGAGCTCCGGGCGCCTCCGCGCCGCGCCGATCCCCGAGCAGGGGGCGTCGACCAGGGCGCGGTCGAACCCCTCCCGGAGCGCCGGCCGTCGGGCGTCCTGGGCGAGCACCAAGGCCCGCACGCCGAGCCGCGCC
>DATLZM010000377.1:0-3265 GCA_035573995.1 Actinomycetota bacterium | reverse complement strand
CGGGCGACGGCGACCGCGGCGGCCCGGCGGCGCATCCCCCCCGCCACGAGCGCGCGCGCCTCGGCGACCAGCTCCTCCATCGATGGCGGCGCGGCGGGGGCGCCCTCGACGACGAGCACCACCTCCCCGCGGGGGTCGCGGTCGCCCAGGGCCGCGAGGACCTCCGAGGCCCGCCCGCGGAGCACCTCCTCGTGGAGCTTGGTGAGCTCCCGGCAGAGCGCGACCCGTCGGTCGCCGAGCACCTCCCGGACCTCCCGGAGGAGCGCGCGCACCCGTCGGGGCGACTCGAACAGCACGACGGTCCGCGGCTCGGCGGCGAGGGCCGCGAGGCGGGAGCGGCGCGGCCCCGCCTCCCGGGGGAGGAACCCCTCGAAGGCGAACCGGTCCGTCGGGAGCCCCGAGACCACGAGCGCGGCGATCGCCGCGGAGGGCCCCGGCACCACCCGGACCTCGACCCCGGCCTCGACCGCGGCCCGGACGAGCCGCCCGCCGGGGTCCGACAGGCCGGGCATCCCGGCGTCGGAGACCAGCGCCACGTCGCGCCCCTCCCGCAGCGCGGCGAGGAGCTCCTCGGTCCGGCGGGCCTCGTTCCCCTCGAAGAACGAGACCAGCCTGGCCGCGACCCCGATCCCCCGGAGCAGCCGCCCCGTCCGCCGCGTGTCCTCGCACGCGACCAGGTCCACCCGCGCGAGCGTCTCCCGGGCCCGCTCGGTGAGGTCCCCGAGGTTCCCGATCGGGGTGCCCACGAGGTACAGCGTCCCCGCCACGCCCTCATCGTGGCACGGGCGCCCCCGGCGGGTCCCGCGGCGGGCGCCGGGCCGGGGGCCGCCGCCCGCTACCATCGGCCCGATGCGTTCCCTCCTCCGGCTGATCGACCGGCCCGCGGTCGCCCTCGTCGCCGTCGCCCTGATCGCCGGCATCCCCCGCTCCTGGGACCTCGGCTCGCCGCGGGCGCGGGTGTTCGACGAGGTCTACTACTCGAAGGCCGGGTGCCTCTTCGTGGGCTACCCGCCCAGGACGTGCGGGATCGAGACCGAGGACGAGCGGTACTGGGTCCGGACCAAGGGCGACGTGGGCTCGTGGGTCCACCCGCCGCTCGGGAAGTGGGCGATCGGCCTCGGGGAGCTCGCGTTCGGGGTGGACGCGTTCGGCTGGCGCGTGTCCGCGGCGGTCGCGGGGACCCTCACCGCCGTCCTCACCGCCGCCGCCGCGCTCCTGCTGTTCGGCTCGGGCCGGTGGGCGTTCGTCGCGGGGCTCCTCCTCGCCACCGAGAACCTCTCGTTCGTCCAGTCCCGGACCGCGATGCTCGACGTGTTCGTCGCGCTCTGGACCGCCCTCGCCTTCGTCCTCCTCCTCCTCGACCGACGCTGGATCCTCCGCCGCACGCCGCTCGCGGAGGACCTTCCCCCGGGCGCGTCGCGGGGCCCCACCGCCGCCGTCGCCGCGGCGCCGGCCCGCGCGATCCGGGTCCCGTCCCCGCTCCTCCGCCCCTGGCGCCTGGCCACGGGCCTCGCGCTCGGGGCCGCGGTGGCCACGAAGTGGTCGGGCCTCACCGCGATCCTCGGGGTCGGCCTCCTCTCGGCCCTGTGGGAGGTCGAGCGGCGGCGCCGGGCGGGGGTCCGCCGAGCGTGGTGGCGGGCCCTCCAGCAGGAGGGGTTCCCCCTCGTCGTCTCGTTCCTGCTCCTGCCGGCCGCGGTCTACGTGGCGTCGTACGCCGGGTGGTTCGCGAGGTTCGGGTTCGACCTGGGGGCCTGGGCGCGCCTCCAGGACGAGATGGCGAGCTACCACCTCCACCTCCAGGTGACCGACGCCTCCGGGCGACCCATCCACCCCTACCTCTCGGAGGCCTGGAAGTGGATCCTCGACTGGCGCCCCGTCCTGTACTTCGCGCGCTACCCGACCGAGGGCGTCCGCCGGGTGATCTACGCGATGGGGAACCCGGCGGTGTTCTGGGGGAGCCTGCTCGCGATCCCCTACGCGCTCTCCGCGTGGGCCCGCCGCCGCGACTGGCGGGCCGGGTTCGTCGCGCTGTCCGCGCTCGCGCTGTACCTCCCGTGGTTCGCGGTCTCCCGTCCGCAGTTCCTCTTCTACATGACGCCGATCGTGCCCTCCCTCGTGCTGGCCCTCACCTACGGGCTGCGGGACCTCGCGGCGGCCCGCCTGGCCGGCTCCCGCGCGCACCCGTGGCTGCCCCTGGCCGTCGGGTTCGTCGCGCTCTCGGTCGGCCTGTTCGCGTTCTTCTGGCCGGTGCTCACGGCCCGCCCGATCGGACAGGAGGCGTGGGAGCTCCGGTCGTGGTTCCCGACCTGGGTGTGAGCGACCCGCCTGACCGGCGGTCGGGCCCCGGCGCGGCGCCGTTCCCCGTCGGCCGGTAGCATCCGCCCGTCGATGGCCCGCCGCGAACACGCCTGGATCCCGATGCCCGACGGCGTCCGCCTGGCGGCGACGCTCTACCTCCCCGAGGGCGAGGGGCCGTGGCCCGCGGTCCTGGAGGCGCTCCCGTACCGGAAGGACGACGTCACCGCCTCCTCCCGCCCCGAGTACGTCCGGATCGCCGACGCCGGCTACGTCGTGTGCCGGCTCGACCTCCGGGGGACCGGGTCCTCGGAGGGGATCGCCGAGGACGAGTACCCCCCGCAGGAGCAACGCGACCTGGTCCGGGCGATCGAGTGGCTCGCCACCCAACCCTGGTCCACGGGGGCGGTCGGGATGTACGGGACGAGCTACTCGGGGTTCAACTCGCTCCAGGTCGCGATGGAGCGGCCCCCGGCCCTCCGGGCGATCATCGCGATCTACGCCACCGACGACCGCTACGCCGACGACGTCCACTACTTCGGGGGCGCCCTGAAGGCGCTCGACCTCGTCGACTACCCGCTGTTCATGGTGGCGATGAACGCGCTCCCGCCCGTGCCCGCGGTCTCCGGGCCCGGCTGGCGGGAGGGGTGGGAGCGGCGGGTGCGGGCGACCGAGCCCTGGGTGCTCCGATGGCTCGAGGAGCAGACCTGGGGGCCGTACTGGCGGCACGGCTCGCTCCGGGAGGACTACGGGGCGATCGAGGCCGCGACGATGCTCGTCGCGGGGTGGGCCGACGGGTACCGGAACAACTCGCTCCGGACCGTCGCCGCGCTCCGCTGCCCCAAGCGCCTGCTGCTCGGCCCGTGGTCGCACGCCGCGACCGACACGTCGCTCCCCGGCCCGAACATCGACCTGGTCCCCGAGATGCTCCGGTGGTGGGACCGGTGGCTCAAGGGCGTGGACAACGGGG
>DATLZM010000376.1:0-11146 GCA_035573995.1 Actinomycetota bacterium | reverse complement strand
GCTCCGGGGGCCGCCCCACGGCTTCCAGCTCCGCCACCCTGCCTCGCACGGTCTCGGCGGCGGCCCGGAGGGCGGCGAGCTCGTCCGGCTCCAGGGGGAGCTCCACGATCTCCTCCACGCCCCGGCGGCCCAGCCGCACCGGGACGCCCAGGTAGACGTCGGAGAGGCCGTACTCCCCGCGGAGGTACGCGCAGGCCGAGACCACCCGGTGCTCGTCGCGGAGGATGGCCCGGGCCATGTCGGCGATCGCCGCCGAGGGCGCGAACCAGGCCGAGCCCCGCGGAAGGAGGGCCACGATCTCCGCCCCCGCCTCCCGGGTCCGCTCCACGAGGGCGGCGATCCGCTCGGGCGGGAGGATCTTCGGGAGCGGGAGCCCCGTGACGCGGGCCAGCCGGGGGAGGGGGACCATGGTCTCGCCGTGCGAGCCGAGGACGATGGCCTCGACCCGGTCGGGCGTCGTCCCGAGCTCGGCGGCGACGAAGTAGCGGAACCTGGAGGTGTCGAGCACGCCCGCCATCCCCACCACGCGCTCCGGGGGGAACCCCGAGACCCGCCAGGCGAGGGTGGTCATCTCGTCCAGTGGGTTGGTCACCACGACCATGACGGCCTCCGGCGACCGTGGCGCCACCTCCTGCACCACCCCCCGGACGATCTCCGCGTTGGTCGCGAGGAGGTCCGCCCGGCTCTGCCCCGGCTTCCTCGGCAGGCCCGCCGTGATCACCACGAGGTCCGACCCCTGCGTCGGGCCGTAGTCCGAGCCCCCGACGATGTCCGTCCCGTGGCCGCGGAGCGGGGCGGACTGGGCGAGGTCGAGCGCCACCGCCTTCGCGAGCCCCTCGATCACGTCCACCAGCACGAGGCGGCTCGCCAGGCCGTCCTCCAGTAGACGGAGGGCCGTGGTCGACCCCACCATGCCCGCCCCCACGACCGTGACCTTCATCGCGCCTCCCGCCCGCAGGGACAGGCCCCGCCCTCCGGCGCGGAGAGCCGCGCGATCACCGCGGCGACCAGCTCCTCGAGGGCCCCGAGGCCCAGGCCCCGGCGGAGGAGGACCCGCCGGGCGACGACCCGGACCCGGGACTCGAGGACCAGTCGGTCGAGATCGGCGCCGCCGGACCGTCCTCGCCGCGCGAGACCGGTGCCGGGGGGAGGGGTCCCGGGATCGACCCCGTGAGCGGCAGGGGCGGGTCCGGCGTCGCTGATCGAGAGCCCGAGGGCCGCCGCCCGGTCCCTGGCCAGGGGCGTCACCACGGTGCCGGGCTCGACGGCGAGCGTCCGCGTCCCGGCCTGGGCCGCGGCCTCCACCTCGCGGGCCGTGAGGACGCCGCCGCTCACCAGTCCCTACCCTCGAGCGAGGCGAGCGCGGCGACGGCCGCGTCCCGGCCGGTCAGCACCTCCGCCTCCGTCCCCGACATGAACAGGCGCCCGAAGCGCCCTGCGTTGGAGACGTAGACGACGTCGATGTTCGCGACCTTCTCGGCCTCGTTCATGGCGAAGCCCGCGTAGGCCGCGGGGGCCACCTCCATCACGCAGAGGGTCTGCCCGGGCACGAGCAGCGCGCCGCGGCGGAACTTGTTGATGAGCTGCGCCTGGTAGGGGTCGACGTTGGTGATCACTTGGCTCGTCGCCACCTTGGGCCGCAGCCGGTCGGTCTCCTCCGCGCCGAGGTACTCCAGGACCGCGGCTCCCGCCGAGCGGACCGCGGCCTGGTCGAAGGCGTGGATCTCGAGCAGGCCGAACTCCCGCTCGATGAACTGCGTGGCGGGGCGGACCTGGGCCGCCTTGAGCGCCACGTCGGCCACGGGGAAGACCTCGTTGGCCGGCGCCATCTCGATGAACAGCTCGGCCATCCCGGCGACCGGGACGTCGCCCTGGATGGTGGCCGCGGCGTAGGCGGCGAACTGCGGCTGCATCCGGTCGATGTAGGCGTAGGCCCGGAGCTCCCTCATCCCCGCCCCCCGACCGGCTCCCCGAGCCGCTCCAGCACCCGGCGCACCAGGTCCTCGACCACGGCCCGCGGGTCCTCCCGGGTCGACGCCACCAGCGCGGACCGCCCGTCGGCCATCCCGGGCGCGGCGGCGGGGCCGGCGGCGGTCCCGAGCACCTCCTGCCAGCTGCGGATCCCGCGGGCCACCCGCTTGCGGTTGATGAGGTGGAGCGGCCCGATGTTATCGGCGGTGATGCTCCCGCCCCACGTGCCGGTCCCGAGCATGAAGCTCGGGGGGAGGCCCGCCGTGGCCCCCATGGCCCCGAAGCACGTCGGCGTGTTCACCAGCACGCGGAAGGCGCGGGCGGCCGCCGCGTAGGTGGCGATCACCCGCTCGTCGGTGGCCCAGATGGCGGCCGTGTGCCCGTCGCCCCCGTACCGGAGCAGCTCCCCGGCCCGGGCGATCCCCTCGTCGGGCCCCGAGACCACGTACCACTTGAGCAGGGAGGTGAGGATCTCCATCGAGAGGGGGTGCTCGCGGCCCACACCCCGCGGGCTTACCACGAGGACCGTGGTCCCGGGGTCCACGCGGATCCCGGCCCGCTCCGCGAGGACCGGGGCGGGCTGGCCCACGCACTCCGGATGGATCGTGCCCTGGGGCGTCACGCAGATGGGGACCAACCGCTCCGCCTCGGCCTCGGTGAGGAACCGGGCGCCGAGCGCCTCCAGGCGCTCCCGGACCCGGGCCTCGATGGACCGGTCGACCAGGAGCGCCTGCTCGGAGGCGCAGGGCGTGCCGTTGTCGAAGGTGGCGCTGGCGAGCGTCCCGCGGACCGCGTCGTCCAGATCCCCGACCGAGGCGTGGAGGTAGCTGGGGACGTTCCCCGGCCCCACCGCGTAGGTCGGCTTCCCCGAGGAGTACGCCGCCCGCACCATGGCCAGGCTCCCCGTGGCCAGAACCAGCGAGACCCGGTAGTGGTGCATGAGCTCATTGGTCCCGGCCAGGTCGATCTCGGTCATGCACGAGACCAAGCCCTCGGGGGCGCCCGCCTTCCTGAGGGCCCCGATCACGACCTCGGCCGCGGCCGCGGAGGCCTCGGCGGCCCGGGGGTGGGGGGCGAGGACGACGGCGTTCCGCGCCTTCACCGCGATGAGCGACTTGAAGAACACGGTGGAGACCGGGTTGGTCGTGGGGATGAGGGCGGCGATCACGCCCACCGGCTCGGCGACCTCCACGACCCCGATCTCGGGGCAGGAGGAGAGGATCCCGACCGTGGTGAGGGGGGCGATCGCCTCGTAGACCTCGGTGGTGTTGAACCGGTTCTTGATCTCCTTGTGGTCGGGCCGGCCGTAGCCCGTCACCCGCACCGACAGCTCCGCGAGCTCGCGGGCCGCCCGCCGGCCGGCGAGGGCCACGGCCTCCACCGCCCGGTCCACCTCGGCCTGGGACGCGTGGGCCCAGGCGTCGGCAGCCTCCTTGGCCCGGAGCGCTAACTCCCGGGCCTGGGCGACGGAGCGCAGGTCGCGGTCCATCCCTCGCTAGCGGTAGAAGCCGAAGACCCGGCAGACCCCCGACTCGGCGCAGCGGCCGCCGAGGGCCTCCCGCTCCACGTGGTCGAGCATCTGGGCCGGGGTCATCCCGGACAGTCCGAGCCGCTCGACGGTCCGGCCCTCGGCCCACCAGTCGATCCCGCACATCGCGCTGGCCAGGTGGATCAGAGAGTCGATCGTGGGCGTGGGAACTCCGACCGCCCGCCCGAAGCTCGCGATCGGGACCAGGGAGTTGGGGACGTCGTCCAGGATGTGGTTCTGGGCCAGGATGTGGCTGGGCGCGGTGAAGCCCCAGTAGTAGGGGTTCCGCATGATCGCGTCGTAGATGTCCTCCCCCACCACGTGGTAGCTCTCGCGGTACCAGTCGAGCAGCGACCACACCTCGCGGAGCCCCGTGGCCCGGGCGACCTCCTGCTTCTCCCGGTCGATCTTCTCCATCACGAGGGTGGCGATCGAGCGGGTCACCTGGTCCTTGTAGAACTTGAGGTCCTCCCCCGCCGCCGTGCGCTCGATCACCTGGGTGTTGAGGAGCACCGTGCCCGGGTGCACGACCGGCGCCACGTTGTTCAGGCTGGTCTCGAGGACGTTCTGGGCCGGCTCGATCTGCGGGTAGAGGTCGCGGACGTACTCCATCAGGAGGTCGTTGTCCGCGGCGGGGAGGGCCGCGGCCCGCATCCGGAACTTCTCCTTGAGGATCTCCACGGTGTGGGGGCCCCGCCGCTCCGCCGCGTAGATGAAGGTCTGGGTCTCCCCGAGCACGATCCGGGCCGAGCACGCGAACCGGACCAGGGTCCGGGCGAACTCGAGCGCGCCGCCGGTGCGGCCGGGGTTCAGCAGCACCCGCTGACCGTCCTCGAGCATCGGGGCGAGCAGCGAGGCATAGACGCGATGCGAGAAGGCGGGGGCCACGATCATGATGAGGTCCGCCCCCTTCACGGCTCGGTCGAGGCTCCGCTCGAACCTCGCGACCTTCGCGAAGCCCTGGACCTCGGGGCCCGTGACCTCGATCCCGCCGGCCTCCTCTAGCGGGGCCAGTTCCCAGGAGAACGGCGACCACATCGCCACCTCGTAGCCCACGAGGCTCATGTGCCCGGCCATCGCCATGCCCCCATTGCCGCCGCCCAGGACCGCCACCTTGAGGCTCCCTGCGCGTTTCCCCCGCCGGGAGGGGTCCACCGCGCGCTCGAAGGGCACCGCGCCGGCCGCCGCCGGCATCGACGTCCCGACCGGGGACCCCGGATCCCGGATGGGCGCGGTCGGCGGTGGGGACTGGGCTGGCGCTGGCCCCGCGGAGCGACCGAGCTCCGCGAGGATGGCCTCGACCAGCGCGTCGTCGACCGCCACGTGGCCCTCCTAGGGATCAGCCGGGGGCCGAGCCGCCCCGCGTGAGGATGGTCTCCGTCTCGTTGTGGGGCCTGGGGATGACGTGGACGCTCACGATCTCGCCCACCTTCGCGGCCGCCGCCGCGCCGGCGTCCGTCGCCGCCTTCACCGCTCCCACGTCGCCGCGGACCATGACCGTCACGAGGCCCCCGCCGACCTGCTCGCGACCGACCAGGGTGACGTTCGCCGCCTTCACCATGGCGTCCGCCGCCTCGATCGCCCCCACGAGCCCGCGGGTCTCGATGAGCCCCAGCGCGATGTTCGTCGTGTTGTCGGCCACGCTCCTCCTCCTTTCCCTTCCGCTGGCCGTCGGCGGACGCGCGCCGCGCCGGGATCGCCCGCTTCGCACGTCGTCCGCCGCTCGCAATTCCGCTACCCCTTACGGAAGACCGTCCGGTTCCCAACCTGGATGGAGTCCACGATGCCCACCACCGTCGCGTCGGTCGGCGCCCGCTCGGTCCGCGCCGTGACCCTGGCCGCGGATCCGAACGCCACGAGGACCACCTCGCCCACGCCGGCTCCGACCGTGTCCGCCGCGACGAACCGCTCGGCGCCCGGCTCCTCGCTGCCGTCCACCGCGCACGGCACGCAGAGGAGGAGCTTGAGGGCCCCGAGGCCGGGGTCCTTCGCCGTGGAAACCGTCGTCCCGACCACCTTCGCGAACCGCACCCGTCCTCCTCAGCCGTCGAGGTAGCGCTCCCGCTCCCAGTCCGTGACCGCGGCGCGCCACAGGGCCACCTCGTGACGGCCGAGCGTCAGGAACACGTCGAGGAACTCGCCGAAGACCTTCTGGGCGAGGTCGTCCGCCTGCAGGGCGTCGAGGGCCGCCTCCAACGTGTCGGGGAGCCTCGAGAGATCCTCGCGGGCGTAGGCGTCCCCCTCGACGGCGGGCGGCGGCTCGAGGCCCTGACGGATCCCGTCCAGGCCAGCGGCGACGCACGCCGCGATCAGCACGTACGGGTTCGCGTCGGCCGCGCCGTTCCGCCACTCCAGCCGGTTCGCGGCGCCGTGCCCCACGATCGCCCGCACCGCCACCGTGCGGTTGTCGATGCCCCATCCCACGTTCACCGGCGCGAACGTGTAGCCCTGGACCCGCTTGTAGGCGTTGACCGTCGGGCTCCCGAGGGCCGTGAAGGAGGCCACGTGAGCGAGGAGGCCGGCGAGGTAGGACCGCATCGCCGGCGGTGCCCCGTGGAACCCGTGACCGGCCGGGGCGAAAGCGTTCTCCCCCGTGTCGAGGTCCCGGAGGGACTGGTGGACGTGGTAGCCGGATCCCGACTGGTCGGCGAAAGGCTTGGCCATGAACGAGACCCGGAGCCCCTCCTGCGCGGCGATCTCCTTCACGGCCGCCTTGAAGAGCATCGTGCGGTCGGCGGTGGTGAGGGCGTCCGCGTAGCGGATGTTCACCTCGACCTGCGCGGGTCCGTACTCCGTGTTGCAGGCCTCGATCTGGACGCCGAACTCGTCGAGCTCCCGTCGGACCCGGCCGAGGAACCCCTCGAGCGTCGCGCCCCGCACCAGGCTGTAGCAGTCGATCTCCGAGTACAGGGGCCGGCCCTCGGCGTCGAAGATGTAGAACTCGAGCTCGGAGCCGACCATGGGCTCGTAGCCCATCGAGCGGGCCTCGGCGACGACGTTCTTCAGGATCGCGCGCGTGCTCACCGCGGACGTCGAGCCGTCCTCCTCCACGCAGTCGCAGAGCACCGACGCCGCCCCTTCGCGCCACGGGATGGGGCGGAACGTGGAGAGGTCGGGCACCGCCCGCATGTCGGGGTAGCCGGTCTCGAAGTTCGCGTACCGCATCTCCGGCAGGACCTCGCACTTGCGGTCCCACGCGAGGGCCACGTTCGCGATCTCGAAGCCCCGGTGGCCGCCCTCGAGGAAGTGCCGGACGGGGATCCGCTTCCCCCGCGGGATCCCGTGAGGATCGGGGAACGCGCACTCCACCGTGTGGATGCCGCGCTCCTCGCAGACCGCCCGCACCTGCTCGATGTCCATCTCCCCTCCTACAAACCCGCCGTTCGTCCGGGGATCCAGTCCGTCCCGGCCAGAGGGACCTTCGCCATGGCGGCGGCCTCGATGGTGAGGGCGCGGAGGTCCTCGGGCTCGAGGTTGTGCACGTCCCCCTTGCCGCAGGCCTTCGCGAGCAACGTCATCTCCATGACCATGGCGTTCAGGAAGTTCGCGACCCGGGTGGCGGCCTCCTCGATGTCCAGGCGGGCCACCAGCTCGGGGTCCTGGGTGGTGATGCCCACGGGGCACCTCCCCGTGTGGCAGTGGTGGCACCGCCCGGGGCGCGTCCCGAGGGCTTGGTAGTCGTCCACGTAGAGCGGCGCGTTGCAGTTGAGCGCGATCAGCGCGGCGGTCCCGATGGCCACGGCGTTCGCCCCCAGGGCCAGGGCCTTCGCGGCGTCCGCCCCGTTGCGGATCCCGCCGGAGACCACGAGGTCCACCTCCCCGTAGAGCCCGATGTCCTCCAGGGCCTCGCGGGCCTGGGTCACGGCGGCGAGCGTCGGGATCCCGGTGTGGTCCAGGAGGAACTCGGGGGACGCGCCGGTCGCCCCTTCCATCCCGTCGACGACGATCACATCTGCGCCGGACTTGGCCGCGATCTTGACGTCCTCGAACACCCTGGTGGCGCCGATCTTCACGAAGATCGGGACGCGGTTGTCGGTGGCGATCCGGAGCTCTTCGAGCTTCACCTGCATGTCGTCGGCCCCGAGGAAGTCCGGGTGGCGGACGGAGGCGCGCTGGTCGATGCCCTTGGGCAGCGTGCGCATCTCGGCGACCCGGTCGGCCACCTTCGCACCCAGGAGCACGCCGCCCGTGCCCGGCTTCGCGCCCTGGCCGACCGCGATCTCGATCGCGTCCGCCCGCCGGATGTGGTCGAGGTCGAGCATGTAGCGGGAGGGCGTGAGCTGGTAGACGAGCTTCGCCGACTCCCGGCGCTCCTCCTCGAGCATCCCGCCCTCGCCGGTGCAGGTGCAGGTCCCGACCCGGGTTGCGGCGCGCCCGAGCGCCGCCTTCGCGTTCCAGGACAGCGCGCCGAAGGACATCGACGTGATGTAGACGGGGATCTCCAGCTCCAGCGGCTGGGCGCAGCCGTGGCGGCGTCCGAGCACCGTCTTGGTTTCGCACCGCTCCCGGTATCCCTCGAGAGGCAACCGGGTCATCGCCGCGGGGAGGAACGTGAGGTCGTCCAGGCGTGGGATCCTTCGATGGAGCGAGAATCCCGACAGCCGGTAGCGGCCGAGGCGGGCCTTGGCCTGGATGTCCTCGATCGTGAGCTCGTCCCAGATCGGGCTCTCCCGCTGGGCGCTGGGCCCACCCAGGAGGTTGTCGCCCACGAGCTCCGGGGGCCGTTCGCTCACACCTGCCTCCACAGCGCCGCCTCTCGCACGTCGAAGAACCAGAGCCGTCCCTCCGCGACCACCTTCCGCAGCGGTCGGTCGGGCATCCGGAGGCCGTTCGCCTCGAGGTCGCGGCGGACCTCCTCGAGCTCCTCCGGGGTGGGGTCCCGCTCCACCGCGTCCGCCCCAAGGCTCCCGACCGGGCCGGCCACGAAGATCCGCCCTTCGTACATCGAGGCCCCGAGGGCGTCGCCGGCTCCGCCCAGGACCACGAGCTTCCCCGCGTGCGCCATGAAGCCCGACATGAACCCCACCGAGCCGCCGACCAGGATGTCCCCGCCCTTCATGGCCACCCCGGTCCGGGGTCCACCGTCCCCCTCGATCACGATCGTCCCCCCGCGCATCGAGGCGCCCGCCGCCCAGGCCGTGTTCCCGTGGACCACGATCCGCCCGGAGGCCATCGCCTCGCCGAGCCCCCACCCTGCGTTGCCGTGGATCTCGAGGGTGGCGCCGGCGTTGAACCCGCCGCAGTAGTAACCGACGCTTCCCAGGAAGATCACGTGGACGGGCAGGTCGAGGCCCACCGCTAGGTTGTGGCGGGACCTCGGGTTGTGGACGACGACCGCAGGATGATCGGACGCGAGTTCCCGGAGCCGGCGGTTGAAGGCGCGGGCGTCCAGGCCATCGGCGTCGAGGTGCGCGGCGCCCTCGGGGACCCTGACCTCCGCCGTACGGGCCGCGACCGCCTCCTCCATCGGGCCCCTCACGCCGCCCGGCGCTCCGTCGGCCGTGCCGGCCACACCACCGCCGTTCCCTCCCGCGGCACGTACGTCGCGATCTCCTCGGGGAAGATGTGCCGCAGCGCCTGCTCCTCGGTCGCCATCGCGATCCGCCCCGCGGTCTCGGTCACGACCAGCGGCTTGATCGCCAGACGGTCCGACGCCATCCCGATCCCGTCCGCCGTCGAGAGCAGGTACGTGAACACCCCGTCGAGCGCGTCGATCGAACGGCGGAGCGCCTCCTCGAGCTCCACACCGCGGGACAGCTGCTCGGCGATGTAGACCGCGATCACCTCGGAGTCGTTGTCGGTCAGGAACCGCAGGCCCCGCTGCACCATCAGGCGCCGGAGCCGGTGGTGGTTCGTGAGCTGGCCGTTGTGGGCGATCGCCACGTCGAGGAACGGACGGGCCCAGAACGGGTGGGACCACTCGACGTTCACGATCGACTCGGTGGCGAGCCGCGAGTGGGCGAGGCCGTGGGTCCCGACGAACCCGCGCACCCCGTGGCGGGCCGCGACGGCTCGGGCGTCCCCCACGTCCTTCACGATCTCCAAGCGGCGACCCATCGAGTGCACCACGACCCCCTCGACAGCCTCGATCGCCTCCAGCAGGGCCTCGGGCGGGGCGCCCGCGACCACCAGCCGGACGAACCGGTCCGTGGCGGCGGGATCGTCATCGACCTGGGGCTCTCCGCGGAGCTCGGCGCCGAGGCGCCGCACCCCGTCGACCACCTGCCGGAGCGACTCCTCGGCACGGGACGCCTCGGCGATCCGCGCCCGCACCACGATCCGGTCGTCCCGCGGCTCCTCGCCGTAGAGCGCGAACCCGGTCGAGTCCGGCCCCCGGTGGATCATGGCCGCCTCCATCTCCGTGAGGAGCTCCCCCACGGGCCCCGGCTCGGGGAGGATCAGGCCGCACTGCCCACACATGGCCCGCCCTACCTCGCCTCCGCGGCCCTGGCCTCGGCCAGCACCGTCTCGAGCTCCTCGTAGGCGGCCCGGATGTGGCTCCGCAGGAGCTCCTCCACGCGTGCGCCGTCGCGGGCCTTGAACGCCTCGACGATCTCTCGATGTTCCTGCACCATCCCGGCCACGATCGCCGGGTCCCGCATCTGGAACGCGAAGACCCGGATGTTGGCATCCTGGTGCCACACGCTCTCGAGGAAGCGGAGGACCAGCCGGTTCCCGCAGGCCCGGGCGAGCCCGGTATGCAGCTCCATGTTGCTGCGGAACGCCACGCGCAGGTCCTGCGGATACGACCGCTCGTGTCGGCGCTGGATCGATTCCAGCGCCGAGAGGTCCCTCGCGCTCGCCCGCTGACACGCGAGCCTCGCGGCGAAGGGCTCGAGGACCTCGCGGACCTCGTAGACCTCCCGGACGTCCTCCGGGCTCACTTCCCGGACGAACATCCCGCGTCCCGGCAGGGAATAGACGAGCCCCTCCCGCTCGAGCCGCAGGAGCGCTTCCCGGACCGGCGTCCGGCTCACCTCGAGCTGCTCCGCGAGGCGCCCCTGGTGCAGCCGGGACCCGGGAGGCAGGGACCCCACGGAGATCATCTCGAGGAGACGCTCGTGGACCCCCTCGACGAGCCTGTTCGGATCCCGTCGCACCGGTCGGACCGTGGTGCACCCCCCTCGATACCGTGCTCCCGCCGGAGCTACCGGATGCTGCATCCTGCATCCAGGATTCCGGATAACGATGCTCCTCGCTCGGACGCCTGTCAAGGGCCAGGCCCGGGGCCGGGGGGCCGTGGCCGGGGGAGGCCCTGACGACCCGCGTCTACCCCGCGGCGCACCTCGCCGCGGAGCCGCCACGATCAGGACTCATCCACACGCGGGCCAGCTCCGGGCGCAGCACCGCACGCCGGCCTCGGCACGGGGCTCCCGGGGGCTCCGCCAGGTCCGGACGTAGGCCCCGCCACCCGGTCGTTCCCCGTCGAACCGCTCACGGCACCATCCCCCTCCGCCCCGGCTCCACCTGCCCGGCCCGAGGCGACCCCGCCTGCGCCCCGGCCCCGGCCCACCGCACCAACGGGAGCAGCAGCAGCGCCGCCGCCCCCGCCGTCGCGCCGCCGATCGCGTAGACGCCCTGCGGCCCTGCGAGCTCCAGGAGGGGCCCGGCCGCCGCGAAGCCGACGGCCAGCGCGCCGTGCACGAT
>DATLZM010000375.1:0-10307 GCA_035573995.1 Actinomycetota bacterium | reverse complement strand
CCGCCCACGCCACGGCGGTCCATGCCCCGGGGGCGCCCCTCGAGCCCGGCCGGACCGACTACCCTCGGAACGTGGAGGACACCCCGGCGATCCGCGCGGCCCGGGAGGCCGGCCTGGCGTTCGAGGTCGTGCGTACGCGGCCGCCCGCGAGCGCCGAGGAGAGCGCCGCCCTCCAGGGGATCCGGCTCGGCCAGCTGCTCCGGACCATCGTCGACCGACGCGGCCGGGGGGATTACCTGTTAGTCCTCGTGCCGGCGGGGCGGGAGATCGACTGGCCCAAGCTCCGGGCGCACCTCGGCGTCTCCCGGCTCTCGCTCCCCGACGAGGCCGAGGCCAGGGAGGCGACCGGCTACGAGCGCGGGGCGATCACCCCCCTGGGGTCGACGGGAGCCTGGCCGGTCATCGCCGACCGGAGCATCCTCGACCTCGACCGGGTGGCGATCGGAGGCGGGGCGAGGGGCGTGAACCTCCACCTCGACGCCGGCTCCCTCCTGGCGGCCGTGGGGGCCGAGGTGGCCGACGTCACGCGCCCGAGGGACCGCTGACCGGCCGGCGGCGGGTACGCCTGCGGTAGGGTCGAGGCGTGGCCCGCACGCTCCCGGCCGCGGTCCGACGGGCGGCCGTCGCCCTCCTCCCCGCAGCGGTGGGGGTCGTCGGCGCCTGGCTCGGGATGCTCGCGTGGGGCGCGCAAACGGTCCCGGTCGGGCCCTTCCGGGTGCAGCTCGAGGCGGGCCTCGGTCGCGGCGTCACCGACATCGCGCTGCCCCCACTCGGGCGGATCACGGCCGACACCCACCTCGCCCCCCTCCGGCTCCGGGCCACCCTGGTCGACGTCGACGCCCAGCGCCTGGCCCGGGCCCTGGCGGCCCGGTCCACGGAGGACCTCGTGGCCGGGATGGAGGTGGAGGCCCTGGACCGGCTGGGGCCGTACGCGCTCCGCCTCCTGGGGGTCGCGCTCGCGGGCGCCGCGGCCCTGGGCGTGGCCGTCTTCCGCCGGCGCCTGCGCCCCGCCGGCGTGGCCCTCGTGGCCGCCCTCGTCGTCGTCGGGGGGAGCGAGGCCCTCACCGTGGCCACCTACCGCCCCGACGCGTTCCTGTCGCCCACCTTCTCGGGATCCCTCGCCGCCGCCCCGCGGCTGATCGGGCCGGTGCGCGCCGCCGGGGAGCGGATCGGGTACTTCCGGACCGAGCTCGAGCGGATCGTGGACGGCGCCCTCCGCGCCTACCGCTCGATCCAGGCGAACCCCCTCGGGAGCGAGGACGTGATCGCCGTCCTCCACGTCTCCGACATGCACCTCTCGACGCTCGGGTTCGAGTTCGCCCGGCAGGTCGCGGAGGGGTTCGACGTCGACCTCGTGGTCGACACCGGGGACATCACGTCGTTCGGCACCGCCGCCGAGGAGTTCGTCCTTCGCTTCATCCCGCCCTTCGGCCGGCCCTACGTGTTCGTCCGCGGGAACCACGACTCGGTCGAGGTCCAGCAGGCGCTGGGGCGGGTCCCCAACGCCATCGTGCTGGACGGCCGGGCGGTCGAGGTGGCGGGCCTCACGATCTACGGCCTCGGCGACCCGTACTTCGTCGAGGAACGCGGCCAGCCGCTCGAGGACCGGGAGATCGCCGAGCTCGTCCGCTCGGCGGGGCCGCGGATCGCCGCCGACCTCGCCGAGCTCCCCCGCCCCCCGGACCTCGTGGCCGTGCACGATGAGCGGATGGCTGAGGCCGTCTTCGGCCTGGTGCCGGTGGTGGTCTCCGGCCACTTCCACGAGGCCGGGGCGCGGGTCGTGGACGGGACGATCGCGCTCCGCGTGGGAACCACCGGCGGCGCCGGCCCCACCGGGTTCACGGCCGAGGGCGACGTGCCCCTCTCCGCGGAGGTCCTCTACTTCGCGCCCCCCGCCGGGACCGAGCCCGCGCGGCTCCTCGCCTGGGACGTGGTGGAGCAGTTCCCCGATACCGGGAGCCTCACCGTGACCCGGCACGTCGTGGAGCGGGAGTTCGGCGAGCCGGTCCTCACCCCGCCGCCCTCCCCCACCCCGACGGCATGACCCGGTCGCGCGGCCCCGGGCCGTCGGGTTCAGCTCGGGGCGGAAAGCCCCACCTCGGGCCCCGGGTTCGCGCGTTCGATCCGCTCCTGGTCGCGCAGGCAGAAGCGGGCGGCGGGCCGGGCCCGGAGCCGCGCGGGGTCGATCTCGCCACCGCAGAGCTCGCAACGGCCGTACGTCCCCTGGTCGAGCTTGAGGCGCGCGGCCTCGACCTCGGCGAGCTGCGCCCGCACCTGGTGCAGGACCGCCAGCTCCTTCTCGCGCTCGAACGCGTCGACGCCCGGCTCCGCCGACGACCCCCCGGACGCGTCCGACCGGCAGGTCCGCTCCAGCGAGCTCGAGAGCGCCACCAGCCGCCGCCGCTCGTCGTCGAGGGTTCGCCGGGCCTCCCCCGGATCGACGGGGCTCAGGGACCGCCGCACCTGGGCATCGCCTCCCCTCGCGATGTCGGACGGATCGAGCGAGCCCCCGGTGGGTCCCGTTCCGCCGGGGGCCTCGTCGATCTCCGACCGGGGTTCAGACCCCGAAGATGCTCACTCCCCCGGGCCCGATCAAGAGCCCGAGCACGATGAGCGCGATGCCGGCGAGGACCCCGCCACGGACGATCGTGACGATGCCGGCGATGACCAGCACGGCGGCGATCACCCACAGCAGGGTGGCCACCCCCGACGTCTGCGCGAGCAGCGCGAGCGAAGCGACCATCATGGAACCTCCCGCGTCCCGCCCGACCTCGCCGGTCGGGCCTCCATCCCTCCCTACCCGCCCCGCGCCCCGCGGAAACCCGCCGGGGTCCGCGCGGCTTGCGGATGGCCCGCCGGAACGCGTAGAACCACCGCGGGGAGGTCGCACGAGGAGCGGGGGGATCGGTGGGGGAGGACGACGCCGCCGAGGGGAAGGTGATCCTGCGGGCCCGGAAGGGGGCGAGCACCGTGACGCTCACGCTCACGCGCGACGCCGCCGAGGCCCAGCGGGAACGCTACGAGGCGGACGGCTGGGAGGTGGAGATCGAGGAGCCCGACGCGGGAGCGGGCTAGGCCGCTCCCGCCGCCGGGACGCGGAGCGCGAGGAGCGCGGCGTCGTCGGCGAGCGGCTCCGGCCCGTAGCCCAGCAGCTCGACGCGGAGCCGCTCGACCACCTCGCGGGCCGGTGCCCCCGCGAGCTCCTCGAGCGCGCGGCCGAACGCCTCGTCGCCGAAGGCCCGCCCCCCCTCACCTCGCCGCTCCTGCACCCCGTCGGTGTAGAGCAGGAGGCCCCGGCCCGGGCCGAGGCGCACCTCCACGTCCCGCAGCCCCGGCTCGTCGCAGACGCCGAGCAGACCCCCGGGACACCCGACGGACCGGATCTCGCCGGACGCCTCGAGGAGGAGGGGGAGCGGGTGGCCGGCCGAGCACACCGTGGCCCGGAACCCCACCGCCCGCCGCTCGAGGAGCACGCAGCAGGCCGTGCAGAAGACCTCCTCCTCGGCCTGGTCCAGGAGGGCTCGGTTCACGAGCCGGAGGACCCGCGAGGGCGCGGGGTCCTCGAGGGCCGCGACCCGGACCGCCTGCCGCACCAGGTTCCCGGTCACCGCGGCCCGCACCCCGCGGCCGGAGACGTCGCCGACCACGGCCACCCACCGATCCTCGCCCGCCGGGAACACGTCGAAGAGGTCGCCGCCCACGGAGACCCCCTCTCCGTGCGGGAGGTACACGGCCGCGAGCTCGAGGCCGGGGATCTCGGGCAGGCGCGGCGGGAGCAGGCTCTCCTGGAGGAGGGTCGCGGTGCGGCGCTCCCGCTCGTAGAGGGCGGCGCGGTCCAGCGCCTGGGTGAGGAGGCGCCCGAGGGACGCGAGGAACCGCACGTCCTCGTCGGAGATCCGCACCCCTCGGCGGAAGGCGACGTGGATCGCCCCCATCGCGGGTCCTCGGTCCGCGAGCGGGACGGTCACGCTCGCCCGGTCCCCGGCCGCCGGGGGGCCCCCCGCGAGGCGGGGCCACCGCCGCGCGAGCTGCGCCGGCGAACGCACCACCACCGGGCGGCCCGACGCGATCGACTCGGCGAGCGGGCCGTCCGCGTCGAGGGGGACCTCCCGGAGGCGGTCGAGGTCCTCCGGGGCGTAGCCGAGGGAGGCCACGAGCTCGGCCGCCGAGCGCGCGCGGTCGACGGCGTACACGGCCCCGGCGTCCCCCCGGAGGGCCGGCAGCGACCCTCGGAGCACGGCCAGCCCGACCTCCTCCGAGGTCCGCGCCACCGACAGTGCCGCGGTCACCTCGGACACCTGGGCGTTGCGCAGCGCGATCCGCTCCGCCTCCCGCCGCGCCCGGCGCTGATCCCGGTACAGGCGGGCGTTGTCGATGGCGAGCGCGGCCCGGCGCGCGAACTCCAGGAAGAACGGGAGGTCGCCCTCGTCGTAGGCGCGGACCGGGTCCGCGCAGGCGAACACGATCGCCCCCAGGACCGAGCCCCTGGCCCGGAGCGGCACCACCGCCTTGGACACCACGCCGAGGGACCGCAGGAACCGTTCGTGCTCCCCGTCCCCTTCCTCCCCGGGACCGAGCGCGGGCACCAGGAGCGGCTCGCCGGTGCGCATCGCCCGCGCCACCCGGGGCGAGAGCGCGTCGGCGAACCGCTCGACGTAGCGCAGGACGGCGGGCGGGTCCGGGTCTCGGTGCGCCACCTTCGTCCGCAGCGCCCCGTCCTCCCGCTCCAGGTAGATCACGCACCAGTCCGCGACGCCGTGGACCGCGAGCTGGGCGACCTGCTCGAGGGTCCGCTCGAGGTTCAGCCCGGAGCCGAGGATCTCGCCGGCCGTCGCCAGGAACCGCCGTCGTTCCTCCTCCCGCCGTCGCTCCGTCACGTCGCGGAAGGACCACGCGCGTCCGAGGACCGTCCCGTCCTCCCCCACGATCGGAGACGTGTGACGCTCGAACACCCGGCCGTCGCGGAGCGCGATCTCGTCCGAGCCCTCCTCCAGGGGGTCGTCCGACGCGTCCCGGACCCGCTCATCGGAGGAGGCCGGATCCGCGAGGAGCGACCGGATCCAGGCGAGGACGCGGGCGGCGTCGCCCGAGGCCAGGACGTCCCCGGGCACCCCCCACAGCTCGGCGAAGCGCCGGTTGGACCACACGAGCTCCCCGCCCGGGGAGACCACGCAGATCCCCTCCTGGCTGGCCTCGGCCTGCAGCTCGAGCAGCGTGCTCCGGAACCGGAGGTCGCGCTCGAGCTCCTTCTCCCGCGTGAGGTCGGTGATCACGTTCACCGCGAACGCGGGCCGACCGTCCTCGCCGATGATCGGCCGGGCCTTGACCATCCGCCACGAGCGCCGCCCGGTCCGCCGCTCCACGACCTCGAGGACGGCCTCCGGCTCCGGCTCCCCCCGGAGCGCCCGGCGCCCCGGGAGCCGATCGGGGTCGAACGGCCGCCCCTCCTCGTCCAGGACCTCGAAGCGGGCCACGATCTCCCCGGGCGGCACGGACAGGAGCGCCTCGGGGCTGGGGAACCCCGACAGGCGCGCCGCGGCGGCGTTCGCGTAGACGAGCCGTCCGTCGCGATCCTGGACGGTGACCCCGTCCGCCGTCCCCTGGGTCAGGACCGCCAGGAGGCGCCGGGCGCGTTCGAGCTCCGCCTCGGCCTCGTCTCGACCCGCGAGGGTGGCCCCGGCCGCGGGGTCCCGCAGGGCCTCCCTCATGGCCACGGGCGGGGGACCGCGGGACCTCGAGGGGGACCTCCCGGCCGCCATCGCCCCAGGGTCGGGGGTCGTGGCGGGCGCCGCGGGCGGGGGATGGGCACGTGAGCCTTCATACGCGCGCCCCCGTCCACCTGTCAACCGCGGCGACGGTCCCCCCGGACGGGCGTCCGCTCGCGGGGGACGATCGTCGACGACCGGGGGACGGGAGGCCGGGAGCCCCCGGCCTCCTCGCCCCCGGCGTCGCTACCCGTGGGAGTGGTCGGGAGCGTCGGCGAGACGGGGGGATCCACCGACGAAGCCGCCCACGAGCGCGACGAGCGACCCGAGGAGCAGGAGCCAGGCGCCGAGGCCGATGGCCTCCGGCAGCTGACCCTCCCCCCGGAAGCGCTGGATCGCGAACACCGCGAACGCGACGATACCCAGGGCGCCCGCCAGCCGCGTGAGACCGCCGCCCCGCGTGGCGAGGCCGACGATCGCGACGAGGCCGATGGCGATCGCGACGGCCCCCGCGCTCGCGACGAAGGCCTCGGCCCGGCCGGCGTGCGCGACCCAGAAGGACCGGACATCGAGCCTCGTCCCGGCGACCCCGTCGGTCCAGGGCAGGAACGCGCCCACGATCGAGAGCCCCGCCCCGACGAGCGCGAGCGCGAACCGGGCCGCGAGGCCGCCGGCAGCGCTGCGTCCGCGCGCCCAGCCCGGTCCGTGCGCGTGGTGCGTGGTCATGCTCCCTCCTCGACGTCTACGGCAGCGCGGGGATCAGGTACCGGGCGAGGAAGTACAGGACGGCCAGCAGCATCAGGAAGATGAAGCCGTACTTCACGACCGCGTAGCCCGTGAGGCCCCCGCCCGGCTCCGGCGCGTCGTGCGCGTGGTGCTCGTGCTCGAGGTGCGGGTCGTGCGCCATCGGGTACCTCCCTGCTCGGAGCGGCCCCCGGTCCTCTGCGGACGGGTCGCTCGGTGCCTCCGCATCGTTCCGTCGGCACCCCTACCCGCGACCGCCACCGGGCAAACGCGGCCCGGCGGACGCACCCCGACGACGGTCGGGCGGACCGGGCCCGGGGAGGGACTCAGGCCGAGGGGCGCAGGGGGACGGAGAACCGGGCCGTCCGCGCCGGCCCCTCGTCCAGGACCTCCGCGTCCTCGAACAGCGCGCGCACGAGCTCGATGCCTCCGGGCCACGGCCGGTCGGGCGGCTCGGCGGCCGACCGCGGCCCGGCCGAGCGGAGCTCGAACCGGAGACGGTCGCCCTCCGGGGCGATCTCCAGGCGGACCGAGCCGGACGGCCCCGCTCCCGCAATCGCGGCCCACGCCTCGGACACCGCGAGCTTGACGTCGTCCACCTGGGTCTCGTCGCACCCCGCCCGGCGCGCGACGCCCGCCGCGAAGACGCGGGCCGAGGCCACGAAGGCGGCGTCGGCGGGGAGGTCGAGCACGAACCCGTCGGCCCGCGGCGGGGCCTCGGGCCCGGTCATCCTGGATCCCGGGGGGACGTCGCGGCCTCGACCGACCCGTGGACCGGGAAGAGCCGATCGAGCCCGGTGATCGCGAGCAGGCGCCGCACCGGACCCTCCCCGCAGACCACCGCGAGCTCACCGCCGCGCTCGCGGAGCCGCCGCAGCGCGCCGATCAGCACGCCCAGGCCGCTCGAGTCCATGAAGGAGACGTCGGCCAGGTCGACCACGATCCTGGAGGCCCCGTCCTCGATGGCCCAGGCGACGCGCTCCCGGAGCTGCGGCGCCGTGTACAGGTCCACCTCGCCCGTCACCCGGACGACGGTCCAGCCCGCCTCCTCCCGGGTATCGATGGAGAGATCGATGGCGGCTCCTCCTCGCTCCGCGCGCCCCGCCGGCGGCCGGGACCCGGCGGGTAGTATAGGCCCCTCCATGGCCCCGCCCGCCGGACGGATCCTGGCATCGGTCCCCGCCCGCACCGAGTACGTGACGGTGCTCCGGTCCGTGGCGGCGAGCGTCGCGGCCCGGCTCGACCTGTCCTACGACGAGCTCGAGGACCTCCGGCTCCTCGTCGACGAGGCCTGCGCCCGCCTCCTGGCCGACGGCGGCGGGCGGACCCTCACGCTCGAGCTGCGCCTCGAGGGGACCGGCGTCGCGATCGAGGCGGGCACCGAGGGGGCGCCATCGGGGTGGCCACCGCGGGACCCCGCCCACGCGCTCTCCACCCGCATCCTCTCCGCCCTCGCCGAGGACGTGCGGTTCGAGGTCGCCGGCGACCGGCGCGTGATCCGGATGCGGTTCCGGCCGCGGCGGGTGGCGTCGTGAGCGAGCGGCGGCCGATCCCGGAGGAGGTCGCGGCCACGGGGGCCGAGGACGAGGTCCTCGATCCGGAGGAGCGGGAGCTCTTCGAGCGGTCCGGGCACGATCCCTCGGCCCGCGAGGCCCTGGTGGTCCGCCACCGGCCCCTCGCCGAGTACCTCGCGCGCCGCTTCCAGGGCCGCGGGGAGCCCGTGGACGACCTGGTCCAGGTCGCGATGATCGGCCTCCTCAAGTCGATCGACCGGTTCGACCCGGACCGCGGCGTCCGGTTCTCCACCTACGCGACCGCCACGATCGTGGGCGAGCTCAAGCGGCACTTCCGGGACCGCGGATGGGGGATCCGGGTCCCCCGGCGGCTCCAGGAGACCGGGTTGCACGTGAGCCAGGTGGTGGCCGAGCTCTCGCAGACCCTGGGTCGCTCCCCGACCGTGGCCGAGATCGCCCGGCGGACCGGGCTCGAGGAGGACGAGGTGGTGGAGGGGATCGAGGCGGCCGCCGCGTACAGCCCTGCGTCGCTGGACGCGCCGCTCGATGAGGACGGCGCCCCGCCGCGGGAGCCGAGCATCGAGGAGGAGGAGTTCGAACGGCTGGAGGGGTGGGCGGCCGTGGCCCCCGCGATCCGCCAGCTCCCCGCCCGAGAGCGACGGATCCTCTACCTCCGCTTCTTCCGCGGCATGACCCAGACCGAGATCGCCCGCGAGATCGGCATCTCACAGATGCACGTCTCCCGCCTCCTCGCGCGGACCCTTGCCCGGCTCCGGGAGCTGGTCGGCCCCGAGGGACCGGGGTAAGAGGACGGTATGGGGCGCGGGAGCGAGGGGCGCGGGGCGGAGGACGGCATGGGGCGCGGGAGCGAGGGGCGCGAGGCGGAAGACGCCGAGGAGCGGCTGGACCGGGAGCTGATCGAGCTCCTCAACGAGCTGCGGGTGGCCCTCCCCGGGGTGCAGGTCCTCTTCGCGTTCCTCCTCACGGTGCCGTTCACGCAGCGCTTCCCCGAGCTCTCCCCGGCGCAGCGCGACGTCTACTTCGCGTCCTTCCTCGCCACCGGGGTGGCATCGGTGCTGCTCATGGCCCCCACCGCCTATCACCGGATCCGGTGGCGCCAGTACGACAAGGAGCGGATGCTCAGGACCGCCAACCGGCTCGCCATCGGCGGGATGCTGGGGCTCGCCTCGGCGATCGCCGCCACGGTGTTCCTCATCACCGACCTCCTGTTCCGGGCGGCGGTGGGAGCGGCGATCGCCGCGGCGATGGCCGGGCTCCTCGCCTGGCTGTGGTTCGGCCTGCCGCTCTCGCGACGGATCAGGGACCGGGACGGCGGGAGCGACGATCCCTCAGCCGACCGAGGAGCGCCCGGCCCCCGATGAGCGCCGCGCGAGGTCGATCTCGAGCCACACCCGGCTGGGGGGGCCGGGGTCGACGCCCCAGCGGTCCGCGATCCGATCCACGAGGCGCAGCCCCCACCCCGACGCGCCCACCGCGGGGCGGTCGCCGCCCGGGGCCTCGAACCCAGGGCCGGGATCCGTGACCTCGACCCGCACCGACCGATCGGCGACCTCCACCCGCACGCACAGGGAGGCGTCCGGCCCGACCCGGGCGTGCCGGACGCTGTTGCCGACGAGCTCGGAGACCAGGAGCCTGAGGTCGTCGAGGACGGGGTCGGGGAGCTCGTCGGCGAGGGAGGCGAGGGCCCGGCGGGCGGAGGTCACGGCGTGGGGAACGAGCCGGTAGCGTCGCTCCAGGATCGTGGGGCCGCCGTGGCGCGGCCCCGCCCGCGCCCGGCGCCCGTCGTCCCGGGCGGCCGACCCGTCGCCGCCGGACACATCACCCGCGCCGTCGTCCGCTCTCACGCCTCGAGCGCGAACCGCCCCGGGGTGGGGCGAGGCTCACGATCGAAGCCTACCCCGGGAGGGCGGGGACGAGTCCCAGCCGGGCGGTCGGTTTCCGCCGCCTGCGGCGGGGGTAGGGTGGCCGGCGGTCGGTCTCCCCCGAGCGGGAGCGGAACGGCGGCCGCGCCGCCGTTCCGTCCGCGGAGGTGGGAGCGGGGAGGAGGAAGGCATGATCGACGTGATCGCGTGGCTCGTGGTGGGCCTCGTCGCGGGGGCCCTGGCGCGCCTGATCGTCCCCGGGGAGGATCCGATGGGGGTCCTCGGCACGATCCTGCTGGGGCTCGTCGGGTCCGTGATCGGGGGGCTGCTGGGTGACCTCCTGATCTCGGGCGACCGGGGGTTCGAGCCCGCGGGGCTCATCGGCTCGATCCTGGGGGCGATCATCGCGCTCCTCATCTACCGTGCCGCGCGCGGCCGGCGCGCGGTCCGGTGAGCGACGG
>DATLZM010000374.1:0-22767 GCA_035573995.1 Actinomycetota bacterium | reverse complement strand
CCGGCGCGGCCGTGGTCGCGCCGGTGCGGGAGCGGCGGCGGCTGTCGCGGGAGGAGCGCCGGCGGCTCCGGGAGGAGCGCCGCCTCCGCGAGGAGCAGGAGCGGGCCGAGGAGCTCGCCCACGCCCCCACCGCCACCGGGATCCTGGACGTCCTCCCCGAGGGCTACGGGTTCCTGCGGACCTCCGGCTACCTGCCGGGCCCGGAGGACATCTACGTCTCGCTGTCGCAGATCCGTCGCTTCATGCTGCGGAAGGGGGACGTGGTCACCGGGAAGGTCCGCCACCCGAAGGACAACGAGAAGTACTTCGCGCTCCTCCAGATCGAGAGCGTGAACGGCCTCGACCCGGAGGAGGCGAAGCAGCGGCCCCACTTCGAGAAGCTCACCCCGCTGTTCCCGAACCAGCGGTTCCGGCTGGAGAGCGGGCCGCAGGCGATCACCGAGCGGATCATCGACATGATCGCCCCGATCGGGAAGGGGCAACGGGGGATGGTGGTCTCGCCGCCCAAGGCGGGGAAGACCACGGTCCTCAAGCAGATCGCGAACGGGATCCTCCACTCCTCGCCGGAGACCCACGTGATCGTGCTCCTGGTCGACGAGCGGCCGGAGGAGGTCACCGACTGGCAGCGGACGGTGGCCGCGGCGGAGGTCGTCTACTCGACCTTCGACAAGCCCGCCGACCAGCACATCCAGGTCACCGAGCTGGTCCTCGAGCGGGCCAAGCGGCTGGCCGAGATGGGCCGCGACGTGGCGATCCTCCTGGACTCGATCACCCGGCTGGCGCGGGCCTACAACCTGGCGGCCCCGGCCTCGGGGAAGATCCTGTCGGGCGGCGTGGACTCCACCGCCCTCTACCCGCCCAAGCGGTTCTTCGGCGCCGCCCGGAACATCGAGGAGGGCGGCTCGCTCACGATCATCGCGAGCGCGCTCGTCGAGACCGGCTCCCGGATGGACGAGGTGATCTTCGAGGAGTTCAAGGGCACGGGGAACATGGAGCTCCGCCTGGACCGGGCCCTCGCTGAGAAGCGGCTGTTCCCGGCCATCAACGTCGAGGCCTCCGGGACCCGGAAGGAGGAGCTGCTGATGCCGCCCGAGGAGCTGGCCCTGGTGTGGAAGCTCCGCCGGGTGCTGCACGCCCTCGAGCCCGCGGCCGCGATCGAGCTGCTGATCGACAAGATCCGGGCGACCAAGTCCAACGAGCAGTTCCTCAAGGAGATCGCGAAGGCGCCGGGCTCCGGCTAGGCCGGGGCCAGCAGATGGGAGCGACGATGAAGCAGGGCATCCACCCCGAGTACGTGCTGGCGACGGTCCACTGCTCGTGCGGGAACACGTTCCAGACGCGCTCCACCAAGCCCGAGCTGCGGGTCGAGATGTGCTCGCGGTGCCACCCCTTCTACACGGGCAAGCAGAAGCTCGTGGACACCGGGGGGCGCGTGGAGCGCTTCAGGCGCCGCTACGCCAAGCAGGGCTCCTGACCACCTCCGCGATGGCCGAGCCCGTCGCACGCCCGCCCGGACGGGCGGCCGCGCCCGGGGCGCGGGAGCACCTCTACGGCGGGCAGGCGGTGATCGAGGGGGTGATGATGCGGGGGCGGGACCACTGGGCCGTGGCCGTCCGCCGCCCCGACGGCGGGATCCACCTGGAGTCCCACGACGTCGAGCCCGTGACGCGCCGCTTCCCGTGGCTCGGGAAGCCCGGGCTCCGGGGGGTGGTCGTCCTCGGGCAGTCCCTCCGGATCGGGATGCGGGCCCTCCGGATCTCGGCCGACGCGGCGGCGCCCGAGGACGAACGGCTCTCGTCGGGGCAGATGGCGCTCTCGATGGCGCTGGCCGTGGCCCTGTTCCTCGGCCTCTTCATCGCGCTCCCCGCGGCGGCCCTGGGGTGGGCCGACCGATGGCTGGGCTCGGGGCTTCTCGCGAACGTCCTCGAGGGCGTGTTCCGGGTGGCCCTGTTCCTCGGGTACCTGGCGCTGATCGGCCGGACCGCCGAGATCCGTCGGGTGTTCGAGTACCACGGGGCCGAGCACAAGACCATCGCCGCCTACGAGCACGGCGACGAGCTCACGCCGGAGGCCGTGGACCGATACCCCACCGTCCACGTCCGCTGCGGCACCAACTTCCTCCTGATCGTGATGATCCTCACGATCCTGGCCTTCGCGCTCTTCGGGGACCCGCCGCTCGCCTGGCGGATCGGCTCCCGCCTGCTCGCGATCCCCCTCGTGGCGGCCGTGGCCTACGAGCTCCTCCGCCTGGGCGCCCGGTTCCCCCGCTCGACGGCGCTGCGGGTCCTCATGGCCCCCGGGCTCTGGCTGCAGCGGATCACGACCCAGCCCCCGGCCCGGGACCAGATCGAGGTCGCGATCGCGGCGTTCACGGAGGTCCGCCGGCGGGAGGCGGAGGCCGGCGCACCGCCGCCGCCCTGAGGGCGTCGCGCGGCGCCGGCGGTCCGGGCCGGCCGGTCGTTGCATCGGGGCCGGTCGGGGCTAGAGTGGTGCGGGCGGCCCCCCACGACGAGACGTCCGGAGGAGGGTGCCCATGAACGCGACCGAGCTCGACCTCCCCGTGCTCCCCTCCGCCGACCAGATCCGGCGGCGGGAGTTCGCGACGGTGCGCCGGGGCTACGACCCCGACCAGGTGCGCGACTACCTCCACGCGGTGGCGGAGGCGGTGGCGACCTTGGAGCGCGAGCTCCGCGAGGCGAAGCTCGAGCTCGAGACCGCGCGCCGGGAGCAGCGGGAGGCGAGGCCCGACCCCTACCGGGAGATCTCCGAGCGGCTCGCCGAGCTCCTCCGCTCCGCCGACGAGCAAGCCGAGCGGATCCTGCGGGAGGCCAAGGAGGAGGCCCGGCGGATGGTCGAGGAGGCGCGGGCGGAGGCCGACCGGATCAGGCTGGACGCGCAGGCGCGGGCGGAGGAGGCCCGGCAGCGCGGCCACGAGGCGCTGGAGCGGGCGCGCGAGGAGGCCGATCGGATGCTCTCGGGGCTCGCCGAGCGGAGGCGCTCGCTCGTGGACCAGCTCCGCGCGATGCAGGAGCGGCTGATCGACGTGGCCAGGGAGCTCGAGGTGGCGATCGAGCCCGCCGCCGAGGGGACGCGCCCCGCGCCGGCCGCGGGGGAGCCGCCGGTGGAGGGAGCAAGCCCTTCGGCCGCCGAGCCGAGCCGGACCGGCGGACCGGCTGCGGACCCCTCGGCCGTCGGGGACCTCTGGGCCGGCGACGAGACGGTCGACCTCTCCGGGCTCGAGGTCCCCCCGCTGGACCTGGACCTCGAGGACGACTGAGGGAGGCTCGGCCGCGGGCGCCGCCGCGCGGGGGCGCCGCCCTCCGCTCCGTGCCCGCCCTCCGCTCGGTCCGGTCGTGGGCGTCCGCCGGTCCCGTACCATCGGGGCGTGGATCGGCGGTTGGACGAGCTCGAGCGGAGGCTCGAGGAGGTCGAACGCGAGATGGCCTCCCCGGAGGTCGCCGCCGCCCCCGACCGCCTGCGGGAGCTCGGGAAGGTCCACGCGGAGCTCCGGGAGATCGTCGAGCCGTACCGCGAGTACCGCGCGGCCCTCCGCCAGTTCGAGGAGGCGCGCGAGCTCGCCCGGCGCGAGCAGGACCCCGAGATGGCCGCCTTCTTCCGCGAGGAGGCCGAACGGGCCGAGGCCCGGGCCGGGGAGCTCCGGGAGCGGCTCGAGGCGCTGCTCCTGCCGACCGACCCCAACGACCGGAAGGACGTGGTGGTGGAGATCCGGGCCGGGGCGGGCGGGGAGGAGGCGGCGCTCTGGGCCGGGGAGCTGCTCGAGATGTACCGCCGGTACGCCGAGCGCCACGGGTTCCGCACCGACGTGCTCTCCTCCTCGCCCTCCGACCTCGGGGGGTTCAAGGAGGTGGTCCTCGAGGTCCGGGGGAGGGGCGCCTACTCGCGGTTCAAGCACGAGTCCGGGGTCCACCGGGTGCAGCGGGTGCCGGTCACCGAGTCGGCCGGCCGCATCCACACCTCCACGGCCACGGTCGCCGTGCTCCCCGAGGCCGAGGAGGTGGAGGTCGAGATCCGCCCGGAGGACCTCGAGATGGACGTGTTCAGGTCCTCCGGTCCCGGCGGGCAGTCGGTGAACACGACCGACTCCGCCGTCCGGATCACGCACAAGCCCACCGGGATCGTCGTGACGTGCCAGGAGGAGCGGTCGCAGACCCAGAACCGCGAGAAGGCGATGCGCTACCTCAGGACCCGGCTCCTCCAGCGCGCCCGGGAGGAGGCGCAGCGGAAGGAGGCCCAGGCCCGGCGCGCCCAGGTGGGGACGGGGGAGCGGGCCGAGAAGATCCGGACCTACAACTTCCCGGAGAACCGGGTCACCGACCACCGCATCAGGCTCACGGTCCACCGGCTCCCCGAGGTCCTGGAGGGCGACCTCGACGCGTTCGTGGACGCCCTCCTCGCCCAGGAGCGCGCCGAGCAGCTCGCCCGGGAGGACGGTGCGCGGGGGCGCGGGGCGCCCGGCGGTTGAGCCCGGCGGTCCCTTGGGCGGCGCGCGCCGGGTGGCCGCGGGCTAGTATCGGGGCGTGACCCCCGCGGAGGTCGTGCGTCGGGCGGCTGCCTACCTCGAGCGCCACGGGGTCGAGAGCCCCCGGGCGAACGCCGAGGCGCTCCTCATGCACGTCCTCGGGACCACCCGGGCCGGCCTCTACGCGCGGCGGGACGGGCTCACGACCGCCGAGGCCCGGATGTTCGGACGGGCCCTCTGCCAGCGCTGCCGCGGCACGCCCCTCCAGCACCTCACGGGCGAGCAGCAGTTCCGTCGCCTCACGCTCGAGGTGCGCCCAGGGGTGTTCGTGCCCCGGCCCGAGACCGAGGTGCTCGTGGGGGCGGCCCTCGAGGCGCTGGGCCCGGTGGAGGACCCGGTGGTGGTGGACGTGGGGACCGGCACCGGCGCGATCGCGCTCGCGATCAAGGACGAGCGGCCCGACGCCGAGGTGTTCGCCACCGACCTGTCCCCCGAGGCCGTGGAGCTGGCCCGGCGGAACGCCGCCCGGCTCGGGCTCGACGTCCGGGTCCTCCAGGGCGACCTGCTGTCGCCGCTCCCCGGGGAGCTCCGGGGCTGGGTGGACCTCGTGATCAGCAACCCGCCGTACGTGACCCCCGCGGAGTACGAGGAGCTCCCCGAGGACGTCAAGGCCGACCCGGCGCTGGCGCTGGTCGGGGGCCCCGAGATCTACGAGCGCCTCGCGGCGGAGTCCGTCCGCTGGCTGCGGGACGGCGGGGTCCTGGCCGTCGAGATCGGCGCGGGGAGGGGGCCCGAGGTCGCGGCGACGCTCCGGCGCTCCTTCATGGACGTGGAGGTCCGCCTCGACCTCGCCGGCCGGGAGCGGGTCGTGCTGGGTCGGCGGCCGTGAGCCCGGGGCTCCCGGGCGCGGTCGAGGAGGCCGCGGCGGCGGCCCTGGCGGGACGGCTGATCGTCCTGCCCACCGACACCGTGTACGGGATCGGGACGCGGCCCGACGACCCTGCGGCGACGGCGAGGCTGTTCGAGGCCAAGGGGCGACCGCGGGACCTCGAGCTCCCGGTGCTGGTCCCCTCGGCCGGCGCGGCGCGGGAGGTCGCGGGCTTCGACGAGCGGGCGGAGCGCCTGGCCCTCGCCTTCTGGCCGGGGCCGCTCACGATCGTGCTCCCGCGCACCGACCGGAGCGCCGGCTGGGACCTGGGCGGCGACCCGGCCACCGTCGGGGTCCGGGTCCCCCGCCATCCGCTGGCCCTCGCCGTGCTCTCCCGCACCGGGCCCCTCGCGGTCACGAGCGCCAACCGCAGCGGGGAGCCCACCCCGGCGACCTGCGACGGTGTGGTCGAGGTCTTCGGCGACCTGGTCGCCGTGTACCTGTGCGCCGACGAGCCGCTGGGGGGCCCTCCCTCCACCGTGGTCGACCTCTCCCACGGCGAGCCCCGGGTGCTGCGGGCGGGAGCCCTGGACCCCGAGGAGGTCCTCCGGGCCGCCGGCGGTCCCACCTAGGTCCGCTGCTAGACTCGCCCGGGACCCGATGGCCGCCATCCTCGTCGTCTGCACCGGCAACATCTGCAGGTCGCCGATGGCGGCCGGGTTCCTGCGCCGGGCCCTCGAGCGGCGGTTCGGCGCGGCCGCCCCGGAGGTCCGTTCGGCGGGGACCGTGGTGCGGGCGGGGGAGCCCGCGTCGGTGGGGGCGGTGTTCGCCGCCGCCGAGCTCGGGGTCGACCTCTCCGCCCACCGGGCCGTCCCCCTCACCCCCGGGCTCGTCCGGGGGGCCGACGTGATCCTGGCCATGGCCGCCGAGCACCGGGAGGCGGTGGCGCGCCTCGTGCCCGACGCCGAGGGAGCGACGTTCACGCTGAAGGAGCTGGTCCGCCGCCTGGAGGCGTTGCCCGCGGCGGAGGGGCTCGGGCCCGAGGCGCTCCGCGCCCGGGTCCAGGCGGCCGCGGCCCGTCCGGACCCCGCGCCCGGGGGCCCCGAGGACGACGTCCCCGACCCCCTCGGGGGCACGCTCGACGGGTACCTGGAGGTGGCGCGGGACCTCCGGTCCCTCGCCGAACGGTTCGTGGCGGCGACCTGGGGCGTGGACCTCTCCCTGGAGGAAGAGGCCGCCCGGTGAGGATCGCGATCGGCTCCGACCACGCGGGCTTCGCCCTCAAGGAGGAGCTCAAGGGGTTCCTGCGGGAGCTCGGCCACGAGGTGGTCGACGTCGGGAACCACTCGCCGGAGCCCGCCGACTACCCGATCTTCTGCGTGCGGGTGGCGCGGGCGGTGGCCTCGGGCGAGGTCGAGCGGGGGATCGTGCTGGGGGGCTCGGGGCAGGGGGAGCAGATCGCGGCCAACAAGGTGCGCGGGATCCGGGCCTCGCTCTGCAACGACCTGTACACGGCCCGGATGTCCCGGGCCCACAACGACGCGAACGTGCTGGCGATCGGGGCGCGGATCGTGGCGGTGCCCCTGGCCTGCGAGATCGTCCGGCTGTGGCTGGAGACCCCCTTCGAGGGGGGCCGGCACGCACGGCGGATCGAGCAGATCGCCGCGATCGAGCGGGGCGAGCTCTGACCGACGGCGGGTGATGCGCGTGGGTCGCGGCGGGGCCCGCCGTGGCTCGACGGGCGGTTGCCCGGCCCCGCGCCGGGCCGCAGACTGTGGCGGGGGAGCGGGGGGCTCCCCGGCCGGAGGGGAGGATCGTGGTCCCCTACCTCATCGTGTTCGCCGCGAGCGCGGCGGTGACGCTCGTGACGACGCCGCTCGTGCGCCGGCTCGCCCTGCGGGTGGGCGCCGTCGACCACCCCTCCGACCGCAAGGTGCACCCCGTCCCGACGCCCACGCTCGGCGGCCTCGCGATGTTCCTGGGCGTGCTCGCCGGCCTGGGGGTGGCCCGGGTCCTCCCGCCCTTCGCCGACCTCCACCGGGCCAGCTCGGAGCCGGTCGCGGCCCTCGTCGCCTCGACGGCGATCGTCGCGGTCGGCGTGATCGACGACCTCCGGGGGATACCGCCCACCGCCAAGCTCGCCGGGCAGGTCCTCGCGGCGGGGCTCATGGTGCTGGTCGGCGTGCAGCTCCTCTGGTTCGTCCTGCCGGGCCAGGGGGTGCTGGCGCTCTCCCCGGACGTCGCGGTGCCCCTCACGGTGCTCTGGACCGTGGCGATGGTGAACGCGATCAACCTGATCGACGGGCTCGACGGCCTCGCGGCGGGGATGGTGGCCATCGCGGCCACCGCCTTCTTCCTCTACATGGAGCGGACCCCGAACGCCTTCGGGGACGAGTCGGCGGCCGCGCTGCTCTCGGCGATCGCCGCCGGGGCCGCCGTCGGCTTCCTGCCCTGGAACTTCCACCCGGCCCGGATCTTCATGGGGGACGCGGGGGCCATGCTCCTCGGCGTCCTCCTCGCGGTGGCCACGATCTCGGGGGTGGGACGGAACCCCTACCCCCCGACGGGGGGCGACCTGGCGGCGATCCTGATCCCCGTGTCCGTGCCGCTCCTCGTCCTGGCGATCCCCTTCCTCGACGTGGTGCTGGCGATCGTCCGCCGGGTCCGGCGGGGCGTGGGCATCGCCCACGCCGACAAGGAGCACCTCCACCACCGGCTCCTCGACATCGGCCACAGCCACCGGCGCGCGGTGCTGCTGATGTACCTGTGGAGCGCGCTGATCTCCGGGAGCGGGCTCGCGGTCGCGTTCATCGACAGCCGGCTCATCGTGGGCTCGATCCTCCTGGTCGCGGCCGGGGCCTTCGGGGCCACGGCGCTCCCCCGGCTGCTCCCCCGCCGCGCCCTGCGGCCGGGGCCGGAGGGGGCCGCCCGAGGCGTCGAGGCCCGCGCCCTCCCGGGGGGGCGGGGCCGCTGACCGGCCACCGGCCTCCCCTCCCGCCCCGGCCCCGCATCCGGGGGCTTGTCCACTTCGTACAAGTCGGTGGGGAGCCATGTCCGGGCCGTCGCCTGCGATCGTCGGCCCCCTGGGGGGATGATCGAGCGCATCGCCGTACGATGAGGGTGCCGGGAACCGATCACGGGAGCCTCCGTGCCTGAGATCGACGTCCGACTGGAGCGGGTCACCAAGGTCTTCGGCGACACGGTCGCCGTGGACGACCTGTCGCTCGAGATCGAGGAGGGGGAGTTCTTCAGCCTCCTCGGGCCCTCGGGCTGCGGGAAGACCACGACGCTCCGGATGATCGGCGGCTTCGAGGAGCCCACCAGGGGCGCCATCTACCTCGGCGGGCGGGACGTCACCGACCTCCCCCCTTACAAGCGCGACGTGAACACGGTCTTCCAGTCCTACGCGCTGTTCCCGCACCTGGACGTGTTCGAGAACGTGGCCTTCGGGCTCCGACGGCGGAAGGTGGACCGGGACGAGGTCCGGCGCCGGGTGGAGGAGGCGCTGGAGCTCGTGGACCTCGTGGGCTTCGAGCGGCGCCGGCCGAGCCAGCTCTCGGGGGGGCAGCAGCAGCGCGTGGCCCTGGCCCGGGCCCTCGTGAACCGCCCGAAGGTCCTCCTCCTCGACGAGCCCCTGGGGGCGCTCGACCTGAAGCTCCGCAAGCAGATGCAGCTCGAGCTCAAGCGGATACAGGCCGAGGTCGGGATCACGTTCATCTACGTGACCCACGACCAGGAGGAGGCCATGACGATGTCGAACCGGATCGCGGTGATGCGCCACGGCCGGATCGAGCAGGTCGGGCCCCCGGAGGACGTCTACGAGCACCCGGCGACGGAGTTCGTGGCCGGCTTCCTCGGGGCCTCCAACCTCCTGGACGGCGAGGTCAAGGAACGACGGGACGGCGTGGCGACGATCCGGCTCGCGGCCGGTGGGACCGTGCGGGTGCCCGAGGACCGGATGCCGGCCGACCTGGACTCGGTGGTGAAGGTCGGCGTCCGTCCCGAGAAGGTCTCGATCCTGCCCGAGGGCGAGGAGCCGCCGCCCGACCGGAACCGGGTCCCCGGGCTCCTCCGGATGGCGACCTACATCGGGGTCTCGCACCAGTACAAGGTGGAGGGCCCCGGTGGGCAGGAGCTCACGGTGTACGTGCAGAACCTGGGCGCGACGACGCCGCCCCACCCCGGCGACCGCGTCCAGCTCGTCTGGAAGCCCGAGCACACCTTCGTGGTCCGTCCGTCGGTGCCGCTGAGCGAGGAGGAGGAGGTATGAACGACGCGCGCGAGCGTCTCGACGAGGCGCGGCTGGAGGCCGTCTGGAGGCGCCGGCTCACCCGGCGCGGCTTCCTCCGCGGGGCGGGGGCGGGGGCGGCCGGGCTCTCCCTCTCCGCGATCCTCGCGGCCTGCGCCCGGGAGGCCGGCCCCGGCCCGGGCGGGCCGGGAGGGGAGGTCGAGCCGGCGGACATCTTCGCCACGCCCGACCCCGAGGCCCACGTGGAGTTCGCCAACTGGCCCCTCTACATCGACAAGGCCAAGGACAAGGAGGGGAACGTCTACCACCCGTCGCTCCGGCGGTTCGAGAAGGAGACGGGCATCACCGTCAACTACCAGGAGATCATCCAGAGCAACGAGGAGTTCTTCGCCAAGATCCAGCCGCAGCTCGCCGCCGGCGACCCCACCGGCTACGACATCATCGTGATCACCAACGGGCGCTACCTCCAGGCGCTGATCAACAACGGCTGGCTGATCCCGCTGGACCCGGAGCGCCGGCCGAACTTCGACGCGCACGCGGCCGAGTGGGCGAAGGATCCCGTCTTCGACCCCGGGAACCGATACACGATGGCCTGGCAGTCGGGGATCACGGGGTTCGCCGTGAACCACGACCTGGTGAAGGGCGAGGTCACGAGGCTCGAGGACCTGCTGGACGAGAGCAAGGTCCCCCCGGCCAGCGTGGGGATGATCCCGGGGGACGCCCCGGACTTCGTGATGATCAACCTGGGGATCGACCCCGTGTCCTCCGGACCCGAGGAGTGGAAGCAGGCGGCCTCCTGGATCCAGACCCTCCGGGACTCGCCCACGTTCCGGAAGTTCTACGACCAGGGCTACACCGACGACATGACCGCGGGGAACCTCGCGGTGACGATGGCCTGGTCCGGCGACGTCCTGTACTACGCGCAGTGGGCGGGGTACTCGAACCTGGAGTTCGTGTTCCCCGAGGGCGGGGCCCTGCTCTGGATCGACAACATGATGATCCCCCAGGGCGCGGCGCACCCCGTCTCGGCCTACACGCTGATGGACTTCGTGTACCGGCCGGACATCGCGACGATGATCACGGAGTGGGTGCTCTACATGTCGCCGGTGCCGGAGACCCGCGAGCTGATCCTCAAGGACGCCGAGAAGGCCGAGGACCAGGGCTACAAGGGCTACGCGAACAAGCTCCGGGCCACGGCGAACAGCCCGTACCTGTACCCGGACCAGGAGTTCCTCTCCCGGACCTCGTTCGGCTTCAGCCGGTGGACCGACGAGGCGGCCGAGGAGTGGGACGCGATCTTCAACCCGGTCCTCTACGGCTGAGGCCCGGATGGCGCTGACCGCGACGGAGCCCCGCACCTCCCCCGTCCCGGGGGAGCGGGGGACGCCGCTGCGGAAGCGGCTCGTCCCCTACGGGCTCCTCGCCCCGGGCGGGGCGTGGCTGTTCGCGCTGTTCCTCCTCCCGGTGGGCATCATGGCCTACACCTCGCTCCAGAGCGGCGGCCTGCTCTCGGGGGGCTTCCGGTTCACCTGGGAGTGGGGGAACTACGTCGAGGCCCTGACCGACAACCGGCCCTACTTCGTCCGGTCGCTCGCGTACTCCACGATCGTGACCGTCGCGGCCCTCCTGCTCGCCTACCCGCTCGCGTACTGGATCGCCTTCCACGGGGGCCGCTGGAAGTCGAGCCTCCTGCTGCTCGTGCTCCTGCCGTTCTTCGTCTCGTTCATCATCCGGACGATCCAGTGGAAGTTCATCCTGGCCGACGACGGGATCGTCCTCGGCCCGCTCAAGGACCTGGGGCTCCTGGGACCGAACTTCCGCGTCCTCGCCACCCCCCTCGCGGTGATCGCCGGGATCACCTACAACTTCCTCCCCTTCACCACGTTCCCGCTGTACGTGGCGCTGGAGCGGATCGACCGGTCCCTGGTCGAGGCGGCCAAGGACCTCTACGCGAGCTCGGCCTCGGCGTTCTGGAAGGTGGTCTTCCCGCTGTCGCTGCCCGGGGTCTTCGCCGCCGTGATCCTCACGTTCGTCCCGGCCACCGGCGACTACATCAACGCCGAGATCCTGGGGAACCCCGGCACGACGATGATCGGCAACATCATCCAGCGGAGCTTCCTCGTGACCCTCGACTACCCCGAGGCCGCGGCGCTCTCCATCGTGCTGATGGTCGGGATGGTGATCCTGGCCTCCATCTACGCCCGGATCCTGGGGACCGAGGACGAGACGGTCGTGGCGGGGGTGGCGTGAGCGCGACGGCGACGACCGCGGCGCCCGGCGCCAGGGTCGCGGACCGGGCCCTCCCGCCGCTCCACCGCGCCCCGCGCCGTCCCGTGCGGCTCCTCCTGCCCGTCTACGGGGTGCTCATGATCCTGTACCTCACGAGCCCCGTGTTCCTGATGATCCTCTACAGCTTCAACGACATCCCGCAGGAACGGCAGACCGTGCGGTTCTGGGGGTTCACCCTCGACTGGTGGAAGAACCTCTTCGACATCCCCGGCCTCACCGCCGCGCTCCAGCACTCGCTCGCGGTCGCCATCCCGAGCACGCTCGTGGCCACCGCCCTCGGGACCCTCCTCGGCCTCGCCCTGGGCCGGTACCGGTTCGCGGGCCGCGGGGTGACGAACTTCGTGATCTTCCTGGCCATCGCGGTCCCCGAGATCGTCCTCGGGTCCTCGCTCCTCAGCCTGTTCCTCACCACGCAGGCCGTGCCCCTCGGGTACTGGACGATCCTCCTCTCCCACATCAGCTTCAGCGTGCCGTTCGTGGCGGTCGTGGTGCGGGCCAGGGTCCAGGGGATGGACCGGGCGCTGGAGGACGCGGCGCAGGACCTGTTCGCCACGCCCGTGACGGCGTTCTTCAAGGTGACGCTCCCGCTGATCATGCCGGGGGTGCTGGCCGGCGGGCTCCTCGCGTTCGTCCTCTCCCTCGACGACTTCGTGATCACCAACTTCGTGTCCGGGAGCTTCCAGACCTTCCCGATCTGGGTCTACGGCGCGACGAGGATCGGCCTCCCTCCCCAGGTGAACGTGATGGGGACCCTCCTCTTCCTGACCGGGCTCGTCCTCGCGCTCCTGAACGCGGCGTTCCAGCGGCGGCGGGCCTGAGCCCGGTCGCGGGCATACACTCGCCGGAGGGGAGGGACCGTGGTCCGTCGCGTACCCCAGGGCCCCGCAGGTGCGCGGCGCGGGCTCACCCGCCGCGAGCTCCTCGCCGCCCTGGGCCGCGGGGCCGGGGCGGTGGCGCTCCTGCCCTGGCTCTCCCGCTGCGCGCCCGAGGGGGTGGGCGGCGGCCCGTCGCCCACCGGACCGGTGACGATCCGGGTGGCGAGCCTGCCGCTCGCCATCGACGCCGGGCGGGAGGGGAGCCCGACCCTGGAGCGCTTCACCGCCGAGACCGGGATCGGCGTGGACCGCCGCGAGGTGGTCGGGGACCCGGGCGCCTTCGTCCGCTCGCTCCTGCCCAGGCTGGAGGTGGGGGAGCCGACGGGGTGGGACGTCGTGGTCCTCCCCCTGGGGGACGCCCTCGCGACCCTCCTCGCGTGGGACCTCCTCGCCGAGCTCCCTCGGACCCGCCCCAACTTCACGGCCCACGCCGCGGACTTCGTCCGGGACCCCAGCTGGGACCCGGGGAACCGGTTCACGATGGCCCTGCGGGCGGAGGCGACCGGGATCGGATCGAACCCCCGGCGGACCGGCGGTCGCCCGGTCCGACGGCTCCGGGAGCTCCTCGGGGGGCCCCTGGCCGGAGCGGTCGGGATGCCCGCCGACCCGCTCGAGCTCGGGAACGTCGGGCTCCTCGCGGCCGGGGCGGACCCCGCGACGGCGGGCCCGGAGGAGTGGGCGGCCGCCGCGCGGCTCCTCGGGGGCCAGCGCGACCGGGGGGTGGTCCGCGGGTACTACGGGCGGCGGGAGGCCGTGGCCGCGCTGGCGGCGGGGGAGGTCGCGGCGGCCGTGGTCCGCTCGGCGGACCTGTTCCTGGCGAACCCCACGGGGGACCCGGCGGGGCTCACGTTCGCCTACCCCGAGGAGGGCGCCCTCCTCTGGGTCGACGCGATGGCGGTCCCGGCGGGGTCGCCCCACGTCGCCGAGGCGGCGACGTTCATGGACTTCCTGTACCGCCCGGACGTGGCGGCCGGGCTGGCCGCCCAGGGGGGGTACCTGAGCCCGGTGCCCGGCTCCCGTGCGGAGCTCCGGGCCAGGGCGGCGGCGACCGCCGACCCCGAGGAGCGGAGCGCGCTCCAGGCGGCGGTCCGGAGCCCGCTCGTCTACCCGGGGCCGGAGGCCGCGAGCCGGTTCGTGGACCCCGCCGTCCCCCTCGAGCGACGGGAGACGTGGGACGCGCTCTTCCGTCCGATCGCCGCGGGCCGGCCCTGACCTCGTGAAACGTTTCACAAGCTCACGAGGAAATGGCCTCCTACCTGCGGAAACGCTCGCCGGCGGCTTTGACGTCCCGCTGATGCGGCGTCTATACTGCCGCTCGCCCATGGCCGGTCCGACCCGCTCGGGATGGAGCGGGGTCGGCACGGCCTGGGCGATCCTCGGGACGCTCGCGTCGGGGATCCTGGCCTGGGGAGGGATCGGCTACCTGGCCGACCGCCTCACCGGCTTCCGCTGGCTGTTCCTCCCGATCGGGATGCTGATCGGGGCGGGGGCCGCCATCTACCTGGTGTACGTGCGGTATGGGAGGGACGGCGACGCGACCTGAGGCCGTGATGGTGCGCCGGGCGCTCGGGCCCGGCGCGCTCGGCCTCCCCGTCGCGCTGGGCGGCGGATGGGCCCTGGGCGGGCGGGCGGCGGCGGTCTCGGCGGCGCTCGCCGTGGCGGTGGTGCTCGCGAACTTCGCCCTCCACGGGCTCTCGCTCGCCTGGGCGTCCACGGTCTCGCTCGCGGCGCTGCACGCCGTCGCGCTTGGGGGCGTGGTGGTCCGGCTGGGGGCGATCGTCGGGCTGCTCCTCGCCCTCCGAGCCGCCCCGTGGTTCTCGCCGCTCGCGTTCGGGCTGGCCGTGGTGCCGGCGACCCTCGGGCTCCTCGCGTACGAGGCGCGGCTCGTGGCGGCCGGCCTCGGCCAGCTGGTGCAGGTCCCGGGCGATCCCGTGGCCGCCGCCGCCAGGGAGGGACGCTAGGTGCACGCCCCGGGGCTCCTCGGCGCCTTCGTCCGGCCGCCGGCGGGGTTCGAGGCCCCGGGCACCGAGATCTTCCAGACCCCCTGCGTGATCGGGAGCGGGGAGCCGTTCCGGGTCCTGGGGCTCACCGGGCACGCCTGCCTGAACCGGGTCTCGCTCTTGATGATCGTGGCGGGGATCGTGGTGGTCGGCCTGTTCCTCGCGGCCTTCCGCCGACCGCAGCTCGTCCCCCGCGGGCTCCAGAACGCGATGGAGTCGGTGGTGGAGTTCGTCCGCAACGGCATCGTGATCGAGGTGATGGGGCCCGAGGGGCTCCCGTGGGTCCCCTTCCTCACCACGATGTTCGTGTTCATCTTCGTGAACAACGTCTTCGAGATCGTCCCCCTCATCAACTTCCCGACGACCTCGCGGATGGCGATCCCGCCGTTCCTCGCGGTCCTCTCCTGGCTCCTGTTCGTGGGGGCGGGGGTACGGGCCCACGGGCTCGCCTACTTCAAGCACGCGCTGTTCCCGCCGGGGGTCCCACCGGCGCTCTACGTGCTGGTCACGCCGATCGAGTTCGTCTCGACGTTCCTCGTGCGGCCGGTCACGCTCACCGTCCGTCTCCTGGCGAACATGGTGGCCGGGCACCTCATCCTCACGATCTTCTTCCTCGGCTCGGCCTACCTGGCGCTCCGTCCGGCGACGATCCCGTTCGCGGTGCCGGCGTTCGCCCTCGCCGTCTTCCTGGTGACGTTCGAGATCCTCGTGTCGGTGCTGCAGGCCTACATCTTCACGATCCTGACCGCCGTGTACATCGCGGGTGCCGTGCACCCGGAGCACTAGAGGAGGCGACGGATGACGCACTTCCTGGGGATCCTCGCGCAGGTCGAGGGCGACGTGGGCGCGATCGGCAAGGGCCTGGTGTACGGCCTCGGCGCGATCGGGCCCGGGATCGGCATCGGGTTCCTGGTGGGCAAGTCGGTCGAGGCCATGGCCCGCCAGCCGGAGGCGGCCGGGATGGTCCGCACGACGATGTTCCTGGGCATCGCGTTCGTGGAGGCGCTCGCGCTGTTCGGCTTCGTCCTGTCGTTCATCATCTGAGGGGAGGCGTTCGATGTCGCTGGCAACGGTCCTCCTCCAGGCGGAGCACGCCGAGGCCCCGAACCCGCTCCTGCCGGAGCCGGTCGAGCTGATCGTCGGCGCGGTCACGTTCATCATCGTCTTCGCGCTACTCGCGAGGTACGCGTTCCCGCAGATCAACGGGATGCTCGAGGCCCGGACCCGGAAGATCCAGGGCGACCTGGAGCGGGCGGAGCAGGCGCGGCGGGAGGCGGAGCAGGAGCTCGCCCGCTACCGCGCGCAGCTCGCCGACGCGAGGGGCGAGGCGAACCGGATCATCGAGGAGGCCCGGCGCCAGGCCGAGGAGCTCCGCCGCAGCCTCCAGGCCAAGGCCGAGCAGGAGGCCCAGCAGATTGTGGCCCGGGCCCAGGAGGAGATACGCGCCGAGCGGGACCGCGTGTTCCAGGAGCTCAAGGGCCAGGTCGCGGAGATCGCCGTGGACCTCGCGGGCCGCGTGGTCGGGCAGGTCCTGGACGCCCAGGCGCACCGGCGGTTGATCGACGAGTACATCGAGCAGGTGGCGGCCTCGGGCGACGGGGCCCGCCGGGGGGAGCGCGCCGGTGGCTGAGCGGAAGGACGCCCTGGTCCGCGGCTACGCCCAGGCCGTCCTGGCCGTGGCGGAGGCCGAGGGCGTGCTCGACGCCGTCGAGGACGAGCTGTTCCGGTTCGCCAAGGCGGTCGAGCAGAACCCCCCGCTGCGGGAGGCGCTCACGGACCTCGCCCTGCCGGCGGAGCGGAAGAAGGCGGTGATCGCCGACCTCCTGGGGGGGCGGGCCAACCCCCACACCCTGAACGTGCTGGGGTTCATCGTGGAGTCCGGCCGGGCCCGGGAGCTCGAGGGCATCGTCCGGGGCGTGGCCGAGCTCGCAGCGGAGCGCCGCCGCCGGGCCCTGGCCGAGGTCCGCGCGGCGGTGCCGCTCACCGAGGAGCAGCGGGCGCGCCTCGAGGAGGCGCTGTCGCGGGCCACCGGTCGCCAGGTGGCGGCGAAGGTCGTGGTGGACCCCTCGGTGATCGGCGGGGTCGTGGCCCGGGTCGGCGACGAGGTCTTCGACGGCACCGTCCGGAGCCGGCTGGCGCGGGCCCGGGAGCTGCTCGCGGGGGCCTGAGCCGCGGGCGGAGGAGCGTGGGAGCGAGATGGCAGAGCTGGTGATCGACCCGACGCAGATCGCGGAGGCCCTCCGCCGCCACGTCGAGGGCTTCCGCCCGGAGGTGGAGCGGGAGGAGGTCGGCCGGGTCCTCGAGGCCGGGGACGGGATCGCCCGGGTGGCCGGGCTCCCTCGGGCCATGGCCAACGAGCTCCTCGAGTTCCCCGGCGGCAAGCTCGGCCTCGCCTTCAACCTGGACGAGGACGAGATCGGCGTGGTGATCCTGGACGAGGACTTCTCCGACATCGAGGAGGGGGACCCGGTGAAGCAGACCGGGCGCATCCTCTCGGTGCCGGTCGGGGACGGGCTCCTGGGGCGGGTCGTGGACCCCCTCGGCCGGCCGATGGACGGGAAGGGGCCGATCCAGGCCGAGACCACCCGGCCCCTCGAGGTCCAGGCGCCCTCGGTCGTGGCGCGGCAGCCGGTGAAGGAGCCGCTCCAGACCGGGATAAAGGCGATCGACGCCATGACCCCGATCGGGCGGGGGCAGCGTGAGCTCATCATCGGCGACCGCCAGACCGGGAAGACCGCGATCGCGGTCGACGCGATCATCAACCAGCGCGAGAACTGGGAGTCGGGCGACCCCAAGCGGCGCGTGAAGTGCATCTACGTCGCCGTGGGGCAGAAGGGGTCGACGGTCCGCGAGGTGGTCGAGGCCCTCACCGAACACGGCGCGATGGAGTACACGGTGGTCGTGAACGCGCCGGCGGCGTTCCCCGCCTCGTTCAAGTACATCGCGCCCTACGCGGGCTCGGCCATGGGCCAGCACTGGATGTACAAGGGCGAGCACGCGCTGGTGGTCTTCGACGACCTCTCGAAGCAGGCCGAGGCGTACCGGGAGCTGTCGCTCCTGCTCCGGCGGCCGGCGGGCCGCGAGGCCTACCCGGGCGACGTGTTCTACCTCCACTCCCGGCTCCTCGAGCGGTGCGCCAAGCTCTCCGACGACCGCGGCGGGGGCTCGCTCACGGGGCTGCCGATCGTCGAGACCAAGGGCGGGGACGTCTCCGCCTACATCCCGACCAACGTCATCTCGATCACCGACGGGCAGATCTACCTCGAGACCGACCTGTTCTACGCGGGCGTCCGTCCGGCGATGAACGTCGGGATCTCCGTGTCGCGGGTGGGGGGGAACGCGCAGATCAAGGCGATGAAGCAGGTCGCGGGGCGCCTGCGCCTCGACCTCGCCCAGTACCGGGAGCTCGAGGCGTTCGCCGAGTTCGGCTCGGAGCTCGACAAGGCCTCCCAGCAGCAGCTCGCGCGCGGGGCGCGGGTCGTGGAGGTGCTCAAGCAGCCCCAGTACCGCCCGATGCCGGTCGAGCAGCAGGTGATCTCGATCTGGACGGTCACCGGCGGATACATGGACGACGTCCCGCTCGAGGACGTGAAGCGGTTCGAGGAGGGGTTCCTGGCGTTCGTCGGGACCCGCTACCCGGAGGTGGGGCGGCACATCCGCGAGCAGGGCGACCTCCCGGAGGAGATCGAGGCCGCGCTCAAGGAGGCGGTCCTCGCGTTCAAGGAGACGTTCGTGCCGAGCGGCGGGGCCCCGGGGAGCCCGGCGGCCCTGGGCGCGACCACGCCCCCGGACGCGGTGCGGCCGGACGTCGGCTGGGACCGGATGTCCTCGGTGGACGAGGGCGAGGCGGGGGCCGGCTCGTCCGGAGGGGCGGGCGACGCCCCCCCGGAGGGCGGCGCGTCGCCGTCCCGGTAGGCGGGGAGAACGATGGGGGCCAAGCTCCGGGTCGTCCGGCGGCGGATCCGCTCCGTCCAGTCCACGATGAAGATCACCCGCGCGATGGAGCTGATCGCCGCGTCCCGGATCCTCCGGGCCCAGGCCCGCGTGGTCGCCGCCCGTCCCTACGCGGAGCTGCTCACCCGGGCCATGGAGGACGTGGCCCGGCAGACCGGCCGGCTCGTCCACCCCCTCCTCGAGGAGCGGCCGGATCCCCGGGCGGCCGGGGTGCTGGTGATGACCTCGGACCGAGGGCTCGCGGGGGCCTACAACGCGAACGTGCTCAAGCGGGCGGAGGACCTCATGGGCCGGCTCCGCGGGCGGGGGCTCGAGCTCGTCCTGTACGTCTCGGGCCGGAAGGGCGTCTCGTACTTCCGGTTCCGGGGCCAGCCGGTCGAGCGGTCCTGGACCGGCCACAGCGAGGTGCCCCCGTACCACGTGGCGGGGGAGATCGGGGCGGAGGTGGTGCGGGCGTTCTCGGAGCGGCGCATCGACGAGCTCCACGCCGTCTACACCGACTTCCGCTCGGCGTTCACGATCAGGCCCACGGACCAGCGGTTCCTGCCGATCGCCCCGGAGGAGGTCGTGGCGCGCGAGCCGGGCCGCCCGCACCCCGAGTACATCTTCGAGCCGACCCCGGCGGCCATCCTCGACGACCTCCTGCCCCAGTACGTCACGACCAAGATCTACGCCGCCCTGCTCGAGTCGGCGGCGTCCGAGCACGCCGCCCGGCAGCGGGCGATGAAGAGCGCCACCGAGAACGCGGAGGACCTGATCAAGGTGCTCACCAGGATCGCGAACCAGGCCCGCCAGGCCGAGATCACGACCGAGATCATGGAGGTCGTCGGCGGGGCCGAGGCGATCCGGCGGGCCGCGGGAGAGTGAGGAGCCGATGGAGGAGCGCACGATCCAGCGCGCGACGGGACGGGTGGTCCGGGTGATCGGCCCGGTCGTCGACGCGGAGTTCCCGCCCGACGAGCTGCCCGAGCTGAACACGGCGATCCGGGTGGAGCGGACCCTCGAGGGCCAGACCGACGTGATCACGTGCGAGGTGGCCCAGCACATCGGGGAGAACGTGGTCCGGGCCATCGCGCTCAAGCCCACCGATGGCCTGGTGCGGGGGGCCCCGGTCGAGAACACCGGCTCCCCGATCACGGTCCCGGTGGGGCCGAAGGTGCTCGGGCACGTCTACAACGTGCTCGGCGAGCCGCTCGACTGCGACCCCAGCGAGATCGAGTACGAGGACCGCTGGCCGATCCACCGCGACCCCCCGCCGTTCGAGGACCTCGAGCCCAAGACCCAGATGTTCGAGACCGGGATCAAGGTCATCGACCTCCTCGAGCCCTACGTCCAGGGCGGGAAGATCGGGATGTTCGGCGGCGCGGGGGTGGGGAAGACCGTGATCATCCAGGAGATGATCTACCGGGTCGCCGAGCAGCACGGGGGCGTCTCGGTGTTCGCGGGCGTCGGGGAGCGGACCCGCGAGGGCAACGACCTCTTCCTCGAGATGACGGAGACCGGGGTCATCTCCAAGACCGCGCTGGTGTTCGGGCAGATGGACGAGCCGCCCGGGGTCCGGCTGCGCGTCGGGCTCTCCGCGCTCACGATCGCCGAGTACTTCCGCGACGTGCAGCGGCAAGACGTGCTGCTGTTCATCGACAACATCTTCCGGTTCGTCCAGGCCGGGTCCGAGGTCTCGACGCTCCTCGGGCGGATGCCGTCGGCCGTGGGGTACCAGCCGACGCTCGCCGACGAGATGGGGGAGCTCCAGGAGCGGATCACCTCGACCCGCGGGCGGTCCATCACGTCGCTGCAGGCGATCTACGTCCCCGCCGACGACATCACGGACCCCGCGCCCCACACCACCTTCGCCCACCTCGACGCGACCACGGTGCTCACCCGGGCCCTGGTGGAGCAGGGGATCTACCCGGCCGTGGACCCTCTGGACTCGACCTCCCGGATCCTGGACCCGCGCTACGTGGGCGAGGAGCACTACCGGGTGGCGCGCCGGGTCCAGGAGATCCTCCAGCGCTACAAGAACCTCCAGGACATCATCGCGATCCTCGGGGTCGACGAGCTGTCCGAGGAGGACAAGGTGATCGTGGCCCGGGCCCGGAAGATCCAGAAGTTCCTCTCCCAGCCGTTCTTCGTGGCCGAGCAGTTCACCGGGATCCCCGGGAAGTACGTGCCGATCGACGAGACGATCGCCTCGTTCAAGGCGATCGTGGAGGGCGAGTACGACCACCTCCCCGAGCAGGCCTTCTACATGGTCGGCGGGATCGAGGAGGCCGTCGAGCAGGCGAGGAAGCTGGAGCGGGCGGCCTAGGGTGGCGCTCGAGCTGCACCTCGTCACCCCCGAGCGGGAGGTGTGGGCCGGCGAGGCCGAGATGGTCGTGGCCCGCGGGACGGAGGGCGAGGTCGGGATCCTCGCCGGCCACGCCCCGATGCTGATCCGGTTGGCGATCGGCGCCCTGCGCTGGCGGGGGCCAGAGCGCTGGCGGGCCGCGGTCGTGGACGGGGGGTTCCTCCACGTCACCTCGGAGGGCGGGAGGACCCGGGTCGACGTCCTCGCCTCCCACGCCCAGCTGGCCGACGAGATCGACCTCGCCGCCGCCGAGGCGCGGGCCGAGGAGGCGCGCCGGCGGCTGGAGGGACGGGAGGACGCCGAGGCCAGGGCGGAGCTGGCCAAGGCCCTGGCCCGGATCTCGGTGGCCGGGGGCTGAGCGCGGGCGGAGGTCGGTCCCCGGTGCGCGCCCGCCCGCCCGGCCCGCGGTAGCATCGTCCGACGGCCATGGATCGCCTGCTGGTCGAGGGCGGCGCCCGCCTCTCCGGGGTGGTGCGGATCTCGGGGGCGAAGAACTCGGCGCTCAAGCTGATGGCGGCGTCGCTGCTCGCCCCGGGGCGCACCGTGCTCGAGAACGTCCCCCGGATCCAGGACTGCCGGACGATGGGGGAGGTGCTGGAGCACCTGGGGGTCGGGGTCGCGTGGGCCGGCGACGCGGTGACGATCGACGCCGAGCGGATCGCCTCGCCCGAGGCCCCCTATGAGCTGGTCCGCCGGATGCGGGCCTCGATCCTCGTGCTGGGCCCGCTCCTGGCCCGGGCCGGCCGGGCCCGGGTCGCGATGCCGGGGGGGTGCAACATCGGCTCCCGGTCGATCGACCTCCACGTCCGGGGGCTCGAGCGGATGGGCGCGCGGTTCGCCTTCGAGCACGGGTTCCTGGAGGCCGAGGCGCGCGAGCTCCGGGGGGCCCGCATCACCCTGGACTTCCCGAGCGTGGGGGCCACGGAGAACATCCTGATGGCGGCGGTCGGGGCCCGCGGGAGCACCGTGATCGAGAACGCGGCCCGGGAGCCCGAGATCGTCGACCTGGCCACGTTCCTCGCGGGGATGGGGGCGAGGATCCAGGGCGCCGGGACGACCACGATCGTGGTGGAGGGGGTCGACGCGTTCCGGCCCGCGCGGCACCGGGTGATCCCGGACCGGATCGAGGCGGGGACCTTCGCCATCGCGGCCTGCGCGACCGGGGGCTCGGTGGTCCTGGAGGGCGCCCGGGCCGACCACCTCGAGCTCGTGCTGTCCAAGCTCGCCGAGGCCGGGGCCGACGTGTTGATCACGGAGGGCGGGGTCTCGGTCGCGATGGAGGGGCGGGCCCGGGCCGTGGACTTCGTGACGCTCCCGTACCCCGGCTTCCCCACCGATCTCCAGCCCCAGATGATGGCCCTCCTCTCGGCGGCGGAGGGGACCTCAATCGCCACCGAGAACGTGTTCGAGAGCCGGTTCATGTTCGTCGACGAGCTGCGGCGGATGGGGGCGGACATCCGGACCGAGGGGCACCACGCGGTGATCCGGGGGGTCGAGCGGCTCCAGGCGGCGCCCGTCCGGGCCCTGGACATCCGGGCCGGCGCCGCGATGGTGATCGCGGCGCTCGCGGCCCAGGGGGTCACGGAGGTCTGGGACATGTACCACGTGGACCGGGGCTACGAGGACTTCGAGCGGAAGCTCGCGGGGCTCGGCGCCCGCGTCCGCCGAGAGCGGCTCCCGGCGCCCGTCCCGACGTGAGCGACGG
>DATLZM010000373.1:0-9131 GCA_035573995.1 Actinomycetota bacterium | reverse complement strand
GGGTTCACCCGGACCTCGCCCTCGGGCGAGGCGACGAGGGTGCGGGGGCCCTTGAGCAGCGCCACGGCCCTGGCCAGGGCGGCGAGCTTCCGGACGCTCCCGAGCCGGTCCGCCCCGACCTCCGGGGCCGTGGTGCCGAGCAGCCGGGCGCACTCGCCGGCGTGGGGCGTGAGCACCGCCTCGGCCCTGCGGACCGCCGCGTCCGCGGCCCGGCCGGCGAAGGCGTTCAGCCCGTCGGCGTCGAGGACGACCGGGACCGGGCTCTCCCGCACCACGCCCTCGACCACCCGGGCCGCCCCGGGGTCGGCGGTGAGCCCGGGGCCCACGGCCACCGCGTCGAAGGCCGGGAGGGCTTCGAGGACCCGGTCGAGCGCGCCGGGCGCCACGATGCCCTCCTCGGTCTCCGGGAGCGGCAGGTAGGTCGGCTCCGCGAGGCCGGCCTGGAGCGCGGCCATGGTCCCCTCCGGGGCGGCCACGGTGACCAGGCCGGCGCCCGAGCGGTACGCGGCCTCGGCCACCAGGCGGACCGCGCCGGTCATCCGCCGGGACCCCCCCACGACCAGCACGACCCCCGTGGAGCGCTTGTGCGCGCCCGGGGGGCGCGCGGGGAGGAGCGCGGCCACGTCCGCCCGCTCCACGACCACGACCTCGGAGGCCACGAGGTCCGGCGGGAACCCGATGTCGGCCACCTCGACCACGCCGGCGTGCTCGGCCCCCGGGAGGAAGACGACCCCGGCCTTCTCGGCCCCGAAGGTCACCGTCACGGCGGCCCGGACGGCCTCCCCGGGGACCGCGCCGGTCTCCCCGTCGACCCCCGACGGGATGTCCACCGCCACCACGGGCACCCCGCTCCCGTTGAGGAGCGCGATCGCCTCGGCCGCATCCCCCTCGGGCCGCCCGCGGAAGCCGGTCCCGAAGATCGCGTCGACCGCGACGTCGGCCCGGGCCAGCTCGCGCTCGAGGAGGGGGGCCGAGTAGGGCGCGGGCCGGACCCCGACCTCGGCGAGCCTCCCGAGGTTCCGGGCCGCCGGTCCCGAGAGCGTCTCGGGCGGGGCCAGGAGGAGGACGGCGGGCCGGACCCCCAGGCGGGCCAGGCGGCGGGCCGCGACCAACCCGTCGCCCCCGTTGTTCCCCTTGCCGCACACCACGACCGCCCGTCGCCCGTAGGCGCCCCCGACGAGGCCGACCGCCGCCCTGGCGACGGCGGCGCCGGCCCGCTCCATCAGGTCCTCGGCCCGGACCCCCCGCTCCTGGGAGGCACGGTCCAGGGCGGCGGCGGCGGCCGGGGTGAGGACCGGCTTCATCGCCCCAGCGCCACGCAGAACGCGACGGCCGCGTTCCGCTCGTGCGCGAACGAGACCAGGACCTCCTCCACGCCGAGCGCGTCGGCGCGGGCCTTGGCCGCCCCCGCGAGGACGATCCGGGGAGCCCCCGAGGGGGCCCGGGAGACGCTGATGTCGCGCCACCGCCACCCGCGGACGCCACCGAGCGCCTTCACCACCGCCTCCCGCGCGGCGAACCGGCCGGCGTAGGCCTCGGCGGGCACCGCCCGGCGCTCGCAGTAGGCCACCTCCTCCTCGGTGAAGACGCGCGCCGGCATCGTGGGGTGGCGGGCCAGGGCGCGGGCCATCCGACCGACGTCGCAGATGTCCACGCCGATCCCCACGATCTCCACGGCGAACAGGGTAGACCACGGGCGGGGCCCCGCCCGCGCGCTACTCGACCGTCACGCTCTTCGCCAGGTTCCGCGGCCGGTCCACGTCGCAGCCCCGGAGCTTCGCCACGTGGTAGGCGAGGAGCTGGAGGGGGACGGTCACGACGACCGGTGAGAGGAGCTCGGGGGTCTCGGGGACGAACAGGACCTCGTGGGCCAGGGCCTCGATCTCGCGGTCCCCCTCGGTGGCGACGGCGATCACGTCGGCGCCCCGGGCCCGGACCTCCTGGATGTTCGAGAGGACCTTGGGGTGGACGTGGCACCTCGGGGCGACCGCCACCACCGGGACCCCCGGTTCCACGAGGGCGATCGGCCCGTGCTTCAGCTCCCCCGCCGGGTAGCCCTCGGCGTGGAGGTAGGAGATCTCCTTGAGCTTCAGCGCGCCCTCGAGGGCCGCCGGGTACCCGGTGTGCCGGCCGATGAACAGCACGTCCCGGGCCCGGGCCACCCGCTCCGCGACCCTCCGGACCTCGGCGTCGAGGGCGAGGCACCGTTCCACCTTCGCCGGCAGCTCCGCCATCCGCCGGAGCACCTCCGCGATCTCCTCGGGGAACATCGCGCCTCGGACCTGGGCGAGGTAGAGGGCGGTGAGGTGGAGGGCCACCATCTGCGTGGCGAAGGTCTTGGTGGCCGCCACGCCGACCTCGGGCCCGGCGTGGGTGAAGAGGACGCCGTCGGCCTCGCGCGCCAGGGACGACCCGACCGTGTTGGTCACCGCGATCACCTGCGAGCCCTGGGCCTTCGCGTGGCGCGCGGCCTCGAGCGTGTCGATCGTCTCCCCGGACTGGGAGACGGCGAGGGTGAGGGTCTCGGGCCCGAGCACGGGGTCGCGGTAGCGGAACTCCGAGGCGATCTCGATCTCCACGGGGATCCGGGTCCAGTGCTCGATCGCGTACTTCGCCACCAGGCCGGCGTGGAAGGCGGTGCCGCAGGCCACGACGAAGACCTTGTCGATGGCCCGGAGCACGTCGGGGTCGATCCGGAGGTCGTCGAGCGCGAGACGGCCGCCGACCGCGCGCCCCACGAGCGTGTCGCGGATCGCCGCGGGCTGCTCGTGGATCTCCTTCAGCATGAAGTCGTCGAACCCGCCCTTCTGGGCCCGGGCCACGTCCCAGTCCACGACCATCGGCGACGGCCGGACCTCGTTCCCGCCGAAGTCCGTGATCCTCACCCGGTCCCGGCGGACCTCCACGACCTGCCCCTCCTCCAGGGGGATCACGCGCCGGGTCCGCTGCAGGAGCGCGGGGATGTCCGAGGCCAGGAGGTTCTCCCCCTCCCCGAGCCCCACCACGAGCGGGGAGGAGGCCTTCGCCCCGACGATGACGCCGGGGTCGCCCTGGGAGACCACGACGACCGCGTAGGCGCCCCGGAGCTCCCGGACCGTGGCCCGGACCGCCTCGGGGAGGTCGCCCGCGAACCGCTCCTCCACGAGGTGGGCGATGCACTCGGTGTCGGTGTCGGACGCGAAGACGTGGCCGCGTTTCTCGAGCTCGTCGCGGATCCGGGCGAAGTTCTCGATGATCCCGTTGTGGATCACGGCGATCCGGCCCCCGCAGTCCACGTGAGGGTGGGCGTTGCGGTCGGTCGGCTCGCCGTGGGTCGCCCACCGCGTGTGTCCCATCCCCACCGACCCGGGGGGCGGCGGCCCCGCCTCCAGCGCCCGTTCCAGCTCGTCGAGCTTCCCGGAGCGCTTGACGACCGCGAGCCCGCCGTCGAGGAGCGCCACCCCGGCCGAGTCGTAGCCCCGGTACTCGAGGCGGCGGAGCCCCTCGAGGATGATGGGGAGGGCCGGCTCCTTCCCCACGTACCCCACGATCCCGCACATGGCCCGGAGCGTAGCAGCGGCGTCGCCGGAGGACACGCGAGCCGTTGCGTCAGGGGGGAACGGCCGGCCGTCGATCGTCCGGCCCGGGTCGGGTTCGGTCGTCCCGGCGGCGCGGCCAGGGCCCGCGCCCGGGCGAGCGAGGCTCAGCCGAGCTCGGCCCGGACGACCTCCGCGATGGCCCGGGCGTGACGGCGGGCGACGTCCTCGGAGGCGGCCTCCACCATCACCCGCACCAGCGGCTCCGTCCCCGAGGCCCGGACCAGGACCCGCCCGGAGGCCCCGAGGGCCCGCTCCGCCGCCCGGATCGCGTCGCGGACCCCCCCGCTCCGCTCGAGGGCTCCCGGGTCCCGCGCCGGGACGTTCTCGAGCACCTGGGGGTACCGGTGCATCACCGCGCCGAGCTCGCCCACCTTCAGCCCCCGGCGGACCGCGAGCGACAGGAACCGCACCGCGGTGAGGAGCCCGTCGCCCGTGACCGCGTGCTCGGCGAAGATGATGTGCCCCGACTGCTCGCCCCCGAGGGCCGCCCCGGTCCGGTCCATGGCCTCCCGGACGTGGCGGTCCCCGACGGGGGTCTCCACCACCTCGATCCCCGCCTCCTCCATCGCCCGGCGGAACCCGAGGTTCGACATCACCGTCGCCACCACCCGGTCGCCGGGCAGACGCCCCTGTTCCCTCAGGGCGAGCGCGCAGGCCGCCAGGACCTGGTCCCCGTCGATCACGTTCCCCGCGGCGTCGGCGAACAGGGCCCGGTCGGCGTCGCCGTCGAAGGAGACCCCGGCGTCCGCCCCGTGCGCGACGACGGCCCGCGCCACCACCTCGGGGTGGAGCGCGCCGCAGCCGACGTTGATGTTCGACCCATCGGGCCGGTCGAAGATCGGCACGACGTCCGCGCCCAGCCGGCGAAGGACCTCGGGTCCCAACCGGTGGGCCGCCCCGTTGGCCGCGTCCAGCACCACCCGGAGCCCGTCCAGGCGCCGCTCGGCCGCCCGGACGAGGTGGTCGAGGTAGCGCTCGAGCGCATCGCCCAGGGGTCGCACCTCCCCGCCGCCCCCCGCCCGCTCCGGCGACCCCGCGAGGACCAGCTCCTCGATCCGCTCCTCGAGCTCGTCGGGGAGCTTGCCGCCCGTCCCCCCGAGGAACTTGATCCCGTTGTACTCCGGGGGGTTGTGCGAGGCGGAGACGACGGCGCCGGCGGTGGCGCCGAGCGAGGGAACGAGGAACGAGACGGCCGGGGTGGGGACGACCCCCGCGAGGATGGCCGAGCCCCCCGCGGCCAGGATCCCGCGCACCAGCGCCTCCTCGAGCCACGCGCCCGAGGCCCGCGTGTCCCGCCCCACGACGAAGGTGGGCGGACCGCCACCGCCCAGCACCTCGGCGGCCGCCCACCCGAGCGCGAACGCGAGGTCCGCGGTGAGCTCCGTGCCGGCGACCCCGCGGACGCCGTCCGTGCCGAAGAGCCTCGCCATCCGTCGGTCAGGCGCTCGCCTCGACGCCGAGCTCGGCGAGGAGGCCACGGACCCGGCGGTCGATCTCGTCCCGGATGGCCCGGACCTCCTCCAGGGGTCGCCCCGCGGGGTCCGGGAGGTCCCAGTCCAGGTGGCGCGTGCCCGGGAACACCGGACAGGCGTCCCCGCAGCCCATCGTCACCACGACGTCCGCGGCCTCCACCGCCTCGCCGGTGAGGGGCTTCGGCGTCCCCCCCGAGAGGTCCAGGCCGACCTCGGCCATGGCCTCCAGGACCACCGGGTGGATCCGGTCCGCCGGCTCGCTCCCGGCGGAACGGACGCGGACCCGGCCGGCGGCGTACCGGTCGAGGAGGGCCGCGGCCATCTGGCTGCGGCCCGCGTTGTGGACGCAGACGAACAGCACCTCCGGCACCCGCTCGGACATCGTCGGAAAGCCTACCGCCCGCCGGCCGCTCGGCGCGCGGGCGGCGCGGCGGGCCCCGCGGGCTTCCGGGCCCGGACGATCGCGGCGAACATCCCGTCGGCGACCCCGTGGGTCGGGACCAGCTCGACGTCCGCGAACCCCACGGCCCGGAGCGCCTCCCGGTACTCGGCGAAGGAGAGGGCCCCCGCGATGCAGCCGACGTGGCTGCCCCGCGCCCGCCGCTCCTCCGGAGCCAGCCCGTCGGCCGCGACTACGTCGGCGACGCCGAGCCGGCCCCCCGGACGCAGGACGCGCCACACCTCCCCGAACACCCTCGGCTTGTCCGGCGAGAGGTTGATCACGCAGTTCGAGATCACCACGTCCACGCTCGCCGCGGGGAGCGGGATGTCCTCGATGTAGCCCCGGAGGAACCGAACGTTGCCGACCCCCGCGAGCTCCGCGTTCCGCCGGGCGAGCGCGAGCATCTCATCGGTCATGTCCAGCCCGTAGGCGAGGCCCGTCGGACCCACCCGGCGGGCGGAGAGCAGCACATCGATCCCCGCCCCGGAGCCCAGGTCGAGCACGACCTCACCGGGCCGGAGGTCGGCGACCGCGGTCGGGTTGCCGCACCCCAGGCTGGCGCGGAGCGCCTCCTCCGGGACCTGGCGCCGCGCGAGCGGATCGTAGAGGCCGGCACCGAACGCATCCGCCCCGCAGCCGCACCCGTGGTCGCCGGCGCACCCGCAGCCGCCCTCTCCCCCGCCCCTGCCCTCGGCCCGTGGGCCGCATCCGGCGTCCTCGCCCTCCGGTCCGCACCCACGGGCGGCCGCCGCCGCGTAGCGCGCCCGGACCTCTTCCCGGATGTCCTCGCTCACGTCCCCTCCCCGAACACCTGGGCGAGGCGGGCGAGCGCCTCGCGATCGACCGAGTAGTAGACCCAGGTCCCCCGCCGCTCGCGCAGCAGCAGCCCCGCGTCCACGAGCTTCCGCAGGTGGAAGCTGACCGTGGGCTGGGCGAGCCCCACCGCCGCCTGCACGTCGCAGACGCAGGTCTCCCCACGTCGGGCGAGGAGGTTCACGATCTCGACGCGGTGGGGATGGGCCAGGGCCTTGAACAGCGCGGCCGCGTTCGCGGCCTCCTGCGCCGAGATCTCCGGCCCGACGAGCGGCGGACAGCAGCGAGCCGGGGCCTCCGAGGTGACGGGCTGGGAGGTCCCGTACGCGGGTCCCGGTCGCGCCGGCCCGACCCGCCTCCGGACACCCCCCGCCGTCCCGCTCATGGGAACCTCGGCCGCGGCTCGGAGGCCGGCGCGGCCAGTCGGATCCGCGCCTCCTCCCGGCGGCACCGCTCGTCGCACACCTTCCCGCACCGCTCGCAGAACCGAGCCTCGAGCCTGCGCCTGCGCGTCCGCCTCATCGGCCACCTCCATCGATGTCCTTCGATCTATTTCCTGGGGGAGGTTAGCAATTGCATCGATGGATGTCGATCCAGCCTTCACCGGAGGCGGCCGAGGAGGCCTTCCCACCGACCCCCGGGTGAGAAACTCGGAGCGGATGGACCGGGACCTCGTGCTCGTCTTCAGCACCGCCTCGGTCATGGAGGGGTACCTGGCCAAGGGGCGGCTCGAGGCCGACGGCATCCCCGTCGTGCTGAAGGGCGAGGCCGAGGGCCCCTACCGGGTCGGCCCGGTGCACCTGTGGGTCCCCGCCGCGTTCGAGATCCAGGCCCGCTGGATCCTGGAACGGCCCGCCGACCCGACGGACCTGGAAGGCGGCGCGCCAGCCTAGAGGCCTACCGCTTCGAGTACTGGGGCGCCTTGCGGGCCTTCTTCAACCCGTACTTCCGGCGCTCCTTCTCGCGGGCGTCGCGCGTGAGGAAGCCCTCCCGCTTGAGCACGGGGCGGAGGGAGGGATCGATCTCGACCAGAGCTCGGGCGATGCCCAAGCGGAGCGCGCCGGCCTGCCCGGAGACCCCGCCGCCCTCGATCCGGGCGATCACGTCGAACTCCTTCTCCTTCCCCGCCTCGCGGAGGGGCGCGGTCACGATCATCCGCTGGGCGCGGGTCGGGAAGTAGTCCTCGAGGGTTCGGCCGTTCACGGAGAAGGCCCCGGACCCCGGCACGAGGCGCACCCGGGCCACGGCCTCCTTCCGCCGGCCGGTCGCGATGGGGCTCGCCGCCTGGACCATCAGCCCTCACCCGCCCCGGCGCGCGTCGCCCTGGCCCTCCGGGGCGCACGGGTGGCCTCCTCGGCCCCGGACCGTCCCTCGCCCTGGGCGGCCTCCGGGCCGGCGGGCGCCCCACCCGGGCTTTCGGCGCGCCGGGGGAGGCCCTCCCACGGCGGGACCTGGCCCAGGGCGAGGGGGATGGGTCGCTGGGCCGCGTGCGGGTGATCGGGCCCCTCGTACACCTTGAGCTTGCGGAACATCGCCCGGCCCAGCCGGTTCTTCGGCAGCATCCCCTTCACCGCCTTCTCGACGGCGAGGGCCGGGCGTTCCCGGAGGAGCCGCGCGTAGGTCATCGCGCGTAGCCCGCCCGGGTAGCCCGAGTGCCGGTAGTAGATCTTCCCCTCCTCCTTGCCGCCGGTCAGCCGGACCCCCCGGGCGTTCACGACCACCACGTGGTCACCAGCGTCGACGTGGGGGGCGAAGATCGGCTTGTGCTTGCCGCGGAGGAGCTTGGCCACCTCCGAGGCGAGGCGGCCCAGGACCTGGCCGTCGGCGTCGACCAGGTACCAACGGCGCTCGATGTCGCGCGGCTTCGGGGCGTAGGTCCTCATACGCGGAAGCGTCGGCCGGGAGCGGCCGACGCGCCATGCTACCTGCGGGAACGCGTGGGCGTCAAAGGGCCGTAGATCACCCGTTCCAGGGTGAGCCCGTGGGGAGGGGCCACGGGGCCGGCGCGCGACCGGTCCCGGGCCTCGAGGATCGCCGGGATCTCGCCGGGGTCCAGGCGGCCCTCCCCCACCGCCACGAGCGTCCCGACGAGGCTCCGCACCATCTGGTGGCAGAACGCGTTGGCGCGGGCCAGGACCTCCACCCGGTCGCCCCGCCGGGAGACCGCGAGGCGCTCGAGCCGGCGCACCGTGCCCCCCACCTCGGGCCTCCGGCAGAACGACGCGAAGTCGTGCTCGCCTAGGAGCGCCCCGGCGGCGGCCCGCATCGGACGGAGCGAGGGGTCGCCGGGCCGGTGCCACACGTATCGGGCGGTGAAGGGGTCGGGGAGCGGGCCGACGTCGATCCGGTAGCGGTACTCGCGGGCCCGGGCGCTCCGCCGGGCATCGAAGCCGGCCGGGGCCCAGACCGCCCGAACCACCACGACCTCTGGGGCCAGGATGCCGTTGAGGGCCCGCTGCACGCGCCCCGGCTCCGCCCGCTCCGCGGCGGCGGGCGGGACCGGGAACGAGACCACCTGCCCCCGCGCGTGCACCCCGGCGTCGGTCCGGCCGGCCGCGGAGAGCGGCGGCACCTCGCCGAGGATCCGCTCCAGCGCGGCCTCCAGGACGCCCTGGACGGTCCGGTGGCCGCGCTGGCGGGCGAAGCCCCGGAAGTCGGTCCCGTCGTAGGCGAGGACGAGCTTCAGGACCCGCACGGGGCGTCGGCGCCGGGCGCCGTTCCAACGCGGTGCAGCGCTCCGACGCCGACCGGCCGGCGCGCGACCTGACGGCGGCGGGGGCCGGGGCGGAGCGGGGGTTGGGTGGGGACTGGCCCGCGGAGCCGGGC
>DATLZM010000372.1:0-3487 GCA_035573995.1 Actinomycetota bacterium | reverse complement strand
CGGTCGAGCCGGCCGAGCAGCTCCAGGGCGGGGCCGGCCGAGACCGTGAGGTAGGGGTCGTCCGGGGCCTCGCGGTGCTGGCGCGCGGCGATCGCGACGCTCGTCGCGAGGCGGATCCTGATGAGCCCGAGGAGCGCCTCCCGCTCCGCCCCCTCGAACGGGAAGGCCTCCTGGTAGCCCGCGAGGACCTCGGCGGCGGCCTCGAGCGGCGCCTCCTGGCCGAGCATCGCGTACGCGCAGGCCACGGCGGCATCGTGGACGACGTAGGTCCGCACCAGGTCGCCGAGGTCGAGGAGGCCGACGGCCCGCCGGCCCTCCTCGTCCACCAGCACGTTGTGGTCGTTGGCGTCGCCGTGCACGACCCCCTCCCGGGCCAGCGCGAGGAGCGGGAGCGTCTCCCGGCGGAACCGGCGGAGCGTCCGGAGGACGAGCTCGCGGGCGGCGCCCGCGGAGAGGTCGGGCGCGCAGGCCTCGATCACGCGGCGGGCGTGCCGCACGTCCCAGTGGAGGTAGCGGGAGGCGGCCGGATGCTCGAAGCCTTCCAGGGCTCGGGCCGCCCGGCCGGCCAGCCGACCCACGTCCCGGAGGAGCTCGGGCGGGCGCGACGGGACCTCGGCCATGGGCCGGCCGGGGAGGTAGGTGCAGAGCCGGACCAGGTGCCCGCCCGCCTCGACGACCTCGCGGCCGTCGGTGGCGGGGACGATCCGCTGGACCGGGACGCCGGCCGCGAGCAGGCGCTCGGCCGCCCGGTGCTGGAGGTCCAGGACGAGGGGGTCCTCCCGGGCGTTCGAGAACCTGAGGACGAAGCGCGGCTCGCCGGCCACGCGGACCAGGAAGTTCCGGTCGCGTTCGGAGGGGAGGGGCTCGAGCTCGCCCTCCAGCCCCCACGCCCGGGCCAGGACCTCGTTGGCCTCGCGCGGCCCCACCGGGGGCCGCGAGGACACCGGGAGGGGGATCGCCGGCCGCACGGCCGCATCTTGGCAGACCGCGTTCGGATGCTGGCCCGGGTCCGGGAGCTGTGGCCGGAGGGGCGCGTGGCGCTCGCCCGCGAGGGGATGGCCGTCTCGGTCTAGGGGCCGAGGGGGGTCGCCCGGTCCTCGATCTCCCACGCGTGGTCGAGCAGGTGCCAGGCCGAGCGCCGGACGAAGTAGCGCGGGGACCAGAGCGTGCCGGACCGGGGCGTCCGGGGCGGGGGCGATCCGCGGGAGCGGGACCGGAGCAGCTCGAGGGCGGCGGCCACGTGGGTCTCCCGGTCGATGGGCTCGTCCCCCCGCGCCGAGCGGGCGCCGAGGCTCGTGAGGTACGCGCGGTCGGCCGAGAGGACGTGGCGCACGATCGCGTCGAGGTCCCGCCCACCGCCCCGCGGCCCCCTGCGCAGCTCCGACCCGCGCGCGGCGCTCGCCGCGCGGTCGAAGGCCGCCCAGCACGCCAGGAGGATCCGCTCGAGCCGGCGGAGCTCCGAGGCGTCCACCGGCCCGTCGTCGGCGAGCGGGGCCTTCGCCGGCGCGCCGAAGTCGGTGGTGGCGTCGCCCGGCAGGCGCTCGACCACCTCGAACCCCGCGGGGTCGCGGGGGACCCGGAGCCCTCGAGCCGCGGGTCCCAGGGCGTCGCGGTAGCGCTCCCCGTAGGCGAGGAGGGCAGCCAGGGCCGACGCCTCGTCCCGGCCGCTCCGGCACCACCCCGGCCACCCGAGCGCGCCGGCGAAGGTCCTCCGCCGGCCGACCTCCAGGTACACGGGGACGGGTGCCCGGGCCGGGGGGATCAGGGCCTCCCCTGGTTCGCGAGGGCCCGGAGCTCGTCCCGCATCAGCTTGCCCACGGGGTTCCTGGGCAGGCGTTCCAGGAACGTGATCGAGGCGGGGACCTGGTGGGGAGCGAGACGCTTCCGGCAGCGGGCCAGGAGCTCGTCCGCGCCGACCCACGCGTCCGGCGAGCGGACCAGGAAGGCCGCGCCCACCTCGCCCCGGGGCCCCGCCGGCACCCCCACCACGCCGGCCTCCTCGATCCCCGGGTGCTCGAGGAGGGCCCGCTCGACGTCCCCGGGGTACACGTCGTGCCCGTCGCACGTGAACCGGTCGGCGAGGCGGTCCACGACCCAGACGAAGCCCTCCTCGTCCGCCCGGGCGGCGTCCCCGGTGCGGAGCCAGCCGTCCGGGGTGAGCGCCTCCCGGGTGGCGGCCGGGCGCCGCCAGTACCCGGCCATCACGTTCGGGCCTCGGATCTCGAGCTCCCCGGTCTCGCCGGGGCCGACCTCACGCCCGTCGGGGGCGACGATGCGGACGTCGACGAAGAGGGGCGGCCTCCCGGCCGAGCCGACCTTGCGTGGCGCATCGCCCGGGTCGAGCAGCAACGCCACCGGACCTGCCTCCGAGAGCCCGTAGCCCTGGAGGAGCGGCACCCCGCGCTCCTGGAAGGTCCGGATCAGCCGCTCCGGGACGGGCGCCCCGCCCGTCAGCACGAACCGGAGGCTCGAGAGGTCGGCCGACCCCCACGACGGGCTCCGGGCCAGCGCGTCCAGGAGGTCCGGGTTGGCGAAGCCGACCGTGACCCGATGGCGCTCCACGAGCTCGAGGGTCCGCTCCGGACCGGACTCACCGGGGACGACCACGGTCCCGCCCCGGAACAGCACCGGCAACACGTTGACCCCGGTCCCGCCCACCCGGAAGAAGGGTGCGACGGCGACCGTGACGTCGTCGGCGCGGAGATCACTGCAGGTCAGGACGTTGATCGCGTTCCACGTGACGTTGCCGTGGGTGAGCATCACGCCCTTGGGGCGCCCCGTGGTGCCGGACGTGTGGGGGAGCAGGAGCAGGTCGTCGGGGCCGACCGGGGCCTCGTCCATCTCGCGCGCGGCCCCGGCGACGAGCGCCTCGAGGCCGGTCGGGCCGGTCGCCCCCACCTCCACCACGGACCGGACCGAGCCGGGCACGGCCGGGGCGGGCGCCGCGTGCAGCAGGAGCGCCGAGGGCTCGAGGTCACGGAGGATCCGAGCGATCCCCGGGGCCGGGAGCCGGTGGTTCACCGGCGCGAGCACGGCGCCCAGGAGCCCGCAGGCGAACATCCCCTCGAGGAACGCCGGGTGGTTCGGCCCGAGCCACGTCACCCGGTCGCCCCGCCCAACCCCGAGCCCCTGCAGCCCCGCCGCGAGCCGGCGGATGCGCCGCGCGAGCTCCCGGTAGGTGAGCGCACGGTCGCCGTGCACCAGGGCCAGCCGGTCCGGCGCGAGCCGGGCTCGACGCTCGATCCACGACCCGACGTTCCACGTCGACACGGCGACCGAACCCTATCGCGCGACGCCCACGGCCACCATGCGCCACGCGCGTCAGCGCAACGCCGCCTCGATCTCATCCAGGTGCTCGCCCCGGTGGGTGGCGCGGAGCGCGTTGATCGGGCTCTCGGGATCGTTCGGCCAGACCCGCCCGGGTGGGAGCGATGCCACCGCGGCATCGGTCTCCTCGGCGATCGCCACCGCGAGCCTGGCCGCCTCC
>DATLZM010000371.1:0-4302 GCA_035573995.1 Actinomycetota bacterium | reverse complement strand
TCGAGATATCGAGGCGGGGGCGATGACCGAGAAGGGGCTCCAGGACGTCGTGGCGGCCGAGACCAGGATCTCGGACATCGACGGCGAGCGCGGGAAGCTCTGGTACGTCGGCTACGACATCGAGGACCTGGCCCGGGACTCGAGCTTCGAGGAGGTGGTCTACCTCCTCCACCACCTGGAGCTCCCGACCCGGGAGCAGCTCGACGAGCTGAACGAGTTCCTGGTCTCCGAGCGCGAGCCCTCGCCGTTCCTCGTGAGCCTGATGCCGACCCTCGCCCAGCAGACCTCGCCGATGTCGATGCTGCGCACGAGCGTCTCGGCGGCGTCGGCCTACGACCCGGACGGGTGGGAGCACACGCCGGAGGCGAACTACCGGAAGGCCATGCGGCTCGTGGCGAAGACCCCGGCGCTGATCGCGATGTACCACCGGATGCGCACCGGCCAGGAGACGGTGCCGCCGAACCCCAAGCTCCCCCACGCCGCGAACTTCCTGTGGATGCTCCAGGGGGAGGAGCCCGACCCCGAGCTCGCCGACGCCCTCGACGTCTCGCTCGTCCTGTACGCGGACCACACCATGAACGCCTCGACGTTCACCGCCCGCGTGATCGCCTCCACCCTCTCCGACATGTTCTCCGCGATCACCGGGGCCATCGCCGCCCTCAAGGGGCCCCTCCACGGGGGCGCCAACGAGGAGGCCATGAAGATGCTGGAGGAGGTGGGCGACCCGTCCCGCGCCGAGGCCTACGTCAAGGACAAGCTGGCCCGGAAGGAGCGGATCATGGGCTTCGGGCACCGCGTCTACCGCCACGTCGAGGACCCCCGGGCCCGGATCCTGCGGGAGCTGTCGCGCCGGATCGGGGAGCGGGTCGGGGACCAGCGGTGGTGGGAGATCTCGCGGGCCATCGAGGAGGTCGTGCTGCGCGAGAAGGGCCTCTACCCCAACGTCGACTTCTACATCGCGAGCCTGTACCACTGCCTGGGGATCCCCCACGACCTCATGACGACCGTGTTCGCGATGGCCCGGATGGCCGGCTGGACCGCCCACGTCCGCGAGCAGTACGCGGACAACCGCATCATCCGGCCCGACTCCGAGTACATCGGGCCGCGCGACCGGACCTACGTCCCGATCGACGAGCGGGGCTGAGCCCCCGCCAGCGTGGGCCGCGGCAGGAGGCCCGCGGACTCGATCACCCGACGCACCGCGTCCTCCCTCCCCAGGCCCATCACGTGGACGCCCGCGATCCCCTCGAGGGCCCGGAGCCGGCGGAGCGCGGCCGCCGCGATCCCCACCCCGACCGCCTCGGCGTCCGGCCCGGCCTCCTCCAGGGCCCGGACCACCTCGGGCGGCACCACGACCCCCGGCAGGTGTCGGTCGAGGTAGCGGGCCTGCCGCGCGCTCCGGAGCGGCGCGATGCCCACGATCACCCAGGCCCGCTCGAACACGCCGCGGGCCCGCGCCGCCCCGGCCCACTCCCCCAGCCCGTCCAGGTCGAACACGATCTGGGTCTGGACGAAGTCGGCCCCCGCGTCGAGCTTCCGGTCGAGGCGGCCGGGGTCGTAGGGCCGGGCCAGCGGGACGTCGGCGACGCCCACGAGGTAGCGGGGCGCGGGGTCGACCGCCGCCCCCGAGAGCAGCCTGCCCTCGTCGCGGAGGCGCACCGCGAGGTGGACGAGGTCGGTCACGGCGAGGTCGTGGACCTCGGCGGCCCCCGGGTGGTCCCCCGTCGACGCCGGGTCGCCGGTGAGGCACAGGACCGCGCGGGCCCCGAGGGCCCAGGCCCCCAGGAGGTCGGCGGTGAGGGCCAGCCGGTTGCGGTCGCGGCAGGTGAGCTGGACGATGGGCTCGACCCCGGCGGCGGCCACGGCCGCGACCCCCGCGAGCGGCGACATGTGGGCCGACGAGCGCGGGTTGTCGGTGACGTTGGCGGCGTCCGCGTAGCCCACCAGGGCCCGGGCCTGCTCGGTCACCGCCCCGAGGTCCGCGGAGGCCGGCGGGACCACCTCCGCGGTGACCGCGAAGGCCCCGCCCTCGAGGATCCGCGCCAGGCGGCCGGCGGCCCGGGCCCCCCGCGAGGGGCTCAACGGCCGAACGCCGCCGTCTCCGCGGCGCGCACCGTGTTCACGAGCAGCATCGCCACGGTCATCGGCCCCACGCCGCCCGGCACCGGCGTGAGCGCCCCGGCCACCTCGCGCACCTCGTCGAACCGCACGTCGCCGACGAGCCCGTGCTCCGTGCGGTGGACGCCCACGTCGACCACGGTGGCGCCGGGGCGCACCATGTCGGCGGTGATCAGGCCGGGGACCCCGGCGGCCGCCACCAGGATGTCGGCCCGCCGGGTGTGGGCGGCGAGGTCCCGCGTCTTCACGTGGCAGATCGTGACCGTCGCGTTCCCCCGGATCGAGTCCTGGGCCAGCATGATCGAGAGCGGCGCCCCCACGAGCTCGCCGTAGCCCACGACGACCACCTCGGCGCCCTCGAGCTGGATGCCCGACCGCAGGAGGAGCTCGACGATCCCGTAGGGCGTGGCCGGCGGGAACCGGGGCTCGCCCCGCACCATGAGCCCGACGTTGAGCGGGTGCAGGCCGTCGACGTCCTTCCTCGGGTCGATCGTCTCCTGGACCGCCAGCTCGGAGATGTGCCTGGGGAGCGGCAGCTGCACGAGGATGCCGTGGATCTCGGGGTCGCGGTTCAGCCGGCGGAGCGCGGCGAGCACCTCGCCCTCGCTCGCGTAGGCCGGCAGGTCCAGCTGCTCGGAGCGGATCCCGACGTCGGCGCACGCCTTGTGCTTGGCCTCCAGGTAGATCCGGGACGCGGGGTCGTCCCCCACGAGCACGGCGGCGAGCCCGGGGACCACCCCCCGCTCCTGGAGCACCTGGACCCGCTCCCGGACCTCGGCCCGGATCTGCTCGGCGACCTTCTTCCCGTCGAGGATGCGCGCCGTCACGGGCGCCATGCTACCCGGTGCGGGCAGGAGCGGCCGCCGGGCGGGAGCCGCCCACCGGTCAGTGGCGGAAGTGGCGGCGCCCGGTCACCACCACCGCCATGCCCCGGGCCTCCGCCGCCCGGAGCACCTCCGCGTCGCGGACCGATCCGCCGGGGTGGACGGCGGCCGTGACCCCGGCGTCCCCCGCCACCTCGAGGGCGTCGGGGAACGGGAAGAACGCGTCGCTCGCGAGGACCGCGCCGCGGGCCCGTTCCCCGGCCTTCCGCACGGCGAGGTACGAGGCGTCCACCCGCGACATCTGCCCGGCCCCGATCCCCACCGTCGCGCCCTCGCGGACCAGCACGATCGCGTTGGACCGGACGGCCGCCGCCACGGTCCAGGCCAGGGCCAGGTCCCTCCACTCCCGCTCGGTCGGGGCCCGGCTCGAGACCACCCGGGCCTCCGTGAGGGCCTCGGTCACCCGGTCCCGATCCTGGACGAGCGCGCCGCCGGGGAGCGGCCGCACGTCGAGGTCGCCGGGGGGCTCGAGGGGGAGCGCCACCAGCCGGAGCGCCTCCCGCGCCGCGAACGCCCGCCGGGCCCCGTCGTCGAAGCCCGGCGCCGCGACGACCTCCGTGAAGACCTCGGCCATCGCGGACGCCGCCTCCGCGTCGACCTCCACGTTGAACGCCACCACCCCGCCGAACGCCGACACCGGGTCGCCCGCGAGCGCCCGGCGGTACGCCTCGGCCGCCGTGGGGCCCAGGGCCACCCCGCACGGGTTGTTGTGCTTCACGATCACGGCGGCCGGCCTGGGAAGCGCCGAGGCGAGCGAGGACGCGGCCCAGGCGTCGAGCCAGTTGTTGAACGACATCTCCCTGCCCTGGAGCACCCGCGCCCCGCCCAGCGGCCCCCCGCCCGCCGCCTCCCGGTACAGGGCCCCCCGCTGGTGGGGGTTCTCGCCGTAGCGGAGGTCGGCCTCCTTCTCCAGCGCCAGCCCGACGAAGGCGGGGAGCGCCTCCCCGGCGAGCCCCGACGCGAACCAGGAGGCGATCGCCACGTCGTAGGCGGCCGTGTGGGCGAAGGCCTCGGCCGCGAGCCGACGACGGGTCCCGAGCGAGAGCCCGCCCTCCCGGCGGAGCTCCTCCACCACCTGGGGGTACCGCTCGGGGCGGACCACGACCGCCACCGACCGGTGGTTCTTCGCCGCCGCGCGGACCATCGCCGGCCCGCCGACGTCGATCTGCTCGATCGCCTCCGCCTCCGGGGCCCCCGCCGCCACGGCCTCGCGGAAGGGGTACAGGTTCACCACCACCAGGTCGATCGGAGCGATCCCGTGCTCCTCGAGCTGGCGGAGGTGCTCGGGGTCGGCCCGGTC
>DATLZM010000370.1:0-1398 GCA_035573995.1 Actinomycetota bacterium | reverse complement strand
CGGTTCACCTCGCGCAGGCGCCGGAAGTAGGTCGGGTAGGACCCGTAGCCGCCCAGCAGGTCCCGCACGAAGGCCTCCTCGCCGTGGGCGAAGAGCGGGTTCGCCTCCCGCTCCCGCCCGATGGTCGTGGTCCGTTCCCCGCCGGCCGGGGCCGCGCAGAAGGAACCGGACCCGTGGGTCGGGTAGACCGGGGTGGCGTCGGGGAGCGTGAGCAGGCGCTCGCGGACCGATCGGTACAGCGCCCGGGCCAGGGGCTCGGTCAGCTCGGGGGCGACGAGGTCCGTGCGGGCCACCGCGCCGGGGAGGAGGGCCCCGCCGGTGAAGACGGCGGCCGGACGACCCCCGTCGAGGAGCAGGAGGCTCAGGTGCTCCGGGGTATGCCCGGGGGTGGCCAGGGCCCGGAGCGTGAGACCGCCCAGGTCCAGCTCCTCGCCATCCTCCAACCCGCGGTGGGGGAAGGCGAGCCCCGCCTCCCTCGCCGCGAGCACGGTCGCGCCGAGGGCGGCCAGCTCGCGGGCCCCCGACACGAAGTCCGCGTGCAGGTGGGTCTCGGCGACCCAGGCGATCTCCAGGTCCCAGGCGGCCGCGGCCCGGAGGTACGGCGCGGGATCACGGGACGGATCCACGACCAGCGCCCGGCCCTCCGCCACCTCCACCAGGTAGGAGGCGTTGCCCAGGCCCTCATCGAAGAGCGACCGGACGCCCGGCCCCGTCCCGGGGGGTCCCTCGGTCCGTTGCGGGGGCGGACCTCCCCGTCTACGATTCATCCATGGATTATTGGAATAACCCGGGAGGCCGTGTCAAGTGAAGGGGCGCGAGGTCAAAGAGGCGCTCTACGAGCGGTTCGCCCTCGTCGGCAAGGCGCTGGCGAGCCCGAGGCGGATCGAGCTCCTGGACCTGCTGTGCCAGGGGGAGCGGACCGTCGAGGCCCTGGCCGAGGCGGCTCGGATGGGGGTGACGAACGCCTCCGCGCACCTCCAGGTGCTCCGCCGGGCCCGCCTGGTGGAGACCCGCCGGGAGGGCGTGAGGGTCTACTACCGGCTGGCCGACGAGGAGGTCTGCCGGTTCTTCTTCGCGCTCCGGGACCTCGCCCGGGCGCGCCTGGCCGAGGTGGAGCAGGTGGTCCGGGACTACCTCGAGGCCCGGGACGAGCTGGAGCCGGTCTCCCGAGAGGCGCTCCTGGAGCGGCTGGGCCGGGGCGACGTCACCGTCCTCGACGTCCGCCCGCCCGAGGAGTTCGCCGCCGGCCACATCCCGGGGGCGAGGTCCGTGCCGCTCCCCGAGCTCGAGCGGCGGCTGGACGAGCTCCCCCGCGACGTCGAGGTCGTGGCCTACTGCCGCGGCCCCTACTGCGTGCTCGCGCCCGAGGCCCTCGGGATCCTCCGGGCGGCCGGGTTC
>DATLZM010000369.1:0-12866 GCA_035573995.1 Actinomycetota bacterium | reverse complement strand
CGAGGTCGCGGCCGCCGGCTGCGGCGCCCTGCTCTGGCTCGGGGGCCCGGAGGGGGCGGCGGCGGCGCGCCGGGCCCTGTCCCAGGCGGGCCTCCGCTCCGTCCTGCTCCTGGGGACGGACCGCGTCAAGGACCCGCGGTTCGCCGAGCTCGCGGGCGCGCTCGGGGAGGGCACGGTGGTGGCCTGCCCCTGCGCCGACCTCTCGCTCTCCACCGAGCCGAGGGCGCTCGCGTTCATCCACGACTACGCGGAGGCCTTCGGCGGCGCCCCGGGCCCCTTCGCGGTCGAGGGCTACGACGCCGGCCGCCTCCTGCTCCGCGCCATCGCCGAGGGGGGCCCGACCAGGGACGGGGTGGCCGCGGCGCTCTCCCGCATCGCCTCCCACCGGGGGCTGGGGGGCCGCTACCGGTTCGACGAACGCGGGGAGCCGCTCGCGCCCGGGGTCCGCCTCTACCGGGACGAAGGGGGCCGCTGGGTCGCGCTGCCCGGCCCCTGAGGGGCCGGGCCCGGGCCGGCCGACCTGCGTTGCCCGCTCCGGGCCCCACCCCTATAGTTCGGAACGGGGGTGTCGAGACGGCCTCCGTGCCCGACGACCAGGGAGGGAACATGCCGAAGAAGACGTGGTGGTTGCTCGCCCTCGTGGCGGTCCTGGCGCTCGTGGCCGCGGCGTGCGGCGGCGGCGAGGAACCCGCCGGTGGAGGGGGGACGGAGACCGCGCCGGCGGAGCCCGACCTGCTCCAGCAGATCCTGGACGCCGGCGTGCTCCGGGTGGCGACGGACCCGGCCTACCCGCCCGCGTCGTTCCTGAACGAGGAGACCGGGGAGTGGGAGGGGTTCGACGTCGACGTGGCCCGCGAGATCGCGAAGCGCCTCGGGGTGGACCTCGAGTTCGTGACGCCGGCCTGGGAGACGATCACGGCCGGGAACTGGCAGGGCCGGTGGGACCTCTCGGTGGGGTCGATGACCGTGACGCCGGAGCGGGCCGAGGTCCTGCACTTCGTGACGCCCTACTACTACACGCCGGCGGCGGTCGCGGTCCGCGAGGAGGACGCCGGGAAGTACCAGGACATCGCGACGGACTTCGACGGGAAGACGATCGGGGTCTGCGGCGGCTGCACCTACGACTTCTACCTCCAGAAGACCCTGAACATCCCGGGCGAGCAGATCGACTTCGTGATCGACGACGCGGACATCCGGACCTACGACACCGACACCACGGCGATCGCGGACCTCGTGGCGGGCCGACTGGACGCGGTGATCTCGGCCGAGCCGATCCTCCAGGGCGCGATCGACCGCGGGCGGCCGATCGTGATCGTGGGCCGGGTCTTCTACGAGCCGCTCTCGGTGGCCATCGACAAGAACGCGCCGGCCGACCCCACGCGCTTCGTGGAGCGGGTGGACCAGATCATCAAGGAGATGCACGAGGACGGCACCCTGTCGCGGCTCTCCGTGAAGTGGTTCGGGACCGACTACACGGTCAAGGAGTGAACCCCCAGGGGGCGTCGTGCGCGTGAACCAGGGGACCGGGGCCGGGGTGGCCCGGCCCCGGGACCTGGCCCAGGAGGGAGGCCGTCCCGGGCTACGGGAACGGCTGGAGCTCGCGAGCCTCGCGGTGCCGTTCCGCGTGAAGCTCGCCGCGGTCTGGCTCGGGATCTTCGTCGTGCTCGGCGCCCTGTTCGCCCTGGCGGGCTTCGACACGGCCTGGATGCGCGAGGAGTGGCTGTTCGTGCTGAAGGGCCTCCCCTGGACCGTCATCATCTCGGTCGCCTCGATCGCGCTCGCCATCGTGCTGGCGCTGTTCGGGGCGCTCGCCCGACTGTCGCGGAACCCGGTCGCCTACGGCGTCTCCGGCTTCTACGTCTCGTTCTTCCGGGGGACGCCGCTCATCGTGCAGCTGTTCCTGATCTACCTCGGGCTGCCGCAGGTCGGGGCCAACCTCGAGCGGTACGTCCCGGGGATCCACGAGGCGCTCCTGTTCGACCCCCTCACCGCCGGGATCCTGGGGCTCGGGCTGAACTACGGGGCCTACATGACCGAGATCTTCCGGGCCGGCATCCAGTCGATCGGGCACGGGCAGATGGAGGCCGCCTACGCGCTCGGGATGACCTACCGGCAGGCGATGCGCCGGGTGATCCTCCCCCAGGCGGTCCGCGTGATCATCCCGCCCACGGGGAACGAGTTCATCGCGATGCTCAAGGACTCGGCCCTGGTGAGCCTGCTCGGCACGGTCGTCTCGCAGATGGAGATCTTCCGCCGGGCCCAGCTCGTGGGCCGGGCGGACTTCCGGCCGTTCGAGGCCTTCGTGCTCGCGGCCGCCGTGTACTGGGGCCTCACCACGATCTTCCAGTTCTTCCAGGGGCGCCTGGAGCGGCGGCTCTCGAAGGGCTACGTGCGGGAGTACGGGGCGGAGCGGCGGCCCCGCTTCGTGCCGGCGGCCGCCGGAGCGAGCGGCGGGAGCTCGGGCGGGGCCCAGGTCGGGGTCCCCGCGCCCGGGGCCGAGGTGGACCCGGGTGGCTGACGTGGAGGGTGCGAGGGACGGCCGTCCCGTGATCCGGGTCGAGGGGCTGCGGAAGTCCTTCGGCCCGCTCGAGGTTCTCAAGGGGATCGACCTCGAGGTCCGCCGGGGCGAGGTGGTGGTGGTCTTCGGGCGGTCGGGATCGGGCAAGAGCACGCTGCTCCGATGCATCAACTTCCTGGAGGAGCCCACGGCCGGGGTCGTGGAGGTCGACGGGATCCGTCTGGAGCCGGGCCACCGCACCTCCAACAAGCGGGAGCTGATCCGCCAGGTGCGCATCCGGACCGGGATGGTCTTCCAGCAGTTCAACCTGTTCCCCCACATGACGGCGCTGGAGAACGTGATCGAGGGCCCGGTGACCGTGAAGGGGATGCGCCGGGAGGAGGCGATCCCCATCGGGATGGAGCTCCTCGCCAGGGTGGGCCTGGCCGACAAGGCCCACGAGTACCCGATCCGGCTCTCCGGCGGGCAGCAGCAGCGGGTCGCCATCGCCCGGGCGCTGGCGATGGAACCCAAGGCGATGCTGTTCGACGAGCCGACGTCGGCCCTCGACCCCGAGCTGATCGGGGAGGTCCTGGCCGTGATGCGCTCGCTCGCCACGGACCTCCACATGACGATGATCGTGGTGACCCACGAGATGGGCTTCGCTCGCGAGGTCGCCCATCGGATGTGCTTCTTCCACGAGGGGCGGATCGTCGAGGAGGGGCCGCCCTCGGAGATCCTGACGAGCCCCCGCGACCCGAGGACGCGGCGCTTCCTCGAAGCCGTCCTCTGATCCGGGCCGCGACCCCGCGGGAGAGGCCGACGGGCCGAGGGGCCTTTGGAGCCGCTCGCGCCTTCCCCATACGCGAGCGTTGTCTACTCGGCCCCCCGACCCGTCGAAAGGTGGCCCCGAGCGACCCGGCCTGCCGACGCCCGGTCCCCGGATCCCCCCGGACCGGGACCCGGTCGACTCGCGCCGCCCGGGCCGTCCCGGTGGGCCGGCTCCCGGCCCTCGGTCCCTGCAGCCGCTCGGGACCGGGCGCGATGCTAGCCAGGCCCCCGGAGCCTGTCAACCCGCGAGAACCGTTGCGGCGCAACGTCGTGCGGCGGACGACGCAGGTAGCGGCGGGAGGAGAAAGAGTGACACGATCCGCCCGGCGCCGCGGCTAGCGGAGCGCCTCGAGCACGGCGAACGCGACGGGCCCCAGCACGAGCGCCGGGAGGAGGTTGCCCACCCGGATCCTCCGGAGCTCGAGCAGGCGAAGGCCGATGCCCAGGATCAGCACGCCCCCCACCGCGGTGATCGCGGCGATCGTCACCGGGGTGAAGACGTCGGCCAGGCTCGCCGCCCCGAGCGCCAGGCCCCCCTGGTAGACGAGGATCGTGATCACCGAGAAGCCCACGCCCCACCCGAGCGCCGAGGCGAAGGCCACCGCCGCGAACCCGTCGAGGAGCGCCTTGATCGCGAGGAGCTGGTGATCCCCGGTGAGCCCGCCCTGGATCGAGCCGAGGATCGTCATCGGGCCCACGCAGAACACGAGCGAGGCCGTGACGAACCCCTCGGTGAACCGGGCCTGGGACCGGCCGAACCGCCGCCTGAGCGCCTCCCCGGCCCGCTCGAGCCGTTCCTCGATCCGGGCGGCCTCGCCGACCAGCCCGCCCGCGAGGACGCTGCCCATGACGACCAGGACGCTGCCCCTGGTGAGCGCCGAGAGCGGCGGTTCGAAGGCGCCCAGCGCTTCCCTGATCCCGACCACGAGCGTGAGGAGCCCGAGGGCGTGGAGGAGCGTGTCCCGGATCCGGTCGGGGAGGCGCGCGCCGAACAGCGTCCCCACGGCGGTCCCGGCCAGGACCGTGGCGACGTTGATCAGGGTCCCCGTGAGCGGCACGGCGCGGGAAGGGTACCCGCTGCCGGGCGCCGTGGCCTCCCTCCGCTACCGGGCCACGTCCTCCCGGGCCCGCTCGGGGGCCGCCGCGGCCGGGGTCGGCGCGGAGGGCCTGAGGAACAGCGCGCCGGTGACCACCAGGTAGCCGGCCCAGGCCACGACCTCGAGCCAGGTCGGGTCGTCGTTGTAGCCGACGACGGCCCGGAGGAGCGAGCCGAGGCCGTCGGCGTCGGGCAGGATCGCCGACGCGTCGTACGCGGTCCCGGTGAGGATGGGGAGCCACCCGGCCTCCTGCAGCTCGTGGAGCGAGAAGGCGAAGAGCCCGGCGGCCACCACGAGGATCAGCGCCCCGGTGACCTTGAAGAAGGTCCGGAGGTTCAGGCGGATCCCGCCCCGGTAGAGGAGGTAGCCGAGGACGAAGGCGGTGCCGAGGCCGAGCGCGGACCCGGCCGCCTGCCCGACGGCGCCGCCGGCCCCCTGGGCCGTGGCCTTGGCCGTGGCGAAGAGGAACAGAGCGGTCTCCACGCCCTCCCGGAGCACGACGACGAACGCCAGGCTGGCGAGGGCGAACCCGCCGCCCAGCAGGGCGGCGTCCACGCGCTCCTGCAGCTCGCTCTTGATCCGAGCCGCCTGGCGCCGCATCCAGAAGATCATCCACGTGAGCACGCCGACGGCCGAGAGCGACACGAGCCCCTCGAAGACCTCCTCGGCGGTCCCCTCGAACTCCCCGGCCACCGAGAACACCACCCCGCCCACGACGAGGCTCACGACGACGGCGGCGGCCGTCCCCCACCACACGAGCTTGGACCTGTCGGTGCGACCGAGCTTGCGGAGGTACGCGAGGAGGATCGAGACGATCAGGGCGGCCTCGATGCCCTCCCGGAGCGTGATGAGGAAGGCGGCTCCCATCGGCGTCCCCTTTCTCAGGTATGCCTTATCTCGTTGGTTCGGGACGCCGAAATCCTATCCAGGAGGTAGAGATACCGTCAAGCCGTTCGGCCCCGAACGGCGGTCCGGGCCCCCCTGCCGGCGGGCTCCGGCTCGACCCACAGGTTGTCCGAGAGGTGGGCGCCGAGCGCCACGTCCCGCCCACCCACGCGGAGCGCCATCGCGCCGTCGGGCGCGACGGTGCGGACCTCCACCTCGGCCCCCGGCACGAGGCCGCTCTCCTCGAGGAACCGCATCACCTCGAGGTCCAGCTCGAGGTCCTCGGTGAGGCGGCGGAGGACCACCCGGCGCCCCGGCTCGACGTCGCGGAGGGGCACGAGGCCGGAGAGGTCCACCGGGGCGGCGGCGCCGGGGATGGGGTTCCCGTGGGGGCAGGTGCTGGGATCGCCGAGGAGCTCGACGAGGCGGGCCTCGATCTCGTCGGAGACCACCTTCTCCCAGCGGACCGCCTCCTCGTGCGCGCGGTACCACGGGAGGCCGACGATCCGGATCAGGAAGTGCTCGACGAGGCGGTGGCGCCGGACCAGGGTCTCCGCGAGACGGCGGCCCTCCTCCGTGAAGCGGAGCCCACGGCCCTCGTTCACCACGAGGCCGTCGCGGACCAGCCGCTTCACCGCCTCCGAGGCGGAGGCCGCGGAGACGCCGAGCCAGCGGGCCAGGCGGGCCTGGACGAGGGGGATCCCCTCCTCGCCCATCTCGTAGAGGGCCTCGAGGTACGCGGCCGCGGGGTGCTCCGCCGGGATCACGGCGCGTAGGCTAGCGCAGGCGCGACGTAGGCCGCCGGCTCCCTCGGCGTAGCGACCCCTGATGCCCGGGGGGAGCCGGGGGTACGGTGGCCGGCCCGGGATGGTCCGCGCTCCGCTGGGCCCGGCGGCGGGGGGGCGCGAGGGAAGTTCCGGCGGCCGTCGTACGACCCGGCCGCCCGACGGTGCGACGCTTCCCCGGGGATCGCCGCGGGCGTCCCTGCCCGCACGGCCGAGGGGGGCGGAGGCGTGAGAGCATCGCGGGTGGCCCTGGTGGGACTGGTCGGGGGGCTGGTGGCCGCCTGGCCGCTGGCCGGGGTCGCGGGGGCGGCCCCGCCGGGGAACAACGGGACCGTCAAGGTGGACGGGGTGGCCTTCGACGACCACCCGGACGACGAGCCGCACGTCGGCTGCACCTTCCAGATCGACTTCTACGGGTACGACCAGGGAGACCTCCAGGCCACCTACACGCTCACGGTCCACCCGCCGACCGGCTCGCCCCAGGTGATCGCGTCGGGGAGCCTTCCGATCGGCGAGGATCCGGCGGGCGGTGGGACGGACCTGGACGGCTCCGCCACCGTGGATCTCTCGGGGGCGCTGGCCGGGTTCGAGCCCCACCCGAACCAGGGCTTCCACGTGAAGCTCACGGTGGACGCCGAGGGCTCGATCGGGGCACGGGTGAAGCACAAGGTGTTCTGGGTGACCTGCGAGGGCTACCCGCCGAACCCCGAGGCGGCCCCGGCCATGGCGCTCGCCGTCCGCTCCGCCGCCCCCCGCGGGCCGACCGGGGGGCCCACGGTCGGGCAGCTCGCGGGCCTCGGGGTGGGGCTCCTCCTGGCCCGGGCGCTCGTCCGCAGGGCGGTCCGGACCCGCTCCCGCTGATCGCCGAGCCCGGCGGGCACCGGCGGTAGTATCCCCGGCGTGGCCGAACCCGCGCCCGAGCGACGCCCGCGCCTGTTCCTCCTGGACGGCCACTCCCTCGCCTACCGGGCGTTCTTCGCGCTCCCGCCGGACCTCGCCACCTCGACCGGCCAGGTCACGAACGCCGTCTACGGGTTCACCTCGATGCTGCTCAAGCTCCTGGCCGAGGAGCGACCGGACCTCATCGCGGTCGCGTTCGACAAGGGGGCGCCCACCGTCCGCCTGGAGGTCTTCGCCGACTACAAGGCGGGCCGGCCGGAGGCCCCCGACGAGTTCCGCCAGCAGCTCCCGCTGATCCGCGAGGTCCTGCAGAAGCTCGCGGTCCCCGTCGTGGAGGTGGAGGGCCACGAGGCCGACGACGCGATCGCGACCCTCGCGGTCCGGGCCGCCGAGCGCGGGATGGAGGTGGTGATCGTCACCGCCGACCGCGACTTCTTCCAGCTCGTCCGGCCCGGGATCTCGGTGATGTTCAACCGGAAGGGGATCTCCGACATCGTCCGCTACGACGAGGAGGCGGTCCGGGAGCGGTTCGGGCTCCCGCCGGAGCGGTACCTGGACTACGTCGCGCTCAAGGGGGACGCCTCCGACAACATCCCCGGCGTGCCGGGGGTCGGAGAGAAGACCGCCGCCCGGCTCGTCCAGGAGCACGGCTCCGTCGAGGCGCTGCTCGCGCGGACCGCCGAGCTCAAGCCCAAGCTGCGGGAGGCGATCGAGGCGGCGGGGGAGGAGCTCGTCCGGAACAAGGAGCTGGCCCGCCTGCGGACCGACCTGCCCCTCGACGTCGAGCCCGAGGACCTGCGGATGGGGGAGTGGGACATGGAGGAGGTCCGGCGGCTCTTCCGCTCGCTCGAGTTCCGCACGCTCCTCGAGCGGCTCGAGGACGTGGCCCGGGCGGAGAAGCAGGTCGAGGCGGCCGAGCTCGAGCTCCGCCGCGTGGGCCCGGGCGAGCTCGGCGCGCTGCTCGAGGCCGACGCGCCCCTCGCGGTGCGCCTCGAGGTGGAGGGCCGGGCGGTCCGGGGGGCGGCGGTCTCCGCCGGCGGCGGCCAGGCCGCCTACTGCGAGCTCGACGGGATCGGGCCGCTCTCGGCGTGGCTCGCCGACCCCTCCCGGCGGAAGTGGGCCCACGACGCGAAGGACCTCGAGGCGGCGGTGCTCGCGGAGGGCGGGAGCCTGGCCGGGGTGGCCTTCGACCCGATGCTCGCCGGCTACCTGCTCGACCCGGCGGCCGCCGACTACCCGGTCGGGGGGCTGTGCGAGCGCTACCTCGGGCGGGACCTCCTCGCCGGGGTGGCCGCCGAGGCCCGTGGCCAGCTCTTCGGGGAGGCCTGGCGGGCCGTGGCGGCCGAGGCGGCGGCGGTCGCGCTCCTCGTGCCCGCGATGGAGGAGCGGATCGACCGGGCCGGGATGCGCCGGCTCCTCGAGGAGGTGGAGCTGCCGCTCTCCTCCGTCCTGGCCCGGATGCAGGCCCGGGGGGTGGCGTTGGACGTCGCCTACCTGGAGGAGATGGCGGAGGGGGTCCGTGACCGGATGCGGGACCTCGAGCGGCGCATCTACCGGTACGCGGGGCGGGAGTTCAACCTCAACTCCCCGCCCCAGCTCCGCCAGGTCCTCTACGAGGAGCTCCGCCTCCAGCCCGGGAAGCGGACCCCCAAGGGCCAGCTCTCCACCGACGCGAGCGTGCTCGAGAAGCTGCGGGACCAGCACCCGATCGTCGACGCGCTCCTCGCCTGGCGCGAGCTCGACAAGCTGAACTCGACCTACCTCGAGGCGCTGCCCCGCCTCGTGGACCCCGGGACCGGGCGCGTGCACACCTCGTTCAACCAGACCGTGGCGGCGACCGGGCGCCTGTCGAGCTCGAACCCGAACCTCCAGAACATCCCGGTCCGGACCGAGCTGGGCCGCCAGATCCGCCGCGCCTTCATCCCTGGCTCCCCCGACCAGCTCCTGCTCGTGGCGGACTACTCGCAGATCGAGCTCCGGATCCTCGCCCACCTCTCGGGGGACGAGGGACTCCGAGAGGCCTTCGCCTCCGACGCCGACATCCACACCGCCACGGCGGCCCGGGTCTTCGGGCTCCCCGAGGACCGGGTGGACCCGGCCCTCCGGAACCGGGCCAAGATGGTGAACTACGGCCTGGCCTACGGGATGAACGCCTACGGCCTCGCCCAGCGGCTGGGGATCGCCCCCGACGAGGCCCAGGGGATCATGGACGCCTACTTCGCCCGGTTCCCCCGGATCCGCGAGTACCTCGAGCGGCAGGTGGCGAAGGCCGCGGCCGAGGGGTTCACCGAGACCATCCTCGGCCGACGGCGGTACGTGCCCGAGCTCCAGCACCCGAACCCGAGGGTCCGGGACATGGGCCGACGGATCGCGCTGAACGCGCCGATCCAGGGGAGCGCCGCGGACGTGTTCAAGCTGGGGATGCTCCGGGTGGACCGGGCGATCCACGAGGCCGGCCTGGACTGCCACATGCTGCTCACCGTCCACGACGAGCTCGTGTTCGAGGTGCCGGGGGCGCGGGTCGAGGAGGCGGCGGCGGTCGTGAAGGGCGCGATGGAGTCCGCGTACGAGCTCGCCGTGCCGCTGCGGGCCGACGTCGGCTGGGGGCCCAACTGGGCCGACGCCGCCCCCGCCGGCCACTGAGCGGCCCCGGCGGCGCACGCGGGGTGCTCGTCGCGGGGCCGGCCGGCGATGCGGAGCCAGCTGCGTTGACGGGGTTCGGGGCGCGCGGCTACCATCGGCTGGCCCGCGGGAACCCCCGCACCTCCCCGTCCGTGAGCGTGCGGTGGGGCGTCCGCGTGCGGGAAGGAGCTGATCGGAGATCGAGGACACGGACCGCGCGCCCGCGACGGCGCAGGAGGACTACACGCCGGAGCAGCTCGTGGAGGCCCTCGAGGCCTCCCTCCGGGACTTCAACGAGGGGGACATCGTCGAGGGGGAGGTCGTCCGGATCGACCGCGACGAGGTCCTCCTCGACATCGGCTACAAGTCCGAGGGGGTGATCCCCGCCAAGGAGCTCTCGATCCGCCACGACGTCGAGCCCTCCGAGGTCGTGAAGGTCGGGGACCGGATCGAGGCCCTCGTGCTCCAGAAGGAGGACAAGGAGGGTCGGCTTATCCTCTCCAAGAAGCGGGCCCAGTACGAGCGGGCCTGGGGGCGGATCGAGAGGATCATGGCCGAGGGCGGCACCATCAAGGGCCCGGTGATCGAGGTCGTGAAGGGCGGCCTCATCCTCGACATCGGGCTCCGGGGCTTCCTCCCCGCCTCCCTCGTGGACCTCCGCCGGGTCCGGGACCTCCACCCCTTCGTGGGCCAGGAGCTCGAGGCCAAGATCATCGAGCTCGACCGGAACCGGAACAACGTGGTGCTCTCCCGCCGGGCGTTCCTCGAGGAGTCCCAGAGCGAGACCCGCAAGCAGTTCCTGGAGTCCCTGCGGAAGGGGGAGCGGCGGCGGGGGAAGGTGTCCTCGATCGTGAACTTCGGGGCCTTCGTCGACCTGGGCGGCGTGGACGGGCTGGTCCACGTCTCGGAGCTTTCCTGGAAGCACGTCGAGCACCCGAGCGAGGTGGTCCAGGTCGGGCAGGAGGTCGAGGTCGAGGTCCTCGACGTCGACCTGGAGCGGGAGCGGGTCTCGCTCTCGCTCAAGGCGACCCAGGAGGACCCCTGGAGGGAGTTCGAGCGGAAGTACCGGGCCGGCGAGGTCATCGAGGGCCAGGTCACGAAGCTCGTCCCGTTCGGCGCCTTCGTCCGCGTCGCCCCCGGGATCGAGGGGCTGGTCCACATCTCGGAGCTCTCCGACACGCACGTCGAGTCGCCCGACCAGGTCCTCTCGGTCGGCGAGACGGTGCGGGTCAAGGTGATCGAGGTGGACGTGCCGAGGCGGCGGATCAGCCTGTCGATGCGGCAGGCCGGCGGGCCCGAGGTCGCCCTGCCCGAGACCGAGATCGAGGAGGAGGCGGAGGAGGCCGAGGCCGCCGCCCCCGCCCAGCCCGAACCTCGGGCGGCGCCGGCCGAGGAGGAGGAGGTCGCCGCGGCGCCCGCCGCCGAGGAGGAAGAGGAGATCTCCCTCGAGGCGATCCTCGAGGACCTCAAGCGGCGCGAGGGGCGCGCCGACTAGCTCCCCGCCGGGGCGGGGATGCTCCTCGTCGGGCTCACCGGGGGCATCGGGACCGGGAAGTCGACGGTGGCCCGGATGCTGGCCCGCCGCGGCGCCGTGGTCGTGGACGCGGACGACCTGGCCCGACGGGCCGTGGCGCCGGGCACCCCGGGCCACGCGCGGGTGGTGGCCCGCTTCGGGCGGGGGATCCTCGCCCCCGACGGCTCCATCGACCGCCGGCGCCTGGCCGACGTCGTGTTCTCCGACCCCGGCGCCCGGCGGGACCTGGAGGCGATCGTCCATCCCGAGGTGGCCCGGATGTTCGCCGAGGAGGCCGCCCGCCACCGGGGGACGGACCGGGTCGTCGTCTACGTCGCCCCGCTCCTCTTCGAGGCCGGCCGCGCCGACGACTTCGACCTGCTCGTGGTGGTCACGGCGCCCGAGGAGGCGCAGGTGCAGCGGCTGACCCGGGATCGCGGCATGACCGCCGAGGAGGTCCGGGCCCGGATCCGGGCCCAGCTCCCCCAGGAGGAGAAGGCGGCCCGCGCCGATGTCGTCCTGGACAACGCGGGGACCGTCGAGGAGCTGGAACGGCAGGTCGACGAGCTCTGGCGGGCGCTCGTGGCGCGGGCCCGGCGTTGAGCGCCGCTATCATCCAGGCGTGCGGTTCCGGGCAGTGTTCTTCGACGCCGGCGAGACCCTCGTCCACCCTCACCCCACGTTCCCGGACCTCTTCTCCCGGGTCCTGGCCAGGCGGGGGCACCGGGTCGAGCCCGAGCGGCTCCACGGACTGGTCCACGTGGTGGGGGAGCGCTTCGAGCGGGCGGCGCGGGAGCGGGAGCTCTGGACGACGTCGCCCGAGCGCTCCCGGGCCTTCTGGCTCGACGTCTACGGGATCTTCCTCCGCGAGCTGGGGCTCCCCGAGCGCGACGGGCTGGCCGAGGTGCTCTACCGGGAGTTCACCGACCTCTCGAACTACCGGCTGTTCGAGGACGTCCCCCCGGTCCTGGAGCGGCTGCGCGCCGCGGGGCTCGTCCTCGGGGTGGTCTCGAACTTCGAGGAGTGGCTGGAGCGGCTGCTGGAGGCACTGGGCGTGGCGGGCTACTTCCACGTCCGGGTGATCTCGGGCATCGAGGGGGTCGAGAAGCCAGACCCCGGGATCTTCCGCCTGGCGCTGGAGCGGGCCGGCGCCCGGCCCTCGGAGAGCGCCTACGTCGGCGACAACCCGGTCTTCGACGTGGAGCCGGCGGCGGCGGTCGGGATGTTCCCGGTGCTGATCGACCGCAGGGACCGGTTCCCCGACGCGCGCGCCGCGAGGATCCGCTCGCTGGACGAGCTCCCGGCCGTCCTCGGCCTGTGAGGCGCCCGGGCGCGGCCGACGCGCGATGAGCGAGGAGCGCCTGTTCACCGTGGAGGAGGCGGAGCGGGCGCTGCCCGAGCTCCGCGACCGGCTGCCCCGGATCCGGGAGGCGCGCCAGGCCGCGCTGGCCTCGGCTGAGCGGCTCGGCGAGCGGGCCCCGACCGACGGCGGGGGCCGGGAGGGGCGCCGCCACCACGAGGCCCTGGCGGCGCTCCGGGCGGAGCTGCTAGCGCTCCACCGCCTGGGCGTGATCCTCCGGGACCCCGAGACCGGGCTCGTGGACTTCCCCGCCGAGCGCGAGGGCCGGCGCGTGTTCCTCTGCTGGCGGCTGGGGGAGGAGCGGGTCTCGCACTGGCACGAGGTCGACGCCGGCTTCGCGGGGCGGAGGCCGCTGTGAGGCCCCGGGTCGTGGTGG
>DATLZM010000368.1:0-7793 GCA_035573995.1 Actinomycetota bacterium | reverse complement strand
CGCCCTCCCCCCGCCCTCCCGGCCGGGCCGGCTCCAGGCCGGCCAGGCGCTCCAGCCGCTCGATCCGGGCCAGGAGCCCCTGGGGCTCGGGGTCGGCCTCGGGGATCGCGGCGCGGACCAGCGCGAGCTCGAGCGAGAGCCGCGGGGAGGTCGTCCAGCGCATGTCGCTCTGGGCCTGGAGGAGGAGGGCGAGGATCCGCGTGAGCTCGGCGGGGGAGAACTTCGAGGCCTGGGCCCGGAGCCGCTCGTACTCGTCGGCGGTGACGTCCAGGAGCTCCTCCTGCCCCGGCGCGGCCCGCACGAGCAGCAGGTCCCGGAAGTGCCCCAGGAGCTCGTTGGTCGCGTGCCGGAGGTCGTGCCCGTCCTGCACCAGGCGCGCCACGACCTCGAAGGCGGCCCGGGCGTCCCCCACGGCGATCGCGTCGGCGATCTCGTGGCGGACCGCCACCCGCGGCGTCCCGAGGAGCGCCGCCACCGTCGCCTCGTCCACGGCGCCGTCGGCCAGGACGCTCGCCTGGTCGAGCAGCGAGAGCGCGTCGCGCACCGACCCCTCGGCCTGGCGGGCGATCGCCGAGGCCGCCTCCCGGGCCAGGCGGATCCCCTCGCGCTCCGCCACCCGGAGCAGGTGCTGGGCGAGCTGCTCGGCCCCGACCCGGCGGAAGTCGAAGCGCTGGCACCGCCCGACGATCGTGGCCGGCATCCGGTGGGGCTCGGTGGTGGCGAGGACGAACCGGACCCCGGGCGGCGGCTCCTCGAAGACCTTGAGGAGGGCGTCGAAGGCCTCCCGCGACAGGCGCTGGGCCTCGTCGATGATGTAGACCTTCTCCCGCCCCATCGCGGGGGCGGTGGGCGCCCGCTCCCGCAGCTCGCGGGCGTCGTCGACCCCCCCGTGGGAGGCGGCGTCGATCTCCACCACGTCGAGGTGCTGGCCCTCGCGGATCGCGACGCACTGCTCGCACGCGTCGCAGGGCTCGGGGGTCGGCCCCCGCTCGCAGTTCACCATCTTGGCGAGGATCCGCGCCGTGGAGGTCTTGCCGGTCCCCCGCGGCCCGCAGAAGAGGAACGCGTGGGCCAGCTTGCCCTCGCGGACCGCGCCGGTGAGCGCCCGGACGACGTGGTCCTGCCCCAGCACCTCGCCCGGCGCCTGCGGCCGGTACCTGCGGTAGAGCGCCTGGTGCTGCCTCTCCTCGGCCACGCCCCCTCCCGGCTCCCCCCGCGGGGAGAGACGAACGGTGACCGTGCACCCGCCGTTGACCTCGCAGGGACCCGCGCGCGTCACCGGCCGGTGGCTCCGGCCAGGCGCCCCTGCGGCACCCGCCGGGGTCCGCTTACCGCTGCTTCCTTCCGGACCTGACGGGGTTCGCGGATCGGCGTCGCGCAGGACCCGGCCATCGTCGCCCCGTGCCGGGAGCAGCCTCGGGCCCTCCGGGCCGCGGGCGGGGATTCAGCCCCGCTGGAGCGGCTTGCGGGTACAGGGCACCGCTAGCTCCCCGCCTAGCACGGTCACCGCGACGAGTATACGTCCCCGCCCCGACGCGCCCGCCGCCCGCGCGCCGGGCCCCCGGCCGACCCCGTCTCGTCGAGGAGGAGGAACGAGCCGATCGGCTCCCGGGGATGGCCCCGGAGGATCCGCGGGAGCGAGCGGATGGCGTGGGCCAGCCGGATCCCCGCCCGGGGCATGATCCTCCCGAACAGGGCGGCCGTCGGCCGGTACACGGAGGCGTAGGCGATGCGCCGCCAGCGGACCCCGGGCTCCGCCCGGCCGGCGGGCGCGGTCCGGCGGAACGCGTAGACCCGCAGGCCGTTCCACCAGCGCCCCCCGGTCGGCGAGCCGGGCAGGTCGGCGAGGAGCTCGTAGGAGTCCCGGCCCCGGACGTACCGGTCGGTCGCCCGCGCGACGCTCGGGGAGGCCGTGTCGTCCACGATCACGATCGCCTCGTCGGCGAGGTGGGGCTCGGCCAGGGCCAGGGCGAGGTACTGGCCGAGCGGGCTGTGGTCCGCGTCGTAGAAGTACACGCCCACCGGGTGGGGGAGGATGGCGGGCCGGCGGAGGAGCGCGACGAAGTCCCCCTCGAGCAGTCGGAGCCTCCCGGGGCCGACCCATGCCTCCACGTTCCGCCGCAGCGCCTCGCGGACCTCCTCCCCCCGGACGCCGTAGCCGTCGAAGCTCTCGATCGCGAAGAACGGCGCGTGGGCGTTCCCGAGCATCGCGGCGATGATCGACAGGCCCTTCCAGCACCCCACCTCGAGGTAGGCCTCACCCGGCCCGAGGTGGCGCGCCGCCAGGCGGAGCAGGGCCAGCTTCCCGAGGCTCGAGAGGCCCGGGACCTCCGCCATGAGGCGGGCCAGGGTGCCGTCGGGGTCGAGGGCGCGCTCGTCCGCCGCCACGAGCTCCTCGAGGTCGGCCCGGAACGCCGTCGCCTGCATCCTCCCCCTCCGTCGCGCGGAACCTACCCAAGCTCGGCCGCCCGGGAACGCGGCGCCCCGGGCCCGGATCCGCCGGGATGATGGCGCATCCGTCGCGCCCGCGCATCCGGGAGGCCCCGGACCTACCCCTGGAGCTCGCGGAGGGTGACGGGGAGCGAGACGAGCCGGCCGTCCCGGAACACCTTCACCTCGACCGTCCGGCCGATCCGCTCGCCCACCATCGCGGCCTGGAGGTCCCCGACGTCCTCGATCCGCTCGCCGTCGAGCTCGAGGAGGAGGTCCTCGGCCCGGAGCCCGGCCCGGGCGGCGGGGCTTCCCTCGATCACCTCGACCACCTCCACCGCCCGCTCCCGGCCCGTGGCCCGGGCGGCGAGCGGCGGGAGCGGCCGGGTGCCGCCGGCGATCCCCAGGTAGGCCCGGCGGAACCGTCCCTCCCGCATCAGCGCGGCGACGATCCGGCGGGTGGTCCGGTCGATGGGCACGGCGAGCCCGAGGCCGACCCCCGCCACCGCGGTGTTGATCCCGACCACCCGGCCGGCGGAGTCCGCCAGGGCGCCCCCGGAGTTCCCGGGGTTCAGGGCGGCGTCGGTCTGGATCACGTTCTCCACGACCCGGGAGGTCCGCCCGTCCCTCGTGGGGAGGGAGCGCCCGAGGGCGCTCACGACGCCCGCGGTGACCGAGCCCTCGAAGCCCATCGGGTTCCCGACCGCCACCACGAGCTGCCCCACGCGGAGCCGCTCCGCGTCCCCGAGCTCCGCCGGGACCAGGTCCTCCCGCACCCGGATCACCGCGAGGTCCGAGAGGGGGTCGGTCCCGACGACGTCGAACGGGAGCTCGCGGCCGTCGACGAACCCCGCGGCGCCCCCGTCCGCCGAGCCCACGACGTGCGCCGAGGTCAGGAGGAACCCGTCGGGGGTGATCGCCACGGCCGAGCCCGCCCCGGCCAGGCTCCTCCCGCCCCGGACCCGCCGCGTCACGCGGAGGCTCGCGACCGAGGGGATCAGCCGCTCGGCCACCCTGGTCACGATGCGCGAGTAGGCGTCGAGCGCCTCGTCCTCGGGGACCGCCGGTTCAGGGACCATCTCCGTCGCCTCCGTGGGCACGCCGCGGGATCGGCGGTGGCCGAGGGATTCGAACCCTCGAGGGGGTTGCCCCCCTACACGCTCTCCAGGCGTGCCCCTTCGTCCGCTCGGGCAGGCCACCGATGGCGGAGGCGGCGTGATTCGAACACGCGAGGGGCGGGTTAGGCCCCTAACCGCTTTCGAGGCGGTCCCGTTCGTCCGCTCCGGCACGCCTCCGGGCTCGAGTCTAGCAACGGGGTTCAGCGGCGAGCGCGGAAGAACCCCCTGAGCAGCTCCGCCGCCTCCTCGGCGAGGACCCCCGGGCTCACCTCCACCCGGTGGTTGAGGCGAGGGTCCCGCACCAGGTCGCCGAGGGACCCGCAGAACCCGGCCTTGGGGTCCGCGGCCCCGTACACGAGCCGCTCGACCCGGGCCAGCACGATGGCCCCGGCGCACATCGCGCAGGGCTCGAGCGTGACGTAGACGGTGCAGCCGTCCAGCCGCCACCGCCCGACCCGCTCCGCCGCCCCCCGGAGCGCGAGGACCTCGGCGTGGGCCGTGGGGTCCTGCCGCCGCTCCCGCTCGTTCCCGGCGGCCGCGAGGACCTCGGCGCCGCGCGCGACGACCGCGCCGATCGGCACGTCCCCCCAGGCGAGGCACCGGCGCGCCTCGTCCAGCGCGCGGCGCATGAGGCGCTCGTCGAGCTCGTCCACGGTGGCACGATAGGACCCGGACGGGGGGCGGGCCAGCTACGCGATCAGCTGCACCGGGACGAGCCCGAAGTTCTCGCCCCCCATCGGGTTCAGCCCCTCGGTGGTGTAGTCGAACCACACCGCCCGCATGCAGCGGGCGTTGGGGGAGGCCGAGGCGCCCGGGATCCGGTTCACGCAGTAGGTCTGAGCCTCGGGGGTGTTGCCCTTGTACAGGTCGGTGATCCGCATCCGGGTGAAACCGATGATGTCGTACTTGTCGGGCGAGCACGAGGTGCCGGAGTTCGGGGGGCAGGGATCCCCGTCCATGTCGATCTGGCCGCCGGGGATCCCGGTGAGGGCCTCGCCCGGGTTGTTCACGGGGAAGTAGCGAAGCTGCCCGTCCCGGATCGCATCCTCGATCAGCCGGTCGAGGCGGGCGCCGAAGTTCCCCTGCCCCCTGCATACGTACGTGGGCGGCCTCGGATCCCCCTCGTTGATGGACAGATCACCGGCGTACCCCTCGAACATCCAGGTCTCGAACTCGGGCGGCGTGGAGTTGTTGCACTGCTCGGTCGGAGCCACGTTCCACTTCAACAGGTCCAGGGTCCCCCATTCCGCGTTGGCGAGCGCGCCCTCCGTCTCGGCTCGCGACGAGTTGTCCCACCAGAACCAGCACTCGATCCCCTGGCCCGCCGCCAGCTGCGTCCTGGTGACCTCGTCGGGAGGGATGTTGCAGTCGGACAGGCGCTGCGCGCTCAGCATCAACGGGGCGATCTTCTCCGCGACGCCGGCGCCGCCCCAGGACGCGGTGGCCTGGGAGGCCACGGGGGAGGAGCGCCCGAACCCGAGGACCGGGGCGAAGAAGAGCGGCTGGTCGGCCGTGAGCCGAACGGTCACGGTCCCCGCGGCCGCCTCGCACCGCGGCGAGTACCGCGGGTAGCCCGCTTCCATGGACACCGCCCCCGCGTTGGCCTGTGCGTAGATCATCGCCTGCTGGTTCGCGACCGCCGTCCCCTGGCGGCGCGCGCAGCTCTGGGCGGCGGCGAGGGCGGCGGCGTCGGCGGCCGTGACGAGTTGCCTGCGCTTCGTGAGCAGCGCGCCCACGTCCACGGCGAGCGTGACCATCCCGAAGAGGGCGACGATCATGAGCACGACGATCACGAGGACGGCGCCGTCCTCACGGCCGTAGCCCGGTCGTCCTCGGAGGAGCACCATGGGCCGCGCGGGGGAAGTGGTTCCCCGGACGGGGGATATTGTCAGTCCGGACGGCCAGCGGCGCATCCGCCGAACGGCCTACGTCGTTGGACCAGGGCACGAGGCAGGGTCCGGGCCCAGCCCGATCGCCGCCCCGGCTCGGTGCGGTCAGGCTCGGTGCTGCTCGGTGCGCTCCCAGGCCAGCTCAGCCCCAGCCCAGCTCAGTCCCAGCCGAGCTCGCGGAGCCGCTCGTCGGAGATCCCGAAGAAGTGGGCGACCTCGTGGACCACCGTGTCCGCGACGATCCGCTTGAGGTCCTCGTCGTCCTCGGCCTCGGCCTCGATCGTCCGCCGGAACAGGACGATCCGATCGGGGAGGACGCCCGCGTAGTCCATGCCCCGCTCGGTGAGCGGTATGCCCTCGTAGAGCCCGAGGAGGTCGGGGTCGTCGTCGGGCGGCTCCTCCTCGATCACCACGTCGACGTTCTCGAGGCGCTCCAGCACCCACGCCGGGAGCGAGTCGATCGCCTCGGCCACGAGCCGTTCGAACCGCCCGCGCGACCCCACGGGAGGGAGGGTGCCACGGGCCCGCGCCCGCCCGCCACCCCGGGCGGGGCCTGCCCGGCGCCTCCTGCCCTCGCGTACCCTGTAGGCCATGGCGGGGGCGCTCCTCACCGACCTGTACGAGCTCAACATGGCGGCGAGCTACCTCCGCCGCGGCATGGACGAGCCCGCCACCTTCAGCCTCTTCGTCCGCCGCCTCCCCCCCTCCCGGGGCTTCCTCGTGGCCGCGGGGCTCGAGGCCTGCCTGGACTTCCTCTCCTACTTCTCCTTCGAGGAGGACGACCTCCGCTACCTCTCCGAGACCCTCGGCTACGACGACGCCACGATCGAGGCCTTCCGCGCCCTCCGCTTCGAGGGCGACGTGTGGGCGGTCCCCGAGGGGCGCGTGGTCCTCGCCAACGAGCCCCTCCTCGAGGTCACCGCGCCCATCGCCGTCGCCCAGCTCGTCGAGACCTACCTCCTGAACCAGGTCACGTTCCAGACCGCCATCGCCTCCAAGGCCGCGCGGTGCCGGATCGCGGCCCGGGGCGCGGACCTCGTGGACTTCGCGTTCCGGAGGACCCAGGGGGCGGAGGCCGCGATGGCGGTCGCCAGGACGACGGCGATCGTGGGGTTCGTGGCCACGAGCAACGTGGAGGCGGCCCGCCGCTACGGGCTCCGGGCGGCGGGCACGATGGCCCACTCCTTCATCGAGGCCTTCCCCAGCGAGGAGGAGGCGTTCCGGGCCTTCGCCCGCGACTTCCCGGACCGGGTCACGTTCCTCGTGGACACCTACGACACGCTCAACGGGGTCCGCACGGCGATCCGCGTGATCCGCGAGCTGGGTCTCGCCGACCGCCTGGGGATCCGCCTGGACAGCGGCGACCTCGAGGCGCTCTCGCGGGAGGCCCGGCGGATCCTCGACGAGGCCGGGCTCCCCTCGGTCCGGATCTTCGCGAGCGGGGGCCTCGACGAGCACGACATCGACGCGCTCACGGGCTCGGGGGCACCCATCGACGCCTTCGGCGTGGGGACGAAGATGGGCGTCTCGGCCGACGCGCCCTACCTCGACTCGGTCTACAAGCTGGTCGAGTACGCGGGCAGGCCCGTCGTGAAGCTCGCCACCGACAAGGTCACGCTCCCCGGCAGGAAGCAGGTGTTCCGGTCCCCCGAGGGCGACGTGATCGGACTCCGGGAGGAGGAGCCGCCCCCCGGCGCCGAGCCGCTCCTCGTGCCCGTGATGCGGGGCGGGCGGCGGACCGGGCCGCCGGGGACGATCGCCGAGGCCCGGGCCCGGTTCGAGGCGGACCTCGAGCGGCTCCCGGCGGCCGCACGGAGGATCTCGGACCCCGAACCGCCGGTCCCCGCGATCTCCGAGCACCTCGCGCGCCTCTCGGAGGAGGCCCGGGTCGACGCCCTCCGTCGGGCCGGGGTGACCTCGGGCACCTAGGGGCCCGGCCCGGGCCTGGGAGCGGGCCCGGCGCGCCCCGTCAGCGGACCTCCACGTCCGCCGCGCCGACGTCCAGCTCGAGCTCGACCCGGTGCTCCGACCGCTCGAAGTCCGGAGACTCGAAGCCTCCGTCCCTCCGCCGGAACCGGATCTCGTCGATCCGCAGCGACGAGGCGCCGCCCCGCACCGTGATCCTCCCCGCGACCCGGTCCGGGACCCGGATCCGGAGCTTCGCCGCCCCGGCCTTCACCCGGCAGACCGTCGCCCCCGAGGCGGGGAGGCGGAGGTCCACGTCGCTCGCCCCGGCCTGGAGGTCGATCTCGCCCGCGCGCAGGTCCGAGAGGTCCAGGTCGGCCCGGGCGGCGCCGGTCGCGAGGTCCAGGGCGAGCGGGACCCGGCGCGAGAGCGCGACGCTCCAGTCGAGCGA
>DATLZM010000367.1:0-1793 GCA_035573995.1 Actinomycetota bacterium | reverse complement strand
GTCGTGGTCGCCCGGAACAGCGCGTTCACCACCGCCTCCTCGACGGCCTCGACGGTCGCGGCGAAGAGCGGCGTGAACACGCTCGGGCCGTGCCGCCCGTCGAGCAGGGCGCGGACGGCGACGGTCCCGTCGCCCGTGTCGCGGGGGAGCGCCTGCGCCGTCGAGAACGCGATCATGAGCTCGCCCGACGTGTCGTTCGCGCTCGACCCCCCGCGGGCCAGGCCGAGGGCGGCCCGGATCGCGAGCCGGCGGACCTGGTGGGGCAGCATCGGCGCGTCGGTCGCCACCACGCACACGCAGGAGCCCTCGGGCGGGCCGGGCTCCTCCGGCATCAGGTCCAGGATCTCCCGGCCCACCGGCACCCCGTCGATCCGGAGGTCGGGACGACGACCGTGGTTCGTGAGGACCAGGGCGCCGACCGTGTACCCGCCGACCTCCTCCGGGACGACGCGCGAGGCGGTGCCGATCCCTCCCTTGAACTCGAAGCACTGCATCCCCGTCCCGGCGCCGACGCAGCCCTCCTCGACCGGATGGCCCGGCGGGGCCGCGGCCGCGGCCTCGAGCGCGGCCCAGACGTCCTCCTCGGCGAGCGGCCAGCTCCACACGTCGTTGAGGAACGAGTCGTCGCACTCCGAGACCACCGGCATGTAGCCCTCCTCGGTTCCCGGGTGGCGGGCGATCCACCGGGCGGTGGCGTCGTAGGCCCGGCCGATGAACATGCTGGAGGTGAGCACGATGGGCGTCTGGAGGATCCCCCACTCGTTCAGCTGGTAGGTCCCCACCATCTCCCCGTAGCCGTTCAGCACGTGCGTGCCGACGTACACGCGCTCCTCCCAGGGCATCCCGGCCGTGGGGAGGATCGCGGTCACGCCGGTGCGCACGCCGGGGTCGCGGACCACCGTGGCGTGGCCCACCCGCACGCCGTGGACGTCCGTGATCGCGTTCCGGGGACCCGTCGGGAACCGGCCGATCCGCACCCCGAGGTCGCGAGCCCTCCCCCGCTCCATGCCTCCTCCTTCCGCCCCGAGCACCGGTCCGCCCGATGCGGGACCGACCGACGCAGTATGGAGGGACCCGCGGACCGCCCGCCGGGCGTCGCGAGCCCAGGTGCCGACCCGTGGACCGGTCCGCTACGATGGCGGACCGCAGGTCATGGGCATCCTCGCGCTCGGGGTCTCGTTCCGCTCCGCCCCCATCGAGCTGCTGGAACGGCTCGCCTTCGACGACGACGCCCTCCACAAGGCCTACCGGCGGGCGCGGGACCTCGAGGAGCTCGAGGAGGCGGTGATCCTCTCGACCTGCAACCGGGTCGAGGTCTACGGCTCGGTGGGCTCCTACCACGGGGGGTTCCTCGCGCTCAAGCGCCTGCTCTGCGAGGGGCGCGACGTCGACCCCGACCGGGTGGCCGAGCCGCTGTACGCCCACTGGGAGGAGCAGGCCGCCGAGCACCTCGCGCGCGTCGCCGCCGGCCTGGACTCGATGGTCCTGGGCGAGCCGCAGATCCTCTCGCAGGTCCGGGAGGCCCACCGTCGGGCCCGCGAGGAGGGCGCCGCCGGGCCCGGGCTCGCCCCCCTGTTCCAGGCGGCGCTCCGCGCCGGCCGCCGGGTCCGGGCGGAGACCGGCATCGGCGCCGCCCCCGACGCCTTCGTCGCGGCCGGGGCGGACCTCGCGGAGGAGTGGCTCGGGGGGCTCGTGGGCCGGACCGCGGTCGTGGTCGGCGCGGGGCGGATGTCCTCGCTCGCCGTCCGGCACCTCCGGGCGCGGGGGGTGGCGCGGGTGCGGGTGCTGAACCG
>DATLZM010000366.1:0-15071 GCA_035573995.1 Actinomycetota bacterium | reverse complement strand
CCCGAGGGCTCGATGCCGATCCGGCCCTTCCTCATCGCGAACGACGTCGAGGGGATCGCCCCCGGGGCGTACGCGTTCGAGGAGGGGGAGCTCCGCCTGCTCCGCCGGGGCGAGTTCCGCGCCCACGCGGGCTTCCTCTGCCTCGAGCAGCCGCTGGGGGCCGAGGCCGCCGCCACGCACTTCCTCCTGGCCGACCTCGACCGGATCCTCGCGGCCCTCGGTGACCGGGGGTACCGGGTGGCCCAGCTCGCCGGCGGGATCGTGGCTGGCCGGATGTACCTCGCCGCGTACGCCCACCGCGTCGGTGCCACCGCGCTCACGTTCTACGACGACGAGGTCACCCGGTTCTTCGGCCGGCCCGCCGAGGGGCTCGCCTGCATGCTCGTCGTCGCGCTCGGCCGGAGCCCCCGCCTCGAGCGGACGCGCTGACCCCCTATCCACGCCGCCGGGATCGGCCTACGATCTCGCCCGACGCGATGAAGGCGTACATCCTCGTGCAGGCCGAGATCGGGAAGGGCCCGGAGGTGGGCCGGGAGATCTCCCGGATCAAGGGGGTCTCGAGCGCCGAGGTCGTCACCGGCCCCTACGACGTGGTCGTGGTGGCCGAGGCCCGCTCCCTCGACGAGCTGGGGAAGCTCGTGGTCTCGAAGGTGCAGGCCGTGGACGGGGTCACCCGCACCCTCACCTGCCCCGTGGTCCACGACGTCGAGGGGATCGAGCCCGGGGCCTACGCGTTCGAGGGGGGCGAGCTCCGACCGCTCCGCGCGGGCGAGTTCCGGGCCCACGCCGGCTTCCTGTGCCTCGAGCAGCCGCTCGGGGCGGAGGGCGCGGCCACGCACTTCCTCCTGGCCGACCTGGAGCGGGCCCTCTCGGCCCTGGGCGACCGGGGGTACCGGGTCGTCCAGCTCGCCGGCGGGATCGCGGCCGGCCGGATGTACCTCGCCGCCTACGCGCAGCGGGTCGGCGCGACCGCGCTCACGTTCTACGACGACGAGGTCACCCGGTTCTTCGGCCGGCCCGCCGAGGGGCTCGCCTGCGTGCTCGCCGTCGCGGTGGGTCGGAGCCCGCGCCTCGAGCGGCGGCGCTGAGCCCTTCGACGCCGGAGGACGTCCGGGGTCGGGGCGCGGACCCCCCTACCCACGCGGACGGGGATCGGCCTAGGATCTCGGCCGACGCGATGAAGGCGTACATCCTCGTGCAGGCCGAGATCGGCAAGGGCCCGGAGGTGGGCCGGGAGATCGCCCGGATCAAGGGCGTCTCGAGCGCCGAGGTCGTGACCGGCCCCTACGACGTGGTCGTGGTGGCCGAGGCCCGCTCCCTCGACGAGCTCGGGAGGCTCGTGGTCTCGAAGGTGCAGGCGGTCGACGGGGTCACGCGCACCCTGACCTGCCCCGTGGTCCACGTCTGAACGACGCGGGCTCGGCGACCGGCCGGCGGCGCCCGGCGCTCGTCGACCGGGGGCGGGGCGGGGCGTAGGCTCGTCGCGATGCGCCGGCTCGACGAGCTCGCGGCCCGGACGCCCGCCGCCCGGGACCGCTACGTCGACCTCCTGCGGGCGGCCTCGATCCTGGTGGTCGTGCTCGGCCACTGGTTCATCTCGATCAACCACTGGGAGCGGGGTCTCCTCCGCACGACCAGCGCCATCGGCGTGACGCCCGGGATGTGGCTCGGCACCTGGCTGTTCCAGGTCATGCCGATCTTCTTCTTCGTCGGAGGGTTCTCGAACCTCGTGGCGTACCGCTCGTTCCTCCGGCGAGGGGAGACGACGTGGGCGTTCGTCCGGACCCGGGTGGGGCGGCTGCTCCGGCCCTCGCTCGTGTTCCTCGGGGCCTGGTCCGTCGTGCAGGTCGCGCTCCACCTGCTCGACGTGGGACGGCCGGCCGGCCCGAGGGTCTGGGACGGCACCGCGCTCCTGCGGGGGATGCTCCCCCCGGCCTCCACGCTCCCCTTCGGGCCGCTCTGGTTCCTCGCGGTCTACCTCGTGGTCGTCGCGGTGAGCCCGTGGACGATCCGCCTCCACGAGCGGTTCCGGTGGTGGGTGCCGGGCGTCCTGCTCGCCGGCAGCGTGGCCGCGGACGTCGCCGGGTTCGGCCTCGGGATCGCCGGGGCGCGGTACGCGAACGTCGGGTTCGTCCTGCTCCTCCCCCACCAGCTCGGCCACTTCTACGCCGATGGGACGTTCGGGCGGCTCCCCCGATCCGTCCCGTGGGCGATGGTGGCGGCGGGGCTCGGCGCGCTCGTCCTGCTCACGAACCCGTGGGCCTTCGAGCTGCTCGGCGGCGACGCCCGGTTCCGGTGGTTCCCGGGGATCGGGCACTACCCGCGGAGCCTCCTCGGGACCGACGTCGAGCGGATCTCCAACGCCTACCCGCCCACGGTCTGCTACGCGGCGGTCGGGATCTGGACGATCGGGGCGGCCGTCCTGCTCCGGGAGCGCGTCTCCCGCTGGCTCGAGCGGCCCGGTCCGTGGAAGGCCACGGTCTTCGTGAACGGCGTGATCATGACCCTGTTCCTGTGGCACATGACCGCCTACCTCCTGGCCATGCTCGCCCTGTGGCCCCTCGGCTTCGGCCGGGAGCAGGCCAGCACCGCGCGGTGGTGGGTCGAGCGGCCGCTCTGGCTCGTCGCGCCGGGGCTCGTGCTCGCCGGGATCGTCGCCCTCCTCGGGCGGTTCGAGCGCCCCCGGCCCGCCCCTATCATGCGGGCGGCCACCGGAGCCGAGGGGGTGGGCGATGCTCGTCCTGTCCAGGGCTGAGGTCGAGGCGCTCCTCGACCCCGACCGCCTGATCGACGCGCTGGCCGAGGCGATGGCGGACCTCTCGGCGGGGAGGGCGTCGGTCCCCAACCGGGTCGCGGCCGAGGTCCCCCGGGCCCCGGGCGCGCTCCTCGCGATGCCCGCCTTCCTCCCATCGGCGGGGGCGCTCGCGACCAAGCTCGTCTCGCTGTTCCCCGAGAACCGCGACCGGCCCACGCACCAGGCGGTCATCGTCTGCTTCGATCCCACCGACGGGACGCCCCTCGCCCTCATGGACGGCACCCTGATCACCGAGCTCCGCACCGCGGCCTGCTCGGCCCTCGCCACCCGACTCCTCGCCCGCGAGGACGTCCGGACGCTCGCGGTCCTCGGCACCGGGGTCCAGGCCCGGGCCCACGGCCGGCTGGTCCCCAGGGTCCGGCGCTTCGAGCGGATCGTGGTCGCCGGGCGCGACCGGCGGAAGGCCGAGGCGCTGGCCGGGACGCTCGCCGCGGAGCTCGGGATCCCCGCCGAGGCCGCGGACGGCTTCGAGGAGGCGGTCCGGGCGGCCGACGTGGTCTGCGCCTGCACCCACTCCCCCGAGCCCGTGGTCCGCCGGCCCTGGCTCCGAGCGGGCGCCCACGTCACCTCGGTCGGGTTCAACACCGCCGGGAGGGAGGTGGACGGGGAGACCGTGCGGGACGCGCTGGTCGTCGTGGAGTCGCGGGAGGCCGCCCTGGCCCCGCCGCCCTCCGGCTCGAACGACCTGCTCTGGCCGATCCGCGACGGCCTCATCACCGCGGAGCACGTGCACGCCGAGCTCGGGGAGCTGGTCGCCGGGACGAAGCCTGGGAGGACCTCGCCCGAGCAGATCACGCTCTACAAGTCCGTGGGGAACGCCGCCGAGGACGCCGCGGCCGCGGCCCTGGTCCTGGCCGAGGCCCGCCGGGCCGGGAGGGGGAAGGAGATCGGGGTCGCGTAGGGACGGCCCCGGCGAAGGTGGCCCCCGGAGGCGCACCGGCGGAGTTCCCCCGGAGAGGAGGACCGGTCCGGGCTGAAGCCGATCCTGTGCGGATCCCAGGTCTCCACGATGGAGTCCCTCGCCACCGAGCGCTCGCCGTTCCGGAGCCACCGAGGCGGCTCAGGGCGCCCGGCCGGCGGCGACCCGGCGCTCGGCCTCCCGCGCGTGCGGCCAGCGCCGGACGCGGTCCGGGAGGAGAGGGACCGCCCGGCGCACCGCGGCTGACGTGACCTCGAACGCTCGGGCCGCGCCCGGCCCCCACCGGAGCCCGAGGCCCCGGCGGATCCGGGCGGGGAGGAGCCCCACGGAGAGCAGCCCGGAGACGAGCCCCAGGGGGAGGAGGACGAGGGGCGCGGGGGGCGAGAGGACCTCGCGGGCCACCCGCCTGGACTCCTCGCCGATCCGGAGGCCGGCGATGGCGCGCTCGAGGTAGCCGACGAAGTCCCGGTAGGTCGGGGGGTGGAGGTCCTCGGGGATCCCGAAGGCCGTCCCCATCCGCCGCATCTCCAGGTAGTAGCGCTCGAGCTCCAAGGGGCCGAGGGGCCCCACGAACCGCTCGTAGGCGGCGATCGAGGAGTCCACGAGGGTCGCGTGGACCCACAGGAGCAGCTCGGGGTCGAGCGCCGAGTAGGGGACGCCGCCCCGGGAGCCGCGGACCCGGCGGTGGATCTCCGTGACCCGCTCGACGGCCGCCGCGGCCCGCTCGGAGTCCCCGAACACCACGGTGAGCGCGGTGTCCACGGTCCGCCAGAGGCGCTCGAAGGGCTCCCGCGTGAAGTCGCTGTGGTCGGCGACACCGGCGGCGACCAGGGGGTGCGCCACCTGCATCAGGAGCGCGCGCCCGCCGCCCAGGAGCAGCACGGTCTCGGCGTTCACCCGCCAGGCGAGGGACCCGGGCCCGAACCAGCCCGGGTCGCCGGGACGACCGGGCCCCGGGCGCGGGAAGCCCCGGATCACCTCCCCGAGCCCGCGGACGAGGGGCGCCTGCACGCCGCGGATGCTATCCGCGCCGGCCCGCCCGTGGCCGCGGAAGCCGGCCGCGCGTGCCGGTACCGCCGTGCGAGCTCGGTCCCGGCCCCGGCTCAGGCGGAGAGATCGAGGCGGTAGCGGACCGTGGGGAGGTTCGCGCAGTCGATCCGCTCCTGGTTGACGGCGCCGTCGGCGCGCCACCCGGCCCGCTCGTAGAAGCGGCGCGCCCGCTCGTTCGCCTCGAGCACCCAGAGCGTGGCGGTCCGGAAGCCCCGCCGGCGGAGGTCGTCCACGGCGTGCTGGAACAGGCGCCGGCCCACGCCGGTCCCCACCACCTCCGGCAGGAGGTAGATCGCGTAGACCTCCGCGGTCCCGCGGTCGGCGTCCGCGTCCTCCGACGGACCCGTCACGCAGAAGCCGACGACGCGCCCGCCGGCCTCGGCCACCCAGGCCACCCGTCCCCCGGGCGCCTCGAACCCCTCCCGCCACATCCGCTCCCGGTCCTCCACCGAGAGGCGGTCGAGGTAGGCGTCGGGGAGGAGCCCCCGGTACGCCCACCGCCACCCCTCGACGTGCACCTCCGCGCAGGCCCGGGCGTCGGCGGCGCTGGCCTCCCTGATCCTGACCGGGACCGCCGGGGCCCGCTCCGGCCCCGCGGGGCCCTCAGGCCGTCTCCGCTCCCGGGCCATCGAGCGCCCCGCGGTGCTCCCGCGGGTGCAGGAGGCCGTACAGGTAGGCGTCGGTCAGGGCCTCCCAGGAGGCGGCGATGATGTTGTCGGAGACGCCCACCGTGGTCCACTCCTTCTCGCCGTCCGAGGTGTCGATCAGCACCCGGACCACAGCGCCCGTGCCCAGGTTCTCCTCGAGGACCCGGACCCGGTAGTCCTCGAGGGTCATGTGGTCCAGGTCGGGGTACTCGTTGCGGAGCGCCTTCCGGAGCGCGTTGTCGAGGGCCCCGACCGGCCCGTGCCCCTCGGCGGACTCGATGTGCCGCCGGCCGTTCGCCACGACCTTCACGGTCGCCTCGGCGAGGGGCTCGGGGTCGCCGTTCCGGTGCTCGACGTGGACCCGGTAGCTCTCGACCTCGAAGAACGGCTGGCGCCAGCCGTCGTGGCGGCGCATCAGCAGCTCGAGCGAGGCGTCGGCCACCTCGAACGTGTACCCGCGCGCCTCCCGCGCCTTGAGCTCGCGGAGGAGCGCGGGGATCCGCTCCTCGGGGAGCTCCACCCCGAACTCCTCGGCCTTCATCCGGAGCGTGGCGGCGCCCCCCAGGTCGCTCGCGACGACGCCCCGGCGGTTCCCCACCGCCGCCGGCGGGACGTGCTCGTAGGCCCGGGGGGTCCGGGCCATCCCGCTCGTGTGGAGGCCGGCCTTGTGGGTGAAGGCGTACCGCCCCGCGTAGGGCTGGTGGGAGTCGGGCTGGACGTTCGCCACCTCCGCCACGTAGTGGGCGAGCTCGGTGAGCCGCTCGATCGAGCCGTCCGGGAGCACCCGCTTCCCGAGCTTGAGCGCGAGGTTCGCGGCGATCGGGATCAGGTCGGCGTTGCCGGTCCGCTCCCCGTAGCCGTTCACGGTCCCCTGGACCTGGAAGACCCCGTGCTCCACCGCGACCAGCGAGTTCGCGACGGCGCAGCCGGTGTCGTTGTGGACGTGGACCCCGAGGGGCACCGACACCCGCGGGCGGACCTCGTCCACGACCCGGGCGACGTCCGAGGGGAGCGCGCCGCCGTTCGTGTCGCACAGCACGAGCCGCTCCGCCCCCGCCTCCTGCGCGGCGTCGAGCACCGCGAGGGCGAAGGCCGGGTTGTCCCGGAACCCGTCGAAGAAGTGCTCGGCGTCGAAGAACACCCGCCGGCCCTGCGCCCGGAGGAACGCGATCGAGTCGCGCACCATCGCGACCCCGTCCTCGAGGGTGGTCCGGAGCGCCTCGCGGACGTGGAGGTCCCAGGACTTCCCGACGATGCAGACGACCTCCGTGCCCGCGTCGAGGAGGTCCCGGAGGACCTGGCTCTCCTCGGCCCGCTCCCCCGCCTTCCGGGTCATCCCGAACGCGGTGAGCGTGCTCCGCTCCAGGTCCTCCTTGGTCGCGACCCTGAAGAACTCGGTGTCGCGGGGGTTGGCCCCCGGCCAGCCCCCCTCCACGTAGGGGAACCCGATCTGGTCCAGCTTGCGGAGGATCCGCAGGCGGTCCTCGATCGTGTAGGAGAGCCCGGCCCGCTGGGCGCCGTCGCGGAGCGTCGTGTCGTACAGCTCGACGTCGAACCCGTGGTCGGCCCGGCTCATGCCGTCGCCCCCTCGACGACCAGGTCCCCGACCTCGGAGGTCGAGTAGCCCATCTCGCCCGCCCGCATCGAGGCCATCTTCGAGCAGGCGAACCGGATCCCGGCCTCCACCCGCCGGGCCGCCTCGGCCTCGCCGAGGTGCTCGAGGAGCATCCCGAGCGCGCCGATCGCGGCGAGCGGGTTGATCGTCCCCTTCCCGGCGTGGTCGGGGGCCGTCCCGCCGATCGGCTCGAACATCGAGACGCCCTCGGGGTTGATGTTCCCCCCCGCGGCGATCCCCATCCCGCCCTGGATCACCGCGCCGAGGTCCGTGATGATGTCCCCGAACATGTTGTCGGTGACGATCACGTCGAACCGCTGCGGGCTCTCCACGAGGTAGACGCAGGCCGCGTCCACGTGGCAGTAGGCGGTCTCGACGTCGGGGTACTCCCGCCCCACCTCGTCCACCACCCGCTGGTAGAGGTCCCCGGCGTAGGTCAGGACGTTGGTCTTGTGGACGAGCGTGAGGTGGCGACGGCGCCGACGGGCCTGCTCGAACGCGAACCGGACGATCCGCTCCACGCCGTGGCGGGTGTTCACGCTCTCCTGCACCGCCACCTCGAAGGGCGTCCCCCGCCGGTGGACGCCGCCGGCCCCGGTGTAGAGCCCCTCGGAGTTCTCGCGGACCACGACCATGTCCACGTCCCCCGGCTGGTGGTGGGGCACGAGCGTGCGGACCCCGGGGTAGAGGCGGATCGGGCGGAGGTTCACGTACTGGTCGAGCTCGAAGCGGATCCGGAGCAAGAGCCCCCGCTCGAGCACGCCCGGCGGGACGTCGGGGTGCCCCACCGCCCCCAGGTAGATCGCGTCGAGCCCGCGGAGCTCCTCGAGCACCGCGTCGGGGAGCACCTCCCCGGTCCGCAGGTACCGTTCCCCGCCCAGGTCGTAGCGGACGAGCTCCACCTCGAAGCCGTCGCGCACCGCCTCCAGGACCTTGAGCCCCTCCCGCACGACCTCGGGCCCGGTCCCGTCCCCGGGGATCACGCCGATCCGGTACGCGCGGGCCACCCCGACCCCCTCACGGCGTGACCGCGGCGCCGGCCTCGTCCCCGCGCCGCTCCCCGGCCGCCTGGAGCGCGCGGTTGATCGCGGCGAGGTAGGCCCGGGCCGAGGCCTCGACGACGTCCACCGAGACCCCGCGCCCGGTGACCCGGCGGCCCTCCACGTCGAGCTGGACCACGACGTCGCCGAGGGCGTCCGAGCCCGAGGTCACCGCGGAGACGTTGAACGAGACCAGCCGGGCCTCGACCCCCGCCGCCCGCTGGATCGCGCCGCAGGCCGCGTCGATCATCCCGTCGCCCATCGCCGACTCCTCGATCACCTCGTCCCCCCGGCGGAGGCGGACCGTGGCGGTGGGCGAGAGGTGCGTCCCGCCCGCGACCTGGAGCGACTCCAGGACGAGCTCGTCGGCGGCGGAGGTGCCGAGCTCCTCGGAGACGATCGCCTCGAGGTCCTGGTCGGTGAGCTGGATCTTCCGGTCGGCGAGCTCCTTGAACCGCGCGAAGGCCCGGTTCAGGTGGTCCTGGTCGAGCTGGTAGCCGAGCTTGGCGAGGGCGTCGGCGAACGCGTGCCGCCCGGAGTGCTTCCCGAGCACCAGCCGGTTCCCCTCGAGGCCGATCTCGAGGGGGTCCATGATCTCGTAGGTCGCCCGGTTCGAGAGCACCCCGTGCTGGTGGATCCCGCTCTCGTGGGCGAAGGCCGAGGAGCCGACCACCGCCTTGTTCGGCTGGACCGGGTAGCCGGTGAGCATCGAGACCAGGCGCGAGGTCCGCATGATCTCCCGCAGGTTCAGCCCGTGGCGGACGCCCAGGGCATGGCCGCGGGTGCGGACGATCATCGCCACCTCCTCGAGCGAGCAGTTCCCGGCCCGCTCCCCGATCCCGTTCACCGCCACCTCCACCTGGCGGGCGCCGTTCACGATCCCGGCCAGGGAGTTGGCGACGGCGAGCCCGAGGTCGTTGTGGCAGTGGGTGGAGACCACGACGTGGTCAGGCAGGGCCTCGCGCACCGTCCGGACCAGCTCGCCGAACTCGTGGGGCATGGCGTAGCCCACGGTGTCGGGGACGTTGATCGTGGTCGCGCCCTCCTCGACCGCGACCCGGAAGACCTCCAGCAGGAACGCGGGGTCGCTCCGGGTCGCGTCCTGGGCCGAGAACTCCACGTCGTCGGTGTAGGTCCGGGCCTTCCGGACCGCCTCGCGGGTCGCCTCGATGACCTGGTTCGGGCTCATGCGGAGCATGTCCCGCATGTGCACCTCGGAGGTGGAGACGAACGTGTGGATCCGGAACCGGTCGGCGCCCTTGAGGGCCTCCGCGGCCCGCTCGATGTCGCCGGGGGTGACGCGCGCCAGGGCCGCGATCACCGGCCCGCGGACGCTGGTCGCGATCTCCCGGACCGCCTCGAACTCGCCCTCCGAGCTGATCGGGAAGCCGGCCTCGAGGACGTCGACGCCGAGCCGGGCGAGCTGCTCGGCGATCTCGACCTTCTCGGCCCTGGTGAGCGCGATGCCCGGGGCCTGCTCCCCGTCGCGCAGCGTGGTGTCGAAGATCCGTACGACGTCGTCAGGCATCGGGGACCACCTTCTCCTCCGACCGGAGCCACGGCATCATCCGCCGCAGCTCCCTCCCAACCTCCTCGATCCGGTGGGTGCGGGCCGCCGCCCGCATGGCGAGGAAGTTGGGGAAGCCGGCCTCGGCCTCCCCGATCCACTCCTCCGCGAACCTCCCGTCGCGGATCTCCTCCAAGATCCGCTTCATCTCCTGCCTCACCCCTTCGTCGATCACCCGGGGGCCCCGCGTGTAGTCGCCGTACTCGGCGGTGTCGGAGACCGAGTAGCGCATCCACGAGAGCCCGCCCTCGTAGATCAGGTCCACGATCAGCTTCAGCTCGTGGAGGCACTCGAAGTAGGCGATCTCGGGCTGGTAGCCGGCCTCCACGAGCGTCTCGAACCCCGCCGTGATCAGCTCCGAGACCCCGCCGCAGAGCACGGTCTGCTCGCCGAACAGGTCGGTCTCGGTCTCCTCGGCGAAGGTCGTCTCGATCACCCCGGCCCGGGCGCAGCCGATCCCCGCGGCGTAGGCCAGGGCCCGGTCCAGGGCCTTCCCCGTCGCGTCCCGGTGGACCGCGAGGAGCGCGGGGGTCCCGATCCCCTCCTGGTAGGTCCGCCGCACGAGGTGCCCGGGGCCCTTGGGGGCGATCATCGCGACGTCCACGCCCTCCGGCGGGCGGATCCGGCCGAAGTGGACGTTGAACCCGTGGGCGAACATCAGCATGTTCCCGGGGGCGAGGTTCGGCCCCACGTCCCGCTCGTACACGGCGGCCTGGGCGGTGTCGGGGAGGAGCACCATCACCACGTCGCCCTCGGCGGCCGCCTCGGCGGTGGGCACGACCCGCAGGCCCGCCTCCTCCGCCGTCCGCCAGGAGCGCGAGCCCTCCCGGAGCCCCACCCGCACGTCGAACCCGGAGTCCTTGAGGTTGAGGGCGTGGGCGTGCCCCTGGCTCCCGAACCCGAGCACCGCGATCCGCTGGCCCTCCAGGGCCGCCCGGTCCGCGTCCTTCTCGTAGTAGATCGTGGCCATCGCTCCTCCCGTCCGGGCCTCGTCCCCCCGCGCCGCCCGGGGCCCCTCACGCCCCCCGCGCCTGGCGCACCGGCCGGAGCCCCCGCTCCCGGATGCCCCGCTCCCCGCGGGCGAGGGCCACCCGCCCGGTGCGGACCAGCTCCACGATCCCGAGGTCCGCGAGCAGCTCGCGGAACGCGTCGAGCTTGTCCGGGGCCCCGGTGACCTCGATCGTGAGGGTGCGGTGGGTCACGTCCAGGATCCGGCCCCGGAAGATCTCGGCGATCTCGATCACCCGGGCCCGGGCGTCCCCCTCGGCCCGGACCTTCACGAGCATCAGCTCCCGCTCGACCGCCTCCCCGGGCTCGTGCTCCAGGACCTTGATCACGTTGACCAGCTTGTTCAGCTGCTTGGTGACCTGCTCGAGCGGCTTCCGCTCGACGTTCACCACGATCGTCATCCGCGAGAGCCCCGGCTCGTGGGTGGGCCCGACGGCCAGGGAGTCGATGTTGAAGCCGCGCGCGGCGAACAGTCCGGCCACCCGGGTGAGCACCCCAGGCTTGTCCTCGACCAGCACCGAGAGCGTGTGGAGGCTCACCGGGCACCCCCGGCGGGCCGGACCGCGGCTACCCCGTCGCCCGTCATGCGATCGGGGCCTCCGCGGGATCCTCGGCCGGCTCGGCGAACTCCGGGCCCAGGATGATGTCGTCGTTCGAGGCGCCGGCCGGCACCATCGGAAAGCACATCTCCAGCGGGTCGCAGCGGAAGTCGATCACGACGCTCCGGTCGGTCACCGAGAGCGCCTTCTCGATCACCGCGTCGACCTCGTCGGGGTGCTCGGCCCGCAGCCCCACCGCCCCGTAGGCCTCGGCGAGCTTCACGTAGTCCGGGACGTCGTGGGAGAGGTACACCTGCGAGTACCGCTCGTTGTAGAAGAGCTGCTGCCACTGCCGGACCATCCCGAGGTAGGCGTTGTTGATGATCGCCACCGTGATCGGGATCCCCTCGGTGGTCGAGGTGGCGAGCTCCTGGGCCGTCATCTGGAAGCAGCCGTCCCCGTCGATCGCCAGGACCCGCTCGCCGGGCCGGCCGACCTTGGCGCCCAGGGCCGCGGGGACGGCGAAGCCCATCGTGCCCAGGCCGCCCGAGTTGATCCAGGTCCGGGGCCGGTCGAACCGCCAGAACTGGGAGGCCCACATCTGGTGCTGGCCGACCCCGGCGACCACGATCGCCTCCCCCTTCGTGAGATCGCGGAGGCGCTCGATCGCGAACTGCGGCTTCAGCGGGCCCTCCGCCGGCTGGGTGTAGCGCAGCGGGAACCGCTCCTGCCACTCGCGGAGCTGGCGGAGCCACGGCTCGCGGTCCGGCGGGCCCCCGCGCTCGGCCTGCTGGCGCTCGAGCTCCGCGGCGAGCTTCCCGATCGCGTCCTTCGCGTCGCCCACGATCGGGACGTCGGCCCGCCGGTTCTTGCCGATCTCCGCGGGGTCGATGTCGACGTGGATCACCTTGGCGTGGGGGGCGAACGTCGCCAGGTTCCCCGTGACCCGGTCGTCGAACCGCGCGCCGAGGGCCACGAGCAGGTCGGCCTTCTGCATCGCGGTGACCGCCGTGTAGTTCCCGTGCATCCCCGGCATCCCCAGGCACAGCTCGTGGGAGTCGGGGAACGCCCCCCGGGCCATGAGCGTGGTGACCACCGGGAGCCGGCCGACCGTGGCGAGCCGGTGGAGCTCCCTGGTGGCGTCGGCCTTGAGCACGCCGCCGCCGACGTAGAGCACCGGCCGCTCGGAGGCGAGGATCAGCTTCACCGCCTCCTTCACCTGGCGCACGTTGGCCTTGGTCGTCGGCTTGTAGCCGGGGATGTCGACCTGCTCCGGCCAGTACCAGGGGAACTCCTGGAGCAGGACGTCCTTGGGGATGTCCACGAGGACCGGGCCGGGCCGCCCGGTGCTCGCGATGTGGAACGCCTCCCGGATCGTCCGCGGGATGTCCTCCGCCGCCCGGACCAGGTAGTTGTGCTTGGTGATCGGCATCGTGATCCCGGTGATGTCGGCCTCCTGGAAGGCGTCGTTGCCGACCACGGGCGTGGGGACCTGTCCCGTGATCGCCACCACCGGGACGGAGTCCATCTTGGCGTCGGCCAGGGCAGTCACCAGGTTGCAGCCCCCCGGGCCCGAGGTCGCCATGCAGACGCCGACCCGCCCCGTGGCGTGCGCGTAGCCCTCCGCGGCGTGGCCCGCCCCCTGCTCGTGGCGGCAGAGGACGTGGCGGACCCCGGAGTCGATCAGGGGGTCGTAGGCGGGGAGGATGGCCCCGCCGGGGATCCCGAACACGACCTCCACGCCCTCGCGCTCGAGGGCTCGGAACAGCGCCTGGGCGCCGGTGACCTTCACGACGCCCCCACCTCCGGGCGGCCCTCCACCGGGCCGGTCTCCACGCGCCGGGCCCGCGCCCCCAGGCGCATCGCGAGGTGGCGGCAGGCCCGCTCGAACTCCCACGGCGTCCAGTCCCGCCGCCTGACCGCGAGGGCCTCATCGTGATCGTCGATCCCGAACCCGCCCGCGAGGTACGCGTCCTCGGAGGCGAAGAACCGCTCCAGCCGGTCCCGGGTGGCGGGGTCCTCCGCCTCCACCGAGACCTGCGCGGGCCCCTCCCACAGGGCCGTCCCGACCCTCCGGCCGTCGCGTTCGAACTCGTACCGCATCCTGCCTCATCTCCTCCCGGGCGCTCCGTCCGTTCCGCATCCCCCGCCCCCCCGCTCGGCGCCGACCCTCTGGCCGTCCTCGGCGCCCCGCGAGGGGTGCAAAAAACCCCTCGCGCTGCGAGGGGTCTCCGGCGCGGAACAGGGCACGCTGGCCCTGCCCGCGCCTAGGTGATAAGTACGAGGGCCTGCTTCCCGGACGAGTTCCTCTCGTTCCTGGCCATGGTTAGTGCCCCATGATGGGGCCCGCACGCGCGGGTGTCAACCGGGAGGCATCACCTCGGGACCAGCGGACGGCCTGCGACACGGCCATCCCCCTACGGGGGCAGCCCCACGGGCTCGCCGTCGGGCCCGAGGAACGCCGGGCGGCCGTCGACGACCGCGAGGGGGCGGCCCAACCCCCGGTGGACCATGCGGTGGTGCCGGCGGCAGAGCAGCACGGTGTTGGAGAGGGAGGTCTCGCCCCCGTCCGCCCAGTGCCGCACGTGGTGGGCCTCGCACCACCGCGGGGGCCGCGCGCAGCCCGGGTAGCGGCACCCCCGGTCCCGGAACGCGAGGGCCCGGCGGAGGGCGGGAGGGACCACCGGGGTCCGCCGGCCCACGTCGAGCGGCTCGGAGCGCCCCCTGGAGATGAGCCGGACGAGGTCGGCGTCGCAGGCCCACCGCCTCGCCTGGGACGGGGTGAGGGGACCGGCGTCCTCGAGCCCGGCCCGGCCGGAGGGGTCCCCGACGAGCGCGGCCAGGTCCACGTTCACCACGACGTGGGGCCGCTCGCCCCCCACCCCGGCGCGGTCGGGCGAGTCGAGGTAGCGGCGGCAGATCTCGGCCAGGGCGTCGGCCCGCCGCTGGGCCGGGGTCCGCATGTCGTGGTCGCGGTTCGCCCGCACCTCGGAGGACACGACGGCCTCGATCGCCGTCATCACCACCGGGCCGCCCTCGGGGTCCAGGTCCCCGTCCACCCGGACCATGCCGTCGAGGGTGGGCGAGACGTGGAGGCGGCGCCGGGCGTAGCGCCGCTCGGCCTCCTCGGCGGCCCCCGCCGGGTCGGCCGCCTGGCGCCAGTAGGCGACCGCCCGGCGCAGCTCGCGGTGGGGGAGCGCCCGGGCGGCGTCCAGGAGGACCTCCTCGTCGCGCTCGAAGAGCTCGGCCGAGGAGGCCCGGGCCTCGAGGAGCACGGCCGCCTGGGAGGCGTGGAGCTCGCCCCGGGCGAGCGCCTCGCGGGTGCGGCGACAGCCGGCGAGGGCCCGGGCCCAGGCCACGTAGCGGGCGGCCCACGAGGGCGCCATCCGGAGCCGGTCCGCGAGGAAGGAGGTGAGGGAGAGCCCCTCCCGGGCGGCGACGCCCCGCTCCTCGAGCTCGGCGACGCGCCTGGCCCGCTCGACCTCGAGGGCCGAGGCGGCCCGCTCGATCTCCCGGAGCCCCTCGAGGAGCTCCCCGTCGGAGGCGAACCGGAGCTCCTCCCCGGCGAGCTCCTCGAGCGCCGACCGGATCCCGCTCACGGGCCGACCATAGCGAGCCCGGGTTCACCGCGCAGTTAGCCACGTCACTTCCGAGGAGGAAAGTTGGAGGGACGTCGCACCTTCCTCCTCTCAGCCAGCTCCCAGCCGGTTCCCAGCCCGCTCTGGGCCGGTCGCGGTAGGGTCGGGCCGTGGAACGGGGCGGTGGAGGCCCGGGGCCGGGGGCCGTCGGGCGCGAGGGAGCGGACACCCAGGGCGGGGGCGCGGGAGGCCCGGGGCCGGGGGCCGTCGGGCGCGACGCGGCACCGGGGGCC
>DATLZM010000365.1:0-5626 GCA_035573995.1 Actinomycetota bacterium | reverse complement strand
CCGCGCCGCCGCCCGCCCGGTCCGCGCCCGCAGGTCGCGGAACCGCTCCAGGCGCCGCTCCAGGCGACCCTGGACGTGCTCCACCCGGCGCTCGGCGCGGCGCTCGTCGGCCCTGGCCTCCCGCAGCCGCCGCTCGACGGGGGTGGCGACGGCCGGGGAGGCGGCCGCGACGACGCTCGCCACGAGCGCGGCCACGACGGCGGTCCGTCCCCGCATCGTCCCTCCCACCGCCCCATCCACGGGGCTCGCCTAGACTCTTGGAGAGGGGTCGGACGGCAGGCGTCGGGACTTGACCCGGAGGAGGCGCGGTGGCCGAGCGGGTCCGGCTCGGGATCCTCTGCGGGGGCGGGCCCGCCCCCGGGATCAACTCCGTGATCTCCGCCGCCACCATCGAGGCGGTGAACTCGGGCTGGGAGGTCGTGGGGATCCTCGACGGGTTCCAGCACCTGATCGAGGGTTCGGTCGAGCACGTCCAGCCCCTCACGATCCCCGAGGTCTCCCGGATCCACCTGCTCGGGGGCTCGATCCTCTACACCTCGCGGGCCAACCCGACGGTCCGGGAGGAGGGCGCCCCCGACCCCGACTGGCGGATGACGAACTGCCTCCGGGCGCTGGGCCAGCTGGGGATCGACGCGCTCGTCACGATCGGCGGGGACGACACGGCCTACTCGGCCTCGAAGCTCGCCGAGGCCGCCGGGGGCAGGCTCAAGGTCGCCCACGTGCCGAAGACGATCGACAACGACCTCCCCCTGCCCGGCGGGGTCCCCACCTTCGGGTTCGAGACCGCCCGGCACGTCGGGGTCCAGATCGTGAACAACCTGATGACCGACGCCATGACCACCAAGCGCTGGTACTTCGTGGTCGCGATGGGTCGGTCGGCCGGCCACCTCGCGCTCGGGGTGGGGAAGGGGGCCGGGGCGACGCTCACCCTGATCCCCGAGGAGTTCCCCGAGGACCGACCGCTCCGGCTGGGCGAGCTCGTCGACATCCTGGACGCGGCGCTGCTCAAGCGGATCGCCCACGGCCGGCCGTTCGGCGTCGCGGTGCTCGCCGAGGGCCTCGCGCTCCGGTTCCCCGAGGAGGACCTGGTGCGGGCGCTCCCCGAGATCGAGCGGGACGAGCACGGCCACATCCGCCTCGGGGAGCTCCACCTCCACCGGCTCATGACCAAGCTCGTGCGGGACCGCTTCCGGGAGCGCGGCCAGCGGGTCACGATCGAGGCCAAGAACATCGGCTACGAGCTCCGGTGCGCCCCCCCGATCCCGTTCGACGTCGAGTACACCCGGGACCTCGGGTTCGGGGCCATCGACGTCCTCCGCCGCCTGCTCGCGGAGGGCCGGGGCGAGCCCGGGGCGATGATCACGATCAGGGAGGGCCACATCGAGCCGCTCCCGTTCGACGCCTTCCGCGATCCCGCCACGGGACGGCCGAGGATCCGGATGGTGGACGTCTCGAGCGACTCCTACCGGGTCGCGAGGGAGTACATGATCCGGCTGGAGCGCGAGGACCTGGAGGATGAGGCGAAGCTCGCCGCGATCGCTGCGGCCGGGGGCATGAGCCCCGAGGCGTTCCGCGACCGCTACGGCTACCTGGTCGGGCTCGCGGCCCCCACCCCGGCCGACCGGTGAGGGTCCCTCACCCGCGGACCGTCACCACCCCGTGCATCTGCTGGGGGTGGATCGAGCACTCGTAGTAGTAGGTCCCGGGCTCCTCGAACGTGAGGCTGCCCCGCCCTCCCACCGGGAGCGGGACGGTCCGGTCGCTCCCGTCCAGCAGGTGCACGTTGTGCGGGAAGTCGTCCCGGTTGACCCAGGTGACCGTGGCCCCCGCCTCCACCACGATGGCCGCGGGCTCGAACCGGTAGCTCTTGGGGAGCGTGACCCGGGTGGTGGGGACCGGCTCCCCGGGGACCTCGGAGGGGGCGCCGTCGCCGGCGCCCCCTCCGGTGCAGGCCGCGAGCAGGACCGCGACCAGGGCGGCGAGCGCCCGCCGCCTCATCGTGCCCCGCCCACGTCGGCGACCCTCCCGCGGGGGGCCGAGCTGCCCCAGGCCACCGCCCCCCGGCGGGCGAGGGCCGCGAACAGCACGACGAAGGCGAGCCCGTCGAGGACCTCCGAGATGGTGTGGGCGAACAGGAACTGGGTGATGTTCACGTGGTAGGTCGCGTAGGAGACCTCGGCCAGCGCGAACAGCGTGAACCCCCATCCGAGCCCCCGCTCGCCCGCGTCGAAGGCCCGGCTCGCGAGGTACGCCCCGACCGCGAACAGCACCACGTGGACCGCGAGGAAGAAGCCCCACGGCAGCCGGTTGATCACGTCGCAGCAGGGGTTCTCCAGGATCTGCGGCGCGGCTCCGATCATCTCGATCCCTCCTTCCCGAACGTCCGTGCTCCCGCCGGACGCCGACCTCCGCGGAGGCCGGCCCCGAGCAACCCGCCCGTGCAGACCGCCATGCCGAGCAGCGCGGGGAGGTGCGCGGCGAGCGCCACCCGCGGGTCTCCCGCCGCGCCGGTGGCGTGGGCCACGAGGTCGGCGGCGAGCCCCACGCCGAGGAGGCCGCCCCCGACCCGGAACGCCACGCCTCCCCCCCCTCGCATCAGGCGAACCGGTCGGGGAAGGCCGCCACGATGCCGTCGGAGAGCATGTCGGCCATCCGCAACGCCTGGCGGTGGACCCGGTCGTAGGCCGCGACGTCCGCCGCGTAGTCCCCCGAGAGGCGGGCCTGCGCCTCCGCCAGCGTGAGGTCGAGGTGCTCGGTCATCATCGAGACCATCTCCTCGCGCGGCCAGGCCTCGGGGTTCGCCCGGTGGAGGAAGCGGCCGATCCGCCGGGCGTTGTCGTACCAGCGGTCGAGGGCGTCCTGGAGGGCGGCCTGGTCGCCGGCCTTCGCGGCCGCGAGCACGTCGGCGGCGGTCGTGATGTGCTCCTCGAGGAGCGCGGTGAGGGCATCGCCGGCCTCGTCGCCGAAGAACGGCCGGATCGCGTCGCCGATGTCGGCCTGGTTGCGCAGGAGCCTCCCCACGGCGGCGTCGAGGTCCGGGAGGTCGTGAGCCACGGAGACGATCACCATGCGGGTCCACGTGATGTGGTCCTCCCACAGCTTGCGCATCCGGTCGTGGAAGCGCCCGGGGTCCAGCCTGGCCGCGCCCGCGGGCGCCGCGACCGAGACGGCCATCGTCCCCACGAGCAGCGCGAGCGTCGCGAGGGCCGCGGCGAGGCCCGTCCGCCGACGGCGGGTCACCGGCATGTCCCACCTCCTTCCTCGGGCCCCGGCCCGGCGACGGTCCCGTCGGGCCGAGGGCTCTAAAACTAACTGTGGGTAGCGATAGAGTACGCCGGCCGTTCGCCACGGTCAAGGGGGGAGGGAGCGGCCCGGCAGGCGGCGGCCGAGCCTATACTGGCCGGACCGTGCGCTACCGGGTCGATCTCCGTTCCGACACCGTGACCACGCCGTCCCCCGCGATGCGCCGGGCGATGGCCGACGCGGAGGTGGGGGACGACTGGTTCGGCGACGACCCCACCGTCAACCGCCTCCAGGAGCGGGCGGCGGAGGTGACGGGGAAGGAGGCCGCGCTCTTCGTCCCCACGGGCACGATGGCCAACCAGATCGGCCTCCGGCTCCACTTCCGCGGGACCGGGCACCTCGTGGTGGCGGAGGCCACGAGCCACGTCGCGAGCACCGAGGTCGCGAGCTCGGCCGTGCTCTCCGGGATCGCGTACCGCACGATCCCGGGCGACGAGCGGGGACGGATCACCGCGGAGCAGGTCCGGGCGGCGCTCGAGCCCGACGAGCTCTACGACGTCGAGGTCGTCGACCTCCTCGCCGTGGAGAACACCCACGGCCACGCCGGGGGGACGGTGCTCCCGGTGGAGGACCTCCGCGCGATCCGGAAGGTGGCGCTCGAGGCGGGGGTGCCCGTCCACCTGGACGGGGCCCGGATCTTCAACGCGGCGGCCGCCGCGGGCGTCGACGTCGTGGAGTGGACCCGGGAGGTCGACACCGTGATGTTCTGCGTCTCGAAGGGCCTGGGGGCGCCGGTCGGCTCCCTCCTCTGCGGCCCGGCGGAGCTGATCCGCGAGGCGCGGCGGCTCAAGGTCCTCTTCGGCGGCGGCTGGCGGCAGGCCGGCGTGCTCGCCGCGGCCGGCCTGGTCGCCCTGGAGGAGGGACCCGGGCGCCTGGCCGAGGACCACGCCCGGGCCCGTCGGCTCGCCGAGGGCGTCGCCGAGCTCCTGCCCGGGACCGTCGACCCGGCCCGGGTCGAGACCAACATGGTCCTGGTGGACACGGCGGCCGCGGGGATCGGGCCGGTCGAGGCCGTGCGCGGGCTCGCGGCCCTCGGGGTGGGGGCCACGCTCGTCGCGGGGAAGGTCCGGATGGTCACCCACCGCGACGTGGACGACGCGGGGATCGACGCCGCCCTCGCCGCCTGGCGCGAGCTCGCCGGGGGTCGGGGGTAGCGACGTGGGGCTGTTCCGGGGGCCGCGCGAGCCCGAGGACCTCGCCCGTCGCGTCCCGCCCGGGCAGCGGCTGGTGAAGACCTGGCCGGTGCTCCACTACGGCCCGGTCCCCCGCTTCGACCCCGCGAGCTGGCGGCTCGAGCTCACCGGCCTCGTGGAACGGCCGGTCTCGCTCAGCTACGACGAGCTCCGGGCCCTCCCCACGGTCGAGGTGGTGGCCGACATGCACTGCGTGACGGGCTGGAGCACCCTCGACAACGCCTGGACCGGGGTCTCGTTCCGCACCCTGGCCGAGCTCGCCCGGCCCCTGCCCGAGGCGGCCTGGGTGATCGCCCGGTGCGAGGGCGGCTACACCTCGAACCTCTCGCTCCGGGCGATGCTCGACGACGACGTCCTCGTAGCGTGGGCCCACGGCGGCCCGGACCTCACGCCCGAGCACGGCTACCCGCTCCGGCTCGTGGTGCCCAAGCGCTACGCGTGGAAGAGCGCGAAGTGGGTCCGCGGGTTCGAGTTCGCCCGGCACAACGTCCGGGGGTTCTGGGAGGTCCGGGGCTACCACGTCCACGCCGACCCCTGGGCCGAGGAGCGCTACGCGCACCAGGAGGGGCCGGGGGCCGAGCTGGAGCCCTGACCGGGCCGTTCCCGGCCCGTCGCGTCGAACCACGTCAGCGCGGACGCCGGCGCGCGGACGCCCGGTCCGCGGTGGAGGGCCGGAGCCTCCGGAGGAACGCGACGTCGCGCCGGTGCGCCCGGGCGTCGCCCTCGGTCTCCACGATGACCGAGAGCCCGGCGAGCTCGGGCCGCGCGAGGATCGCCCGGAACCCCTCCCGGCCGATGCGGCCCCGGCCCGGGTGCTCGTGCCGGTCCCGCCGGCTGCCGCGGGGGTGCCGGGCGTCGTTGGCGTGCACGAGGATCAGGCGGTCGGCGAGGCCCACGGCGCGCAGTTCCTCGAAGCAGGCCGCCACGCCGTCGAGCTCGTCGAGGGCGTAGCCGGCGGCGAACAGGTGGCAGGTGTCCAGGCACAGGCGGAGCCGGTCGTCGCCGACGGCGTCGAACAGCCGGGCCGCCTCGGGGAGCGTCGAGGCCACCGCGCCGGCGGTGCCGGCCATGAGCTCGACCGCGACCGCGGTCGCGGCCTCGCCGCACGCCCGTCGCAGCGTGGCCGCGGC
>DATLZM010000364.1:0-6228 GCA_035573995.1 Actinomycetota bacterium | reverse complement strand
CCGAGGTCGGGCAGGGCGAGCGCCGCGACGGCGACGATCGCCGCGGCCACCGCGGCCCCGGCGAGCCACCGGAGGGCCTGGGCGCGACGGGACCGGGGGGCCCCCAGGACCTCGTCCCGCACCGGGCCAGTGACCCCGACGGGCACCGGCTCCTCGGGGAGGGCGCGCAGCACGTCCCGGGCCTGCGCCGCGAGGGCCGCCTCCTCCTGGCAGGTGGGGCAGGCGTCGAGGTGGGCGGAGACCGCGGCCCGCTCGGGCTCGGACAGGCGGTCATCCACGTAGGCGGCGAGGAGCTCGTCCCCGGGGTGGGTCATCGTCGCTCCTCAGACGGTCCCGGCGGTGCCAGGCGTTCCCCCGCCCCCTCGGCCCGGAGCTCGCGGGCGAGGGCCACCCGCGCCCGGTGCAGGCGGGACTTCACGGTGCCGACCGGCACGCCCAGGACGGCGGCCACCTCCTCGTACGCGAGGTCCTGGACGTCGTGGAGGACCAGGACCGCGCGGTGCTCCGGTGGGAGCCGGAGGAGGGCCCGACGGACGTCGATGGCGCCGACGGTCGCGTCGGCGTGGTCGGGGGTCGGGGGCCCGGGCTCGAGGGCGGGCTCCGCGTCCGCGGGGATGGCGAGCGGGGCCCGGGCCGACCTCCGGAGGAGGTCGTAGCAGGCGTTCACCGTGATCCGGTACAGCCACGTCGCGAAGGCCGCGTCGCCGCGGAACGACGGCAGCTTGCGGAACGCCGTGAGGAGGGCGTCCTGCGTCGCGTCCCGGGCGTCGTCCTCGCGACCGAGCATCCTGAGGGCCAGGTTGTACGTGCGGCGCTCGTGACGCTCGACGAGGGTCCCGAAGGCCCCTCGGTCGCCGGCGAGCGCCCGCCGGACCAGCTCCTCGTCGCTCTCGGGCGTCCCCACGTGGCTCACGCGGCGAGCGGCAGGGACTCCGTCGCCCGGGCCCTCCCGTAGGGGCGGAGGAACGGGATCCGCCGGACGAGCAGGGTCGCCGCGGTCCGCCGCACCGTGATCCGCAGCTCCCGGCGGGCCAGGTCGACCACGCAGCCCCCGTCGGGGATCCGGGCCCGGGGGTCGTCGGCCTCGACCAACTCGGCCGCCGCCGCGCAGGCCGCGCTGCGGTCGTGGGTCCGCTCGTAGGTCGTCCGGGCCTGGTAGGTGGCCCGCTCGGCCAGGTCCGCGACCCGGTAGCGGGCGACCAGGATCGACCCGGCGTCCCAGGCCGCGACCGCGAGGAGCGCGAGCAGGACGAGCGAGACCAGGATCGCCTTCCCGACGAACCCGCCCTCGGCCGCTCCGCTCACCCTCGCCCGCCCCACGACGGTCCCCCCGCCGCGCGCCGTCCGCTCACCCTCGCTCCCCGCGCCGGAGCGCGCCCCGCACCACATCGACCTCCTCGAGCCGGAAGATAAGGGCCGCGCAGGCGAACACAAGCAGCCCCGCCCCGATCGCGCCGAAGACCTGGAGCGCCTGGGCGGGGACGGTCGCGGTGCCCACGAGCTCGCCGAGGCCGGCCGCCGCGAGCCGCGCCGCGAGGCCGGTGGCCACCGCCGCCGCGAGGACCCGGGCCAGGGCTCCGAGGATCCGTCTCCCGTCGAGCCCGCCGAGCCGGCGGCGGAGGAGGAGGGCGAGGGCGAGGGTCCCCACGGTGTAGGCGGTGGCGTGCCCGAAGGCCAGGCCGCGGGGCCCGAGCCCCAGGCCGACCGCGAGGACCAGGTTGGCCAGGACGTTCACGGCCACGGCCCCCACGTTCACCAGGGCGGGGGTGCGGGTGTCCTGCATCGAGTAGTAGGCCCGGAGCAGGAGCTGGAAGCAGGAGAACGAGAACAGGCCGAGGGCGAAGGGCACGAGGATCTCGGCGATCAGCGCGGTGTCCCGGGGGCCGGTCTCCCCCCGCTCCAGGAGGAGCCGGACGATCGGCCGGGCCAGCGCGACGTAGCCGGCGGCCGCGGGCAGCACGATGAACCCGGTGGCCCGGATCCCCCGGGAGAGGAGGGCCCGGAACCCGTCGCGGTCGCCCTCGGTGTGGCGGGAGGACATCGCGGGCAGGAGCGCCGTGAAGATCGAGACCGCGAAGATCGCGTGGGGGAGTTGGAAGAGGATGTACGCGGCGGCGTACGCCGTGTACCCGCCCCGCCGCTCGCCGGCCAGGATGGGCACGGTGAGGTACCCGAGCTGGTTCACGACGACGTAGACGATCGTCCAGGTGGCGAGCCGGGCGATCCGGCCGATCGCGGGGTGCCGGAGGTCGAGGCGCCACCTGAAGCGGAAGCCCGTGGCCCGGAGGGAGGGCAGGAGGGCCGCCGTCATCGCCACCACCCCGAGCGTGGTGCCGACCGCGAGGAGCAGGCGCTCCCCCGACGTGATCGCCGTGGGGTCGGCCCGGTCGGCGCCGGCCACCGACGCGTAGGCGAGGAGGGTGGCCACGACGACCAGGTTGTTGAGGATGGGGGCGAACATGGGGGCGGCGAACCGCCGGTGGGCGTTGAGGAGGCCGGTGGCCACGGTCCCCACGCCGTAGAACACGATCTGGGGCATGAACCACCGGAGGAAGGAGGTCCCCAGGCGGAGGGCGATGGCCCGCTGGGGCTCCGGCCAGCGGAGCGTGTAGAGGCGGATGATCCAGGGGGCCGCGACGATGGCCAGCGCGGCGATCGCGGTGAGGACCACCACGGTGAGGGTGAGGATCCGCCGGGCCGCCTCCCACGCCTCCGCCGCGCCCCGTTCCTCGAGCCACTGGACGAAGACCGGGACGAAGACCGAGGAGAGGACGCCCCCGAGCACCAGCTCGTAGACGATGTTCGGGGTGGTGTTCGCGGTGTTGTAGATGTCGGCGAGGCGGCCGGCCGTCACCCCGAGCGCGTAGGCCGCGGCGGCGAGCCGGAGGAACCCGGTGGCCCGGGAGAGCGCGGTGCCGAGCGACATCACCCCGGTGCGGCGCACGAACGCCGCCGGCGTGTCCTCGGGCCGGACGATCGGCTGGTCCCCCGCCTCCGGCGTCTCCGGCCTCAGCGGCGCCGACGTGGGAGCAACCTCCTGCTCGAGAGCGCCAGGAGCAGCAGGGCGGCGCCCAGCGTGATCACGAGCGCGACGCGGTTGTACGCGGTGGAGCGGACCACGAGGATCGCGTCGCTCACCACCCGGCCGGAGGGGGTCCGGACCAGGACCCGCACCGGGAACCGCCCCGTGGTCCGCAGCTCGACCGGGAACTGGAGGGTGCGCTCGGGGCGATCCAGCTCGACCTCCTGCACGGCCTGGAGGAGGCCGATCCGGGCCGAGGCGAGCTCCACCACCACCTGGAGGGGGCGGCCGGTCGCGTTCGTGAGCCGGATCGGGATGGTGCCGGTCCTCGAGGACAGCGTGACCGTGCGGACCACGACCGGCCGGACCTTGGCGAGCTCCGCCCGGAGGCGATCGCGGACCGCCCGCACGAAGGCCGCGCCCTGGGACTCGTTCCCCACGAACTGGCCGCCCTCGGCGATGAGGAGCCGGGTGGCGAGCGCGTCGGGCAGCGGGTCCTCCTCGACGAGCATCGAGCGGTAATCCTCGAGCAGGCGGCGGGTCCGGCGGAGGGACTCGGCGTAGGTCCGGGTGAACCCGCCGGTCCGGCTGGGGAGGAGGCGGGCGGGGGGAGCCTCGGGGTCGGGCGGGTGGAGGGCGGCGAGGTCGAGGGCGCGGAGCGGCCGGAGGAACGGCGCCCGCGAGACGCGGTAGGCGAACGGGCGGGCGAAGCCGCCGGGGATCCCGGGGGGGACGCCGAGGGCGATCGCCCGCGGGACGCTCGGCTGCTCGAGCCATATCGAGGCCAGCTCGCCGAGCGCGACCTGGGCCGCGAGGATCGGGTCCGCCCGGAGGCCGGCGGGGTCGAGGAGGGCCTGGACCGCGGGGTCGGGGAGGACGGCGATCACGGACCCGCAGGGCGGGGCCTCGAGCCGCTCCGTGGCCGGCGGGGCGAAGCCCAGCGGCTGGAGGGGGCGCTCGACCGTGGTCGGATCGGCGAGGAGGACCCCGACCCCCCGGCAGGCGAGGAACCGGAGCCCCGGCGCGTCCAGGGCTCCGCCCGGGGGGCGGAAGACGGACGCCGCGGGCTCCACGCCGAGGGCCGCCCGGACCAGGTCCCGGCCCCGGTCGAGCTGCGCCGGGAGGTCGCGGGCCAGGCCGCCCCCCGTCATGGCGGGGAGGAGGGGCGCGGCGAGGGGGTAGGCGCTCACCTCCGGGACGCCGGTCCCGGCGACCCGACGGAGGGCCTCGAGGGCCGCCCCGGCCCTGCTCGCCCCGGCCTCCCCCGCACGCACGACCCTGAGCGTCCCGCCCTCCGCGACCGTGTACCCCGAGCGCATCCGCTGGAGCTGGGCGAGGAGGACCGGGGAGACGACCAGGTCGAAGGGGGCGGTCCGCCGGCCCGAGGAGAGCAGCCGGAGCGCGTCGAGGACCCCGGCGAGCCAGCCCCGCGGTGCGAGGGCGTCCTCCAGCGCGGTCGAGGTGAACCGGCCGTCGGGACCGTAGCGGATGGGCTCGTGGAGCTCCCACCACCACGCGAGGTCGAGCGGGACCTCGGGGCGGCGGACGAGGTGGATCACGGGGGTCCGCAGCACCCCGACCGGGACCGCCCCGGAGCGGACCTCGACCCGGAGCGGGTAGACCAGGGACCGGTCCGAGAGCCCCGCGAGGAACGAGAGGTCGAGCCGGAAGCGGAAGGTCCTGGGCTCCCCGGGGGCGAGCTCCCCCTGGAGCGGCCTGGTCAGGGCGAGGAGCGGGAGGGCCCCGAGCGGGTCCTCCGTCAGGGAGGCCTCGTAGGCGGTCCGGGAACGGACCGCGGGCCACAGCGCGATCCCCAGGGCGAGGTCGCCCAGGGGCTCCGTGCCCTCGTTGCGCGCCCGGATCTCCACCTGGAGCCGCGGGTCCTCAGCCGTGACCCAGGGCGTCTGGCGACGCAGGGTGAGCCGGACCGAGGGAGCCGGCTCCTCCTGCGCCCCGACCGGGGCGGCGGCCAGGACGACCGCCGCGGCGAGGATGCCGACGGCGATCCGCGCGGGGGGGCGGGGCGGAGGCGCGGGACGCGTGGCCATGCCGGCCCGGCCATCCTAGCGGTCATCCCCGCAGCAGGAGGGCCAGCTCCTGCGCGGCGTAGAGCACCGCCACGACCCCGAGGAACAGGCCGACCGCGATGCGGAGCGCCCGCTCGCCGGTGCCGAGGGCGACGCGCGCCCCGATCCGGGCCCCGGGGACGACGCCCGCGACGAGCACGAGGAAGATCGACCAGTCGACGTGGCCGAGGGCGGCGTGGACCAGGGTGCCCGGGATCGCCACGGCGGAGATCAGGAGGAGGGAGGTCCCCAGGGCGCGCTTGAGCGGCATCCCGAGGATCGTGGTGACCGCCGGGACGAACACGATCCCCCCGCCGACCCCGAGGAGGCCCGAGACGAAGCCCGTCGCGAGCCCCAGGATCGCGTAGTGGGGCCCGGGCGTGCTCCCGCGGGGGCGGACCAGGTAGGGCCGGGCGCGGGCGACCCGCACGGCCTGCCAGCCGATCAAGAGCGCCGTGACCAGGAGGATCCCGTGGGGGTTGACGAAGGACGTGGCCCAGGCCCCGAGGGCCGCCCCGACCACCCCAGGCGGGGCCGCCCACCGCGCCGCCCGGGTGCTCACCTCGCCCGCCCGCCAGTACGTGTAGGCGCCGACGAGGCTCGTGGGGAAGATGACCGGGAGCGGCGTGCCCACCGCGACGTAGGGGGCGCCCCCGAGGAGGACCTGGATGGCCGGGGTGGTGATGATCCCGCCGCCCACGCCGAACAGGCCCGACATCACCCCGGCGACGAGGCCGACGAGCACGCCGACGACCGCCCGGCCCGGCGTCATCCGAGGGCGTCGGCGGCCCGGGCCAGCACCTCCCGTTCCCCGCGGTAGGTGGCCTTCCGGAGGGCGCCGGGGAGGGGGAACCAGCGCACCTCCTCCATCTCGTGGTCGTGGAGCGCCACGTCGCCGCCGGTGGCGCGCATCAGGAAGAAGTGGACGACCTTGCGCACCCGGACGCCGTCCCAGACGTAGACGTAGCGCGACGCTCCGAGCGACGCCTCGATCTCGGCCTCCAGGCCCGTCTCCTCGCGGACCTCGCGCAGCGCCGCCTCCTCGGCGCTCTCGTGGGGCTCGATCCCGCCCTTGGGGAGCCCCCAGGCGAGCCCCCCGCGGCGGGTGCGGCGCGCGGCGAGGGCCACCTCGGCCCCCCG
>DATLZM010000363.1:0-2436 GCA_035573995.1 Actinomycetota bacterium | reverse complement strand
GCGAACCCGGCGGCGGCCCCGAGGAGGTTCCCGGCGAGGCCGGCCCGCGTCTTGGCCGGGCTCACCCTCGGCGCGAGCGGCCCTCCCCGCACGGCCCGCCCGAGGAAGAAGGCCGTCACGTCCGAGAGGGCCACGCCCGCGCCGATCGCGAGGAGCAGCCCGGCCCCGCCGGGGGACCCCGCGCGGATCGCGGGGAGCGAGGCGAGCGGGAGCGCGACCAGGCAGAGCCCCACCGCGGACCAGGGCAGGTCCCGGCCCGCCCGCGCCGGGTCCCCCGCGAGCACGGGCCCTGCGGCCAACACGGCGAAGGCGAGCGGAGCCGCCCACAGTGGGGCGGCCGGGGTCCCGGCCAGGGCAGGCGCGGCCGCCAGGACCGCCCCGGCCACCACCAGCGGCCGCCGTCCGGCCCGGGAGATCCCCCCGAGGTCGGAGAGCTCCCGGAGCCCCTGCGCCGCGGCGCCCGCGGCGAGCGCCGCCGCCGTCCAGGGCGAGGCCGTCACCGCGAGGGCGTAGAGCGGGGCGATCGTCGCCCACGTTCGCCACATCGCGAACAGCCGTCGGGCCTCCCCGCCCGGCGCGAGGAGCGCGGCGGCCGCCCCGAGGGCCAGGGCCGCGCCCACCCGCTCGGCCGCCGCCGGCAGCAGCTCGGACGGCGTCCACGATCTCCTCGGCGGTGGCGGTCTTGAGGAGGTAGCCGGTCGCGCCGACCTTCACCGCCTCGAGGACGTCGGCCTCCTCCCCGGAGGCCGAGAGCACGAGGATCCGGACGTGGGGGGACTCCTCGACGATGGCCCGGATCGCGTCCACGCCGCTCACGGTGGGCAGGCGGAGGTCGAGCAGGACGACGTCGGGCATCCGCTCCCGGGCGAGCTCCATCGCCTCCCCGCCGTCCGAGGCCTCGGCGACCACCTCGATCTCCCCGGAGCGCTCCAGGTCGGCCCGGATCCCGTCCCGCCAGACCGGGTGGTCGTCCACGACCATCACCCGGATCCGCTCGGCCCGGGGCTCAGCTCCGCCCATCCTCCGGCCCCTCCCCCGCGGGGAGGCGGAACTCCACCTCGGTCCCCGTCCCGGGCGCGCTCCGCACCCGCATCGTCCCTCCGAGCTCCTCGATCCTCCCCTTCATGCTCTTGAGCAGTCCGAGCTTCCCGTCCCGGCGCAGCTGCTCCTCGTCGTAGACGAAGCCCACCCCGTCGTCCCGGACCGTGACGACGATCCCGGCCCCCGCCCGCTCGGCGAAGATCGACGCCCTCGTGGCCCGGGCGTGGGCCGCGGTGTTCTCGAGGGCCTGCCGGACCGCCCGCCCCAGGCCCTCCGCGAACCCCGAGGGGAGCCACAGGGGGTCGACCGTGGTGACCTCGACGGGGAGGCCGGGGACCCCGAAGGCCGCGGCCTCGAGGACGGTCCGGAGCGGAACGGTGCCGGCGGGCGGCTCCTCCGGCGGCCGCTGGAGGAGCGAGCGGAGCGCCCGCTCCTGCTGCCACGCGAGGTCGACCAGCTCCCGGACCTCCCCGGCCGGGACCTCGGCGCGGCGGGCGAGCTCGCGCCCCCGCTTCACGACCATCGCGAGCGCCTGGAGGACCGAGTCGTGGATCTCGCGCCCGATCGCCTCGCGCTCGGCGAACCGGGCCGCCCGTTCCCGCTGGCGCGCCGCCTCCTCGACCGCCCGGCGGAGCTCGGCGCCGGAGCGGCGGAGGACGGTCGACACCACCCCGACCGCCCCGCCCGCCGACAGGTAGTACACGATGCCGTTGACCAGCGCGGACAGCTCCTCGGGCCGGAGGCCGCCGAGCGGCATCCCGTTCGCCTGGCGGCTCCCGGCGAGCCCGACGCACAGGAGGGCCGCGGCGGCGAGGCCCGGGGCGATCCCCCTCGCGGCCCCCACCGCCATCGCCGCGCTCGCCGGGTAGGAGGTGGCGAAGAACGGCGCGCCCCGCCCGACGGAACCCGGCGCCATCACCAGCCCCGAGACCACGAGGAGCGCCAGGGCGAGCGCGACGTCGGCGGCGAGCACCGCCGGCCGCTGCCAGGCCCGGACGCCGGTGAGCCAGGCCACCCAGAGGCCGGTCGCGGCGATCGCGGCCAGGGCGAGCAGCGGTCGCCGCAGCTCGGCGCGGGAGATCGCGGCGAGGACCGCCATCCAGCCGAACGTCGCCCACCGGTACGCGAGCAGCCCGAACCACAGACCCCGGAGGCCGGGCACCGCGTCGAGCTCGGGACCCTCCCGGCGAGATCGATCCACCGCCCGGGCCGAGCGTGCCACGCGACCCCCGACCGGTCAACGACCAGCCGCGGTCAGACGCGGACCACGGGGCAGGTCAGGGTGCGGGTGACCCCGTCCACCGCCTGCACCTTCGACACCACGAGCTTCCCCAGCTCGTCGAGGGACCGGGCCTCGGCCACCACCACCACGTCGTAGGGGCCGGTGACGACCTC
>DATLZM010000362.1:0-1108 GCA_035573995.1 Actinomycetota bacterium | reverse complement strand
GGGGGACCTGGACGTGGCGGCCCGGACGGTCCGCGGCCTCCTCGACGGATAGCCCGACCCTCGGAACGCGCAGCGCGGCCCGCGTGGCCGATCGGGGGATTGCACGAGGGCGCGATGTCCGCTTGACTCGTGCGCCCCGAGATCTCGCGTTCGGGCGGTCGAGCGAAAGGGGGGCGGGTATGTACCCCGAGGGAGAGGCGCAGGGGCCGATGGCGCAGCCGCCGATGTGGACCCCCGAGCGGATCCGCGACGCCGTGTTCGCGACGGTCCGGCGGGGGTTCGACCCCGAGCAGGTCCGGAGCTACTTGGAGCGGGTCGCGAGCCGGGTGCGGGAGCTGGAGGCCCGGGTGAAGGAGCTGCAGGAGGTGCTCGGGAGCCGGGAGCGCGAGCTCGAGGCGGCCCGCCGCGAGGCGGCCGAGGCCCGGGAGGCGGGGCGGCGGCAGCCGGCCGACCCCTTCGAGGCGGTGTCCGCGAGGGTCAGGGAGATGCTGGCCAGCTTCGACCGGGAGGTGGAGGCGCGCCGACGGGAGGCGGAGCAGGAAGCCGAGCGGGTCCTCTCCGCGGCCCGGGCCGAGGCCGAGCGCATCCTCCGAGAGGCGCGGGGGAAGGCCGAGCGGGCCGTCGCGGACCTCGCCTCGGCCCGCGAGGCCGCGCGGGCCCGGCTGGAGGAGCTCCGGGACCGGGTCGCGGCGCTCTCGCGAGAGATGGACCGGGCGCTCTCGACCGCGCGGGAGGACCGGGTCGTGGTCGTGGAGGAGCGGGCGGAGGAGGTGCCGCGGGCGGCGCCGCCGGAGCCCTGATCGCGGCGGGACATCGGGACGGATAGGAACGGGCGGGGCCGGGCCCCGCCCGTTCTTCGCGTCCGGGGCCGGCTCGCATGGCTCCCGAGCACCCGGCGGCCCGAGCGGCCGGCGCCCACGTGTAGCATCGCTCCGCCGAACCGGAGGGGGGTGACCTGGGTGGCGATGGGCATCGTCGACGGGACGCGGATCCGCTCCGGGCGCCTCCCCGCCGGCCTCGTCCTCGCGCTCTCCTACCTCGCCGGCGCCGTCCCGTTCGCCCAGATCGCGGCGTGGCTCACGCGCCGGGTCGACCTGCGGCGGGTCGG
>DATLZM010000361.1:0-1025 GCA_035573995.1 Actinomycetota bacterium | reverse complement strand
CGGTCACCGTCGAGGTCTCCTCCCGGCGCGGGGGGCTCCTGCTGCGGGTCACGGACGACGGGGACGGGTTCGACGTGGAGGCCGCCGGCCGGGAGCCCGGCCACCTCGGCCTCGCCTCGATGCGGGAGCGGGCGGAGCTCGTCGGCGGGGAGCTCAGGGTGGAGAGCCGGCCAGGCGCGGGGACGACCGTGGAGGCCTGGCTGCCGGTTGGCAACATGTCTCTCCAAGGTCGAGTTCCTCGATGAGGTGATGGCCCACCTCTCGGAGGCGATCTCCGAGGTCATCGCCCTGAGGCAGAGCTCCTGCGGACCATCCCCGGGGCCTGCCGCCGCTCCGCGGAGCAGCTCCTCGCCGGAGATCAGGGTGGAGATGGGCAATTCGGGCTCCTCGGCCCGCCTCGCCTCCTGGGCCGGGACGTGCCCGGGCAACGACGAGTCCGCCGGCAAGCACCGCTAAGGGCGGACCCGGAAGGGCTCGGGATAGCTCCGGACCACCCCCACCGAAGCCGCCAGGGCCGCGGCCCGCTCCAAGGAACCTACCTCGCGCCCAGCACCCCCGGCTCAAGGGGAGGCGGCACCGCCACGACCCCGGGCGCCACGCCGCCAGGCTCGTCCGCCACTGCAAGCCATCAGCCGCCGCGTCACCCTGGAGGAGGTGGGGGCCGCGTAGACCTCGCCCGCATCTTCACCACCGTTGGTACGTGGTCTCCGACCCCTGCCTCCGGTTCTGGCGGCGGTACCTGATGGTCGCTGTGTCCCGCTCCGGGTTCCGCGCCCGGGGGGACTACGTGGCCCTCGGGCCCACGACCTCTTCGAGGCCTGGCGGGCCGAGCGCGCGTGTAGCATCGCTCCGCCGAACCGCAGGGGGGTGACCTGGGTGGCGAGGGGCATCGTCGACGGGACGCGGATCCGCTCCGGGCGCCTCCCCGCCGGCCTCGTCCTCGCGCTCTCCTACCTCGCCGGCGCCGTCCCGTTCGCCCAGATCGCGGCGTGGCTCACGCGCCGGGTCGACCTGCGGCGGGTCGG
>DATLZM010000360.1:0-2178 GCA_035573995.1 Actinomycetota bacterium | reverse complement strand
GGAGCTCCGCGAGCTCGGTGGGCACGACCTGGACGACGCGGCCCAGGAGATCGAGAACCTCTTCAAGGAGCGCGCCGACGCGGTCACGGTGCGGGGGACCTACTCCACGGCCGGGTTCCGGGCCGACGCGGGGCTCCTGGGCTTCTGGCACGGTCCCTCGGTCGAGGAGCTCCAGGGCCTGCTCGCGGCGTTCCGACGGACCCGGGCCGGGCGGCGGATGGAGCTGGCCCACACGTTCCTCGGGCTTGTCCGGCCCGCGGAGTTCACCGACGACCACCGGCCGGCCTTCGTCCGGGGCGAGGCGCCGAGGAGGGTCCTCTGCGTCTACCCGTTCGTCCGCACGCCGGAGTGGTACCTCCTGCCGAGGGAGGAGCGGGCCGAGCTCCTGCGGGAGCACGGCGAGATGGGTCGCGAGTTCCCGGACGTGCTGGCCAACACGACGAGCGGGTTCGGGCTCGGCGACTGGGAGTGGATCCTGGCGTTCGAGGCCGACGCGCCCGATCGGCTGGTGGACTGCATCCGCCGGCTCCGGGAGGCCCGGGCCCGTCTCTACACGAAGGTCGAGGTCCCCTTCCTCACCGGGATCCGGACCGATGTGCGGACCGCGCTCGACGAGATGACCTGAAGGCGGAGGAGCGAGCGCAGGGAGAGCGAAGGAGGAGCGATGCGCGACCTCGCCGCGATGGAGTGCGTCCCCTGCAAGGGAGGGGTCCCCCCGCTCTCGGGGGAGGAGCTCGAGTCCTACCTCGCGGACCTGGACGCCGATTGGCGTGTCGTGGACGGCCACCACCTCGAGAAGGAGTTCCGGTTCCGGAACTTCCGCGAGGCCCTGGCCTTCACGAACCGCGTCGGCGAGCTCGCGGAGTCCGTGGGGCACCACCCCGACATCCACCTGGCCTGGGGCAAGGTGAAGGTCCAGGTGTGGACCCACAAGATCGACGGGCTCCACGAGGCGGACTTCGTCTTCGCCGCGAAGGTCGAGAAGGAGCACGAGGCGTTCCAGGCCGAGCGGGCGGGTTGAGGTCGGGCGCCGCGGGCCCGCGGCCCGCGCGGGACCGGGCGAGGTAGCCCGTGGAGCCGTGGACGCTCCCGGCGCTGTTCGCCCTGGTCATCTGGTCGGTGCAGCGGGTCGTGGCGAAGCGCGTGCTCGAGGAGCTCGCGACCGCCCAGTACTACTTCCTGTCGGCCGCGGTCGGCCTCCCCGTCTACCTCCCGGTCCTCGTCCTCGACCCCCCGACCGCCTCGGCGCTCCCCGGGGCCCTGGGGGTCTCGGCCCTCATGGCCCTCACGTTCTGGGTGACCACCGAGGCCCTCCGGCGCGGCCCCGTGAGCCGGGTCTCGCCGATCGCCGGGCTCTCGCCGGCGGTCACGGCGGTCCTGGCCGTCGCCTTCCTCGGCGAGCGGCCGAGCGGGGCGCGGGCCGTCGGGATCGGAGCGGCGGTGGCGGCGGTGGCGCTCCTCGGCTGGCGGCGGTCCGGCGGGTCGGCGGCCCGCGGCCCGTGGCTCGGGCTGACGGTGCTCTCCACGGCGCTCCAGGGGGTGGGCGCGTTCCTCGCCAAGGTCGTGGTCACCCCGGCCGGACCCTCGGCGCTCCTCGTGACCGGCGCCGCGGTGCAGCTCGCGGTGGGCGGCTGGCTGCTCCGACGGGAGCGTCTGCCCCTCCCGTCGCTCGCCGACCGGCTCGCCCGGCTGACGGTGCTCGTCCTCGCCCTCGCGGCGGTGGCCACGATCGGCTACCTGGTCGCGCTGGCCCGCGGTCCGGCCAGCGTGATCGTGCCGCTGGTCGCCACGAGCCCGGCTCTGGGGGGCGCGCTGGGGCTCGTGGCGCTCGGGGAGCGGGCCGGGGCCCCGCAGCTCCTGGGGATGGTGATGGGGCTCGGGGCCGCGGTGCTCCTCGCCGTCCCGACCTGAGGGGGCTCGGCTCAGCGCTCCCGGGCCGCGTGGGCGGCCGCGTCGAGGAGCCGCTCGATCTCGGGCTCGCCGTGCGCAGCGCCGAGGAACCACCCTTCGTAGCCCGAGGGTGGCAGGTACACGCCGCGCTCGAGCATGGCGTGGAAGAACCGGGCGTACCGGTCGTGGTCGGCGGCGCGGGCGTCGTCGAGGTTGCGCACCGGCCCCTCGGAGAAGAACGCGCTGAGGAGCGACCCCTCGCGGTTCACGGTCGCCGCCACCCCAGCG